>NZ_JBVIRY010000012.1:0-201686 GCF_055575795.1 Kitasatospora sp. NPDC034023
GCGTTGACTTTTGGCACGCTGTTGAGTTCTCAAGGAACGGACGCTTCCTTCGGACCGCCTTCCAGCGGACCCTCCGGGCTTCGTTCTTTCGTGTTCCCAGCTTATCAGATGTTTTCCGCTCCGTTTCCGGGGCTTCGTTCATCCAACTCGCCGGTGTCTTCCGGGGCTTGACGCCCTGTCCGACGTTTCAAACTCTAGCCGATCCCCGCTCCGAAAAGCGAATCCAGCCGCAATCCGATAAAACGAACACGCCGAATTAAGAACCGAGCCGCGACGCACAAATGCAGACGCAACCCAGCCCGAACCTGGGAAGTGGTGTTTCAGAGGATTGGCCGCCCCGGGACCGTCCGCGCCGATGCGTGTCCGGTGCTCCCTGCCGAGCGACTAGAGAACACTACGCCTGTCCGGCGCCGGAGGCAAACCGGTCCCGGGGACGGTCCGGATGCAGAGCGCCCGGCCGGGTTTCACGTACTCGCCGTTGGGGTGGTCGTTGCCGGTGACCCACTGGTGGGCGGTGGTTTCGTCGCGGCCGCCGGCGCGGTGGCGGCCGAGCAGGCGCTCCTCGCGGACGGCGTCGTCGGTGTGGACGTACCAGAGTTCGCGCAGCAGGCGGCGGGCGTCCGGCCAGGGGGAGTCGGCGGAGGCGAGGTAGTTGCCTTCGGTGATGACGAGCCGGCTCTGCGGGCGGACCACGTGGCGGGCGGCGACCGGTTCGTCCAGGGTGCGGTCGAAGTCCGGGACGTAGATGTCCTGGAAGCGGTCGGCGGCGATGCGGCGCAGCAGGGCGACGTAGCCGTGGGCGTCGAAGGTGGCCGGGGCGCCCTTGCGGTGGGTCAGACCGAGGCGGTCGAGCTGGGCGCCGGAGAGGTGGAAGCCGTCGAGCGGGACGTAGGCGGCGGTGCCGGGTCCTTCGGCGCGCTCGACCTCGGCGACCAGGTGGCGGGCCAGGGTGGACTTGCCGGCGCCCGGCGGGCCGGCAAGTCCGAGGATCGTACGGGCGTTGCTGCCCTGGCCGCGGAGGAAGCCGAGGGCGAGGGCGGTGAGGCGGTCCTCGTTCATGGCCGCACCTTACTCACCGGGTGTCCGCGGAACCGGGCGTTCGATGACGCTGCGGTCAGCGGGGCCGCTCGGCCAGCGCGGGCAGGTCCAGGGTGAGCGTGCCGGCGTCGGCGTCGAGCAGGGCGGGGACGCCCAGCGGGACGGTGAGGGTGGAGGGGCAGTGTCCGAACCCCAGTTCCCAGAGCACCGGTATGCCGAGCCCACCGAGCCGGTCGAGCATCAGCTCGCGGATCCGCTCGGGCCGCCCGCAGCCCTCCCAGGAGCCGAGGGCGATGCCGGCCACGCCGTCGAGGGCGCCGGAGCGCAGGAACTGGGTGAGGAGGCGGTCGAGCTGGTACGGGTGTTCGTTCACGTCCTCGAGCACGAGGATGCTGCCCGCGTACGTGGGTCGGGCGGCGGGAGTGCCGCGCTCGGCGGCGAGGACATGGGCGCATCCTCCGGCGGTGACACCGCGGGCCCGGCCGGGGATGAGCGGTGCGGCGGTGGCCGAGGTGAGGACCGTGGTCGTGGCGGGGTCGAAGAGGGTGCGGCGCAGGTGTTCGGCGGTGGGGCCGTCGGAGATGAAGGAGCCGGCGGCGGCCATCGGCCCGTACAGGGTGGCGAGGCCGAGGCGCTGGGCGAAGGCCTCGTGCAGGGAGCTGACGTCGCTGAATCCGATGAAGGGCTTGGGTGCGGCGGCGCGCATCGCCGTCCAGTCGAGCAGGTCGACCATGCGGTGCACGCCGTAGCCGCCGCGGGCGCAGATGACGGCGTCGACGGTGGGGTCGAGCCAGGCGTTCTGGAGGTCGGCCGTGCGGTCGGCGTCGGTACCGGCGAGGTAGACGAGGGTGGGGTGGGTGTCGAGGACGTGCGGGGCGACGGTGACCCGCAGTCCCCAGGAGTGGAGGATCGCGCAGCCGGCGGTGAGGCGTTCGGAGTCGATCGGGCCGCTGGGGGCGACGACGACGATGTGGTCGCCGGGGCGCAGGTGCGGCGGGCGGGTCAGCCCCTGGCCGGGTGTGGTCGGGTTCTGGTCCATGGGCCGGGCCGCCTTTCGGGCGCGGGAGCGGGGTAGGGCACGGGCGGCCGCGATGTGGTCGCGGCCGCCCGGTGACGATATGCCCTCGCATCGTTACGCCGATGTCTGCGGGTCGGCGCCCAAGGGACGGCACCCGCGAGACGCGGCCCCGCCGGGTGATGGCCCTTCAGATCACCGCGCCCATCACCTCTCGGACCTCCGCCAGGGTGGCGTCCGCGACGGCGTTGGCGCGTTCGGCGCCGTCGCGCAGGACCTGCCGCAGGTGGCCGCGGTCGGCGGCGAGTTCGGCGCGGCGGGCGCGCAGCGGGCGGAGGTACTCGTTGACGGACTCGGTGACGACGCGCTTGAGCACGGCGGCTCCACCGTCGCCGATCTCCTCGGCGACGGCCTCGGGGGCGCGGTCCTGGCAGAGCGCGGCGAGCAGGACGAGGCTGGACACCTCGGGCCGGTCGACAGGGTCGTAGCCGATGCGGCGGTCGGCGTCGGTCCTGACGCCGCGGAAAATCCGGGCGGTCTCGTCCTCGGTGGCGCCGAGGGCGACGGCGTTGCCCCGGCTCTTGCTCATCTTTCCGCCGTCGGTGCCGAGCAGCATCGGGGCGTCGGAGAGCAGGGCCTGCGGGCGGGGGAAGACGGCGCTGCCGTCGGCGTGCGGGTAGCGCTCGTGGAAGCGGCGGGCGATGGTGCGGGCGACTTCGAGGTGGGGCAGCTGGTCCTGGCCGACCGGGACGAGGTCGGCCTTGCAGAAGAGGATGTCGGCGGCCTGGTGGACGGGGTAGGTGAACATCAGTCCGCTGACGGCGGACTGGCGGGAGTGGGCGATCTCGTCCTTGACGGTGGGGTTGCGGTTCAGTTCGGCGACGCTGACCAGGCTGAGGAACGGCAGCAGCAGCTGGTTGAGGGCGGGGACGGCACTGTGGGCGAAGATCGTGGCCCGCTCGGGGTCGAGGCCGGCCGCGAGGTAGTCGAGGACGAGGTTCTCGGTGTGCTCGGCGAGCCGGTCGGCGAGGTCGCGGTCGGTGATGACCTGGTAGTCGGCGACCACGACGAACATCTCGACGCCCTGGTCCTGCAGCCGGACGCGGTTGCGCAGGGTGCCGAAGTAGTGGCCGAGGTGGAGCGGGCCGGTGGGGCGGTCCCCGGTGAGGACGCGGTGGGCGGTCGGGTCGTCGATGAGCGCGGGATCGGCGCCGGCAGCGGCGGCGGTAGCGGCGCCGGGCTCGGCCACGGCAGTGGCGGCGGCGGTGGCAGCGGCTGCGGTGTCGGCAGTGGCGATGGTCTCGACGGTCACGGTTTCTCCTCGGTACGGCGGTGGTGGCGGCCGTCCGGGGCGAGGGGCCCGTCCCGCGGGAGAGCGGGGAAACGCAACAGGGCCGTCCATCCCGGACGGCCCTGGTCAGGCGAGTGCTGGTGGCCGTCCTAGGACGGCCACCAGCACAGGCCCACGAAGCGCTTCATGCGCTCAAGATTAGCGTCGTTCCACCACCAGCGCGGGGGTTTCCTTGCGCAGCGTCTCGCCGCGGAGGAACTCCGGCCGCACCAGGCCGTAGCCGGTCATCAGCGCGGCGCCGAGCAGCCTCAACTTGGAAGCGATCGCCGCACTCAAGCCGGACCTCATCCTCGGTCGCCAACTGCGCACCCAGGACCAGTACGCGCAACTGTCCAAGATCGCCCCGACCGTCTTCTCACTGCGCCCCGGCTACCCCTGGAAGCAGAACTTCCTGCTCAACGCGAGCACGTTCGGCCTGGAAGCCGAGGCCAAGACGCAGCTCGACGACTACCAGGCGGCGGCCACCGCGATCGGCGCCAAACTCGGCGACATGTTCGGCGACAAGCGGCCCACCATCACGCCGCTGCGCCTCATGCCGGGCCGCACCCGGCTCTACGCCAAGCCCTCCTTCAACGGCACCATCCTCACCGACGTGCCGCTGCCGCAGCCGCAGATCGAGCAGGTCAAGGAGCTCGCGGTCGAGGTCAGCCCGGAGCAGATCGACAAGGCCGACGCCGACTGGATCTTCTACGGCGTGTACGGCAGCCCCGGTTCGACCAACCAGGACGCGATGCTGGGCGGCGCCCTCGGGAAGACGCTCGGAGCGGTCAAGTCCGGTCAGGCCCGGCCGGTTTCGGACGAGACGTGGTTCCTCGGGCTCGGCGTCATGGCGGCGAACGCGGTGCTCGCCGACCTCAAGGGGCTTGTCGCACCCGGCAGTTGATCTGGCATCCCGGGAAGGGGCGAGGTGGCGCGGCCGTGATACCGCGGACGTGGCGCCACGGCGGTGCGACGACGGCGTGGTGGTGATCCCTTGGTGGCGCCTTGGTGGTGCCTTGGCGATCTCACGACGATCTCGCGACGGTTGCCGAAGTGATCTCACGATGATCTCCGCAGGGGTCCCCCAGTGATCCCCCAGTGATCCCGCAGCGGGCTCGCGATGGTCCCGCGGTGGTCTCGCGCACACCGCCGGGTTCGGCGCTTGGAGCTGGTCGCGCGGTGCGGGAGGATCGTCGAGACCGTCCCCCGAAGGGCCCGCCGATGACCTCGCTCCACCCCGCCCCGACCGATCCGTCCTTGCCCGGCCCGCCGGGGGACAGCGCCGGATCCCCACCCCCACCCGCCGTACCCGGGACGGCCGCCACGGCCGCCCCGATGTGCTCGATCGCGACCGCCGCCGAGGCCGGCGCGTCCGCGTCCGGTTCCTCCGGCGGGGTGATCCGCCAGGGCTCCCTGTCCCGTCACGACTCGGTGCCGCAGCCGCGCAGCCGGGACGACGCGGATGCGTACGTCCTCCCGGCAGCAGCCCCCGCGACGGATCACTCCACCACGGACGGCGATCCGACCGCGGCGCGCCTCCGGGCGGCGTTCGCCGAACGGCTGCGGGCCGCACGCGCCCAGGGCCGCTCGGTCGCCGAGCTGGCGGCCGCGTGCCGTCGGCCGGTCGCGGAGGTACGGGCGCTGCTCGGTGAGGCGGCCGGGGACGGTGCGGATACGTTCGCGCCCGCGCCCGTCCGTGACCACGGCCAGGACGGGGAGGCCGGAGGCGGGACCGAGACCGACGGCGGTGCCGAGGTCGGCGGGGAGGCTGAGGCCGAGGTCGGGTTCGTCCGTTTCCCGCCGGTCACCGCGCCGGAGGGCGGCCTGCCCACGCGGGCGGCGCGTCCGGTACGAGAAGAGCTGTGGCCCATGGGGTCCCGGCGGCCGTCGCCCTCGCGCCGACTGCGCCGGATGCACCCGCAGGCCACCCCGAGCGGACAGGAGGCGACCGCACGGGAGACGGCCGCGACCGGCCCGGCCGGCGTGGGCCTCCCGGGTGCCGCCGCGTGGACGGGTGAACTCGCCGGTACGGCAGGGACGGTGGCGGATCGGGTGCCGTTCGGGGCCGGCACCGCGACCGCGATCACCCCCGACACCGGTGCCGACGCCGGCGCCCCCGGCACCGAGGCGCCGCACGCCGAACCACCGCGTGCCGAACCACCGCTCGGGATCCTGATCGGCGGCAGCCCCGGTCAGCCCGAGGCTGTCGGCCGGCCCGAGGAGAGGGCACCGGTCCGGGTGGCGGCCGAGCCGATCCGGGTCGGGCGCGGCACCAGCCTGGTGGTGCTGCCCTCCTGGCGCCCCGCCATCGCCGTCTCGGTGTCGACCGAGCAGCTGCTGTACGCGACCGGGCTCGGCTTCGAGCAGCTCGCCGACGCCCGGCTGACGGTGCTGATGAACCCGAGCGCGCTGCACGACCGGGAGCTGGAACTGCACGGTTGGGAGCCCGGTCCGGCCACGCGCGGCCGGCGCGGCGGGCGGTCCTGAGGCAGTCCTCGGGCCGGTTCCCGAACCTGGGTCGACGGCCGGCGGTGGGCGGGTTGGAGGCCGGCGGCTATCGGTCGGCGGTCAGCGGACCACCGGGGCGTTCGGGATGTACCCGAGGTCGACGGGCACCGGCGGGCGTCCGTCCACGGCCCAGCCCTGGCGGACGGAGTCCAGCAGTTCCGGCAGCCGGGGCGGCCACAGCGCGTCGGCGTTCTCGTCGGCGAGGTCGGCCGGGGTCCACCAGCGCCAGTCGAGGATCCGGTCGACGGCGTGCACCGCGCTGACGTCGCCGACCGGGCCGCGGTGCGGTCCGCCGGTGAGGTAGATGTGCTCGTGCTGGCGGACCGGGGTGCCGTGCCAGGTGAAGTCGTGTTCCCAGGTGCAGAGCAGCGGGCCGGGTTCGAGGTCGGTCCAGCCGGTCTCCTCCCCCAGCTCGCGCCGGGCGCCCTCCCACGGGGACTCGCCCGGTTCCAGTCCGCCGCCCGGCATGGTCCAGTGGACGCCGACCTCGTCGTTGTCCGAACGGAGCAGGAACACCGAGCCGTTCTCGTCCAGGACCACCGTGCGGGCGGCCTGCCGGGGCACGCGCTTGTGGGGGCGGAGCAGATTGCGCATCGGATTTCGCATCGGATCACTCTCGCAGCGGCCGCCGGGGGCGTCGAGCGGATTCGACACTCCGGTCCGGCGGACGAGAGCTCCGAACCGCCCGGCGCGGCGCGGGACCTGTCCGTTCGCCGTACCCTGACGGCCATGCCCGTACCCGCGATCATCTTCCCCGCCGATCCGCTCAACCCGCGCCGGCCCGATCCGCACTTCGCCTGGGAGGCCAGGCTGCTGCGGGAGTTGGGCGGCGAGCACCACCTGGTCGACCACGACGCGCTGCTCGCCGGGCAGGCCGAGGAGGCGGTCCGGCGGGTGCCGCAGGACAGCGGCCCGCTCTGGTACCGGGGTTGGATGCTCCCCTCGGCCCGGTACGCCGACTTCGCCACCGCGCTCACCGCCCGGGGCGGCAACCTGCTGACCAGCGCGCCCGGTTACGCGGCGGCGCACGAACTGCCCGGCTGGTACGGCGTGTTCGAGGGGGCGACCCCGGCCAGTGCGTGGATCCCGTCCGACGGGCCGGTGGCGCCTGACCCGACGGAGCTGGCAGCGGCCGTGGCCCGGCTCGGCGGGAGCGGCCCGGCGATCGTCAAGGACTACGTGAAGTCGCGCAAGCACGAGTGGCACGAGGCCTGCTACGTACCCGAGTTGGCAGACCTGCGGGCCGTCGGCCGGGTGGTGGAGCGGTTCGTCGAGCTGCAGGGCGAGTTCCTGGCCGGCGGGGTGGTGCTGCGGCGGTACGAGGAGTTCGAGCGCGCCGCCGGTGCCGCGGAGGATGCCGAGGGCCAAGCGGGCGACGGCCCGGGTACGGGCGGGCGGCCGGATGCGGGCGACGGACCCGGTGCGGGCGGGCGGGCCGTCGAGGCGCGGGTGTGGTGGCTGGACGGCCGGCCGATCCTGGTCGGACCGCACCCGGACGCCCCGCGCCGGAACGTCGAGCCCGACCTCACCGACGTCCGGGCGCTGGTCCGGACGCTCGGCTGCCGCTTCATCACCACCGACCTCGCCAGCCGGGCCGACGGCTCCGGCTGGCGGGTGGTCGAGGTCGGGGACGGACAGGTGAGCGACCTGCCGCGGGGCATCGACCCGTCGGGATTGCTGACCTCGCTGATCGCCGCCTGACGGCCCATGCGTGCCGGGCCGTCAGGCGGATTCGGGGCGGGCGGCCTCCCCAGGCAGGCAGCCTCCCCCAGCGCAGGCAGCCTCCCGTGCGAGCGGCCCCCGGCCTGGCGGCCTACCCGGCGGCGACGGTCTCGACCGCCGGGTGGCCGTCCGCGATGAACGCCTGCCAGAGCCGGGCGTACGTGCCGCCCCGGGCGAGCAGTTCGGTGTGGGTGCCGTCCTCGACCACCCGGCCGTGGTCCAGCACGATCACCCGGTCGGCGCGCTCGGCGGTGGTCAGGCGGTGGGCGATGACCAGGGTGGTGCGACCGCCGCTGAGCCGGTCCGCGGCGTGGTTGACGGCCGCTTCGGTGGCCAGGTCGAGCGCCGCGGTGGCCTCGTCGAGCAACAGGATGTCCGGGTCGACCAGTTCGGCCCGGGCCAGCGCGATCAGCTGGCGCTGGCCCGCCGAGAGGTTGCGGCCGCGGCCGGCCACCTCGTGGCCGTAGCCGCCCGACAGCCGGACGATCATGTCGTGCGCGCCGACCGCCCGGGCCGCCGCCTCCACCTCGGCGGCCGATGCGTCCGGCCGGCCGTACGCGATCGCCTCGCGGACCGTGCCCGCGAACAGGTAGGCCTCCTGCGGTACCACGCCCAGGCGGTGGCGGTACTGCGCCAGGTCGTAGCGGGTGAGGTCGACCCCGTCGACCCGGACGGTGCCCTCGGTCGCGTCGTAGAACCGGGCGACCAGCTTCACCAGCGTCGACTTCCCGGCGCCGGTCTCGCCGACCAGCGCCACCGTCTGCCCGGCCGGGATGTGCAGGTTCACGTCGGCCAGCACGGTCGGGGCGCCGTCCGCGCCGCCGTTGTAGGCGAAGCCGACCCCGTCGAAGTCGATCTCGCCGCGCAGCCCCTTGGGCACCGGGACCGGGTCGGCCGCCTGGGCCGTGGTGGTCGGGGTGCGCAGCAGCTCGCCGATCCGGCCGAGGCCCACCGAGGCCTGCTGGTAGCCGTCGAAGACCTGGGACAGCTGGTTGACCGGCGCGAAGAACAGGTCGATGTAGAGCAGGTACGCGACCAGCGCGCCGACCGTCAGCGTCCCGGCGTCGACCCGGGCCGCGCCGACGATCAGTACCAGCGCGGCCGCCACGCTGGAGAGGAACTGGACGAACGGGAAATACAGCGAGATGTACAGCTGCGCGCGGACCCGGGCCTCGCGGTAGGCGATGCCGCGCGCCACGAAGCGGTCGGTGTTGGTGTCCAGGCGGCGGAAGGCCTGGACGATCCGCATGCCGGCCACGTTCTCCTGCAGGTCGGCGTTGACGGCGCTGATCAGGTCACGGGAGCGCTCGTACTGGTCCTTGGACTTCCTGCGGAACACCAGCGTGGCGATGACCAGCAGCGGCAGCACGGCGAAGACCACCAGGGCCAGGCCGGCGTCGATGATCAGCAGGGCCGCGAAGATCCCGGCGAAGGTCAGCAGGCTGACCACGGCGGTGACCATGCCGGTCTGCAGGAAGGACGTCAGCGAGTCCAGGTCGGTGGTCATCCGGGTCATGATCCGGCCGGTCAGCTCACGCTCGTAGTAGTCCAGGCCGAGCCGGTTGAGGTGGGCGAAGATCTTGAGCCGGAGCGTGTAGAGGACCCGCTCCCCGGTGCGGCCGCTGACCCGGTTCTCGGCGCCCTGCACCAGCCAGTCCAGCAGCACCACGACCAGCGCGGTGAGCGAGGCCACCGCCACCCCGGACATCAGGCCCTTGCGGACACCCTCGTCGATGCCGTGCCGGATCAGCACCGGCAGGACCAGGCCGGCCGCCGCGTCCAGGGCGACCAGCAGGAGGGCGATGAGCAGCGGGGCGCGGAAGGGGCGCAGCAGGCGGCTCAGGGCGAAGTCGGAGTCGCCGGCCTCCGCCTCGGTGCGGGAGACGGCCGGGGTGTCGGTGGCGGGCGGGAGGGCGGCGACCTTGGCCAGCAGGTCCGGGTCGGCGGTGCGGGCGGCCTTGGCCAGGGCGGGGGTGGGGAGGTCGGGGACGCTCGGGGCGGGCTGCGGTCCGGCCTGCGCCTCGCTCTGCGGTCCGGCCTGCGGTTCGGCTCGTGCTTCGGCTTGCGCCTCGGCTCGGGCTTCGGTCTGCGCTTCAGCCGGTTTCCCGGTCGGCGTCGCGGAGGCGGGGTGCTGGGTGGCGCGGCCCGCCTCCGGGTCGGTGATCAGGGCCCGGTACTGGGGACATCGGGCCTCGAGTTCCTCGTGCGTCCCGATGTCCAGCAGCCGGCCGCGGTCGAGGACGGCTATCCGGTCGGCGAGCTGGAGGGTCGACCGGCGGTGGGCGATCAGCAGCGTGGTGCGACCGGTCATCACCGAGCGCAGCGCGTCGTGGATCTCCGCCTCGACCTGCGGGTCCACCGCCGAGGTGGCGTCGTCCAGCAGCAGGATCCGGGGGTCGGTGAGGATCGCCCGGGCCAGGGCGATGCGCTGGCGCTGGCCGCCGGAGAGAGTCAGGCCCTGCTCGCCGACCTTGGTCTCGTAGCCGTCCGGGAGCTCGCGGACGAACTCGTCGGCTTGGGCGGCGCGCGCGGCGGCGACGATCTGCTCGTCCGTGGCGTCCGGGCGGCCGTAGGCGATGTTGGTGCGGACCGACTCGGAGAAGAGGAAGCTCTCCTCGGGGACGATGCCGACCGTCGCGCGGACCGAGTCCAGGGTGAGGTCGCGCAGGTCGTGGCCGTAGAGGCGGACGGTACCGGCGGCCGGGTCGTAGAAGCGGGGCACCAGCTGGGCCACCGTCGACTTGCCCGAGCCGGAGGCGCCGACCACGGCGAGGGTCTCGCCGGGGGCCAGCTTCAGGCTGAGGCCGTGCAGGACGGGGGCGGGGTGCTCGGGGTCGTAGCGGAACTCGACCCGGTCGAACTCCAGGGCGACGTCGGGGGTCCGGGGGCCGACGGTGGCGCCGTGCGCGGTGTCACCCTGTCGGGTGGTGCCGTGCGGGGAGCCGTCCTGCTGCCGGGTGCCGTCCTGTTGCCGGGTGCCGCTCTGCCGCGCGGTGCCGTCCTCCGCGAGATCCAGGGTGAGCGCGTCCGGGCGCTCCTGGACCAGCGGGCGCTCGTCGATCAACTGCAGGACGCGCTCCACGCCCGCCCGGGCCTGCTGGCCGACCGTGATGATCATGGTCAGCATCCGCACCGGGCCGGTCATCTGTGCGACGTACGTCGAGAAGGCGACGAAGGTGCCGAGCGTGACCCGGCCGTCGACCGCCAGCCAGCCGCCGAAGGCCAGAACGGCGACCTGGGCGAGGGCCGGAACCGCCTGCATCGCCGGGTTGTAGCGGGCGTTGAGCCGGATCGAACGCAGCCGGGCGGCGAACAGGTTGTGGGAGGCCTGCTCCAGCTTGTCCAGCTCCTGCGCCTCCTGGCCGAAGCCCTTGACCACACGGACGCCGCCGATCGCGCCGTCCACCACGCCCGCGACCTCGGCCGCCTCCTGCTGGGCGGCCCAGGTCGAGGGGAACAGGCGCTTGCGGCTGAACGCGGAGACCCACCACAGCGCGGGCGCCATGACCAGGGCGACCAGGGTGAGCGGCGGGGACAGCCAGACCATCACGACCAGCGACATCCCGAACATCAGCAGGTAGCCGGTCATCATCGGCACCATCGAGAGCAGGCCGTTGACCAGCTGGAGGTCCGAGGTCGCGCGCCCGACCACCTGGCCGGTGTCCAGCCGGTCCTGGCGGTGGCCGTCGAGCCGGCCGAGCGAGCGGAACAGGTCGCTGCGCAGGTCGTGCTGGACGTCCAGGGCGAGCTGGCCGCCGTAGTACCGACGGACCTGGGTGCAACCGAAGACCACGGCGGCGGCCACCAGCAGCACCACTGCCCAGGGGGTCAGCGAGCGGGTGTGGGCGATGATGACGTCGTCGATGATCAGCTTGGTGACCAGCGGCACCAGCGCGGTGACGGCCATGCCGAGGAGTGAGGCACCGAAGGCGAGCAGCAGGCTGCGGCGGGACCGCCAGCTGTAACCGACCAGGCGGCGCAGCCAGCCGGCGGGCTCGGTGCGCCCGTCGGTGGCGTCCGCTCCGGTGGCGTCCCCTCCGGTGGCGTCCGCTCCCGCGGCGTGCTCGTCGACGGGGACCTCCGGGGTCGTCGGACCGGCCGGTGTGCCGCTCGGGGATTGCTCCACCGTGGATCCGTGAGTCTCAGACATATTTAGGGATGCTAACCATTTCGTCGAGTGGCCGCCACGACGTTTCCGACCCGGGTGGTTCGGGGCGGGTCGAAACAGCCCGGATCGTCCGGTCCGGTGGACGGGGCAACAGCCTGCGGCCGACGGAGATTCCCGATCGGACCTCCGCACGGCCGGCATGGACCACCGCCCGCATCCAGGATCACCCACCGCCCGTCGAACGCCCAGCGGCCGGGGGTGGGCCGGCCCCGTTCTTTCGGCCTAGGCCTCCGGGCGGGGAGTGAGCGCGGGACTCGCCGCTCGCGGGCTCGCTCAGCCGCTCGCGGAAGCCGAGCCCGGGGTGGCCGCGTCCGCGGCAGCCGAGCCCGCGGTGGCCGCGTCCGCGGCAGCGGCGAACGCGCCGTGGGCGAGGGTGTGCAGCAGGGCGGCCATTCCGTCGCGCTGAAGACCGGACCGTTCGCCCTGGCCGGGGTGCGAGCCGAGGCTGTGCGGGGTCGAGTTGATCAGGCCGAAGACGGCGTGCACGGCGGCACGCGCCACCGGCTCGGCGGCGGGGTCGGCCAGCGGCGGGTAGGCCTGCCGGACCACGTCCACCCACAGCTCGACGTAGCCGCGCTGGAGCCGGCGGACGGTGCGGCGGTCCTCCTCCTTGAGGTTCAGCAGCTCGCGGTCGTGCAGCGTGATCAGGTCGCGGTCGTTCAGGGCGAAGTCGACGTGGCCGCCGATCAGCGCGTCCAACGCGGCGGCCGGACCGTCGCCACCGCCCGCCCGGCGGCGCCCCTCCTCCAGCAGGCGCTCGCTGATGCCGATCAGCAGGTCGGCGAGCATCGCGTCCTTGCCGGCGAAGTGACGGTAGAGGCCGGGGCCGCTGATCCCGACGGCTTTGCCGATCTCGTCCACGCCCACGCCGAGGAAGCCCCGGGCGGCGAACAGCCGGGCGGCCTCCCGGCGGATCTGGTCGCGGCGTGGGAGCGCGGAGGCTGCGGGGACGTTCGGCATGCCGCCCATCGTAGACAGTCGGGTTATCGGCCGTTAACCTGGGCGGCGTAAGTTAACGTTAATTAACGTGGGATTCCAAGGGCGCACCACATCCGGCGCCCACCTGGTGCCGAGGGCAAGGGAGCTCTTGGGAATGGTCATCTCAACCGCCGGTGTACCCACCGGCGTCCCGTTCAGCGCAGCGAACGGCACCGGAGCGGTGCCGACAGCCGTACCGCCCGGAGCCGCCGCACCGGCGCCCCGGCTCGGCACCGCCGTCGACCCGGGCTCCGCGGCCTACCGCGCCAACACCGACGCGCACCAGGAGCTGGTCGCCGAGCTGCGCGCGAAGCTCGACGCGGCCGCCCTGGGTGGCGGCGCCAAGGCCCGCGCCCGGCACACCTCGCGCGGCAAGCTCCTCCCCCGCGACCGGGTGGACACCCTGCTGGACCCGGCCTCGCCCTTCCTGGAGCTGGCCCCGCTGGCCGCCGACGGAATGTACGACGGGGCGGCGCCCGCGGCCGGGGTGATCGCCGGCATCGGCCGGGTCGCCGGACGCGAGGTGGTGGTGGTCGCCAACGACGCCACCGTCAAGGGCGGCACCTACTACCCGATGACGGTGAAGAAGCACCTGCGCGCCCAAGAGGTCGCGCTGGAGAACCGGCTGCCCTGCGTCTACCTGGTGGACTCCGGCGGCGCCTTCCTCCCCATGCAGGACGAGGTCTTCCCGGACCGCGACCACTTCGGCCGGATCTTCTACAACCAGGCCAGGCTCTCCGCCGCGGGCATCCCGCAGATCGCCGCGGTGCTCGGCTCCTGCACGGCCGGCGGCGCGTACGTCCCGGCGATGAGCGACCAGGCCGTGATCGTCCGCAACCAGGGCACGATCTTCCTGGGCGGTCCGCCGCTGGTGAAGGCCGCCACCGGCGAGGTGGTCACCGCCGAGGAGCTGGGCGGCGGCGACCTGCACTCCCGCACCTCGGGCGTGACGGACCACCTGGCCGAGGACGACGCCCACGCGCTCTCCATCGTCCGCACGATCGTCGCCGGCCTCGGACCGCGCGCGGCCAAGCCCTGGCCGCTCACCCCGGTCGAGCCGCCGGCGGTGGACCCGGCGGGCCTGTACGGGGCTGTCCCGGTCGACCCGCGCACGCCCTACGACGTGCGCGAGGTGATCGCCCGGCTGGTGGACGGCAGCCGCTTCGCCGAGTTCAAGGCCGAGTACGGCGCGACCCTGGTCACCGGCTTCGCCCGGATCCACGGCCACCCGGTCGGCATCGTCGCCAACAACGGCGTGCTGTTCTCCGAGTCCGCCCTCAAGGGCGCCCACTTCATCGAGTTGTGCGACCAGCGCGGCATCCCCCTCCTCTTCCTGCAGAACATCACCGGCTTCATGGTGGGTCGGCAGTACGAGGCGGGCGGCATCGCCAAGCACGGCGCCAAGATGGTCAACGCCGTCGCCTGCACCCGCGTCCCGAAGCTGACCGTGGTGATCGGCGGCTCGTACGGAGCCGGCAACTTCTCGATGTGCGGCCGGGCCTACTCACCCCGCTTCCTGTGGATGTGGCCGGGCGCCAAGATCTCCGTGATGGGCGGTGAGCAGGCGGCCTCCGTCCTCGCCACCGTTCGCCGCGACCAGCTCGAGGCGCACGGCGAGCAGTGGCCGGCCGAGGCGGAGGAGGAGTTCAAGCGCCCCGTCCGCGAGCAGTACGAGCGCCAGGGCAACGCCTACTACGCCTCCGCCCGGCTCTGGGACGACGGTGTGATCGACCCGATGGACACCCGCACCGTCGTCGGCCTCGCGCTCACCGCCTGCGCCAACGCCCCGCTGGCGCCGCCCGCCCCGTACGGCGTCTTCCGCATGTGATCCCTCCTCATGGCGCCCCTGCGTTCGTGACCCCTCCCTTCCGGGTGTGACGTCCACGGCGCCGGTCCGGAACCGGGCCGGCGCCCGACCGCCCGCCACCTCCTTCGTACGGCTCCCCTCGACCCGGAGGAACGCCTCCCATGTTCGACACAGTTCTGGTCGCCAACCGCGGCGAGATCGCCCTCCGGGTGATCCGCACCCTGCGGCGGCTCGGCGTCCGCTCGGTCGCCGTGTTCAGCGACGCGGACGCCGACGCTCCGCACGTCCGCGAGGCGGACGTCGCGGTCCGGCTCGGCCCGGCCGACCGCAGCGACAGCTCGGCGGCCGAGACCTACCTGCGGACCGACCAGATCCTCGCCGCCGCCCGCCGCACCGGCACCCAGGCCGTCCACCCCGGCTACGGCTTCCTCGCCGAGAACGCCGGCTTCGCCCGCGCCTGCGCCGACGCGGGCCTCGTCTTCATCGGACCACCTCCCGGTGCGGTCGAGCTGATGGGCGACAAGATCAACGCCAAGGAGGCCGTCCGGGCCGCCGGCGTCCCGGTGGTTCCCGGCAGCCAGGCCACCGCGCCCACCGACGAGGAGCTCGTCGCCGCCGCCGACGAGATCGGCTACCCCGTGCTGCTCAAGCCGTCCGCCGGCGGCGGCGGCAAGGGCATGCGCCTCGTGCGGGACCGGGCCGACCTGCCCACCGAGATCGCCGCCGCCCGCCGCGTCGCCCGCACCGCCTTCGGCGACGACACCCTGCTGCTGGAGCGCTGGGTCGACCGGCCGCGCCACATCGAGGTGCAGGTGCTGGCCGACGCCCGCGGCACCACCGTCCACCTCGGCGAGCGCGAGTGCAGTCTGCAGCGCCGCCACCAGAAGCTGATCGAAGAGGCTCCCTCCGTTCTCCTCAATGCCGAGACCCGCGCCGCGATGGGCGCCGCGGCCGTCCGCGCCGCGGAGTCCTGCGGCTACACCGGGGCCGGCACCGTGGAGTTCATCGTCCCCGGCATCGACCCGGACGCCCCCGCCTCCGCCACCGCCGACGACGGGGTGCGGGACTTCTTCTTCATGGAGATGAACACCCGTCTCCAGGTGGAACACCCCGTCACCGAACTCGCCGTCGCCGTCGGCCCCGACTCGACCCGGCTCGACCTGGTCGAGTGGCAGCTTCGCGTCGCCGCCGGTGAACCGCTCTCCTTCACCCAGTCCGACATCTCCTTCCTGGGCCACGCCATCGAGGCCCGCATCTGCGCCGAGGACCCGGAACGGGACTTCCTGCCCACCGGCGGCCGCATCCTCACCCTGGACGAGCCCCGGGGCGAGGGCATCCGCGTCGACTCCGGAGTCGCCCCCGGAACCGTCGTCACCAGCGCCTACGACCCCATGCTCGCCAAGGTCATCGCGTACGGGCCCGACCGCCCGACCGCGCTGCGCCGGCTCCGCGCCGCGCTGGCCGACACCCGCATCCTGGGCGTCACCACCAACACCGGGTTCCTGCGCCGGCTCCTCGCACACCCCGAGGTCGTCGCCGGCCGACTGGACACCGGTCTGGTGGAGCAGACCGCCCAGCAGCAGCCGGCCCTGCTCACCGCGCCGTACTCCCCCGTCAACGCGAGCGCCCCGGCCGAGGCCGCGACGCCCGCCCACCCCGGGAACGGGACCGACGCCGCAGCGGCCGAACCGCCGTCGCCCGCCCACCTCCTCTACTACGCGGCCGCGCTGGCACGGCACCTGGAACTCACCCCGACCGCCACCACCGGCGGCTGGACCGACCCGTTCTCCCTTCCCTCCGGCTGGCGCCTGAGCGGCACCCCCGCCTGGACCACCCACCGACTCCGTACCCCCGGCCAGGATCCGGTCTCGCTGCGCATCCGTTCGATCACTGCGAGCAACGTAGTCGATGCCACTGACAATTCCGCCGGGCTCACCCGCGAGGTGGAGCTCCGGCTCGGCGACGGCCCGGTGCACCGGGCCCGCGCGACCCTGGCCGGCGACCGGCTGCACCTGACCGTCGACGGCCTGCAGACCACGTTCTCGCTGGCCACCGACGCCACCCCCGGCCTCGCCGCCGGACCGGTGACCTGGCTCGGCATCGAGGGCGACGCCTGGCCGCTGCACGCCTACGACCCGGTCGTCGAGAGCGCCGCCGGGGCCGGCGCCCACCACGGCGCCCTGACCGCCCCGATGCCCGGCACCGTCACCGTCGTCAAGACCACGGCGGGCGAGACGGTCCGCAAGGGCCAGCCCCTGCTCGTGCTGGAGGCCATGAAGATGGAACACGTGATCGCCGCACCGCACGACGGCGTGGTGGCGGAACTGCGGGCCACCGCCGGCGCCACCGTCGCCATGGAGGACCTGCTGGTCGTGGTCACCCCGGTCGAGGAGGCCCCGACCGGGGGACCCGCGGCCGGAGCGGCCGCCGCCCCCGCCGAGCCCGCGGAGGTGCGGTCATGACCACCCCCGCCCCCGCCCACGAGCCCGACGCCCTCGACCTGGGCCTGCCCGACCCCGTCCGCGCCCCCGGACTGCCCGAGGAGGTCCGGATCCACGAGGTCGGTCCGCGCGACGGCCTGCAGAACGAGAGCGCCCTGGTGCCGGTCGAGGTCAAGGCCGAGTTCATCGCCCGGCTCGCCGCCGCCGGCCTGCGCACCATCGAGGCCACCAGCTTCGTGCACCCGAAGTGGGTGCCGCAGCTGGCCGACGCCGAGGAGCTGATGCCCAGGCTCGCCGACCTGCCGGAGCGCCACCCCGGCCTGCGGCTGCCGGTCCTGGTGCCCAACGAGCGCGGCCTGGACCGCGCGCTCGCCCACCGCGCCGGCGACATCGCGGTGTTCGCCAGCGCCACCGAGACCTTCGCCCGCCGCAACCTCAACCGCTCGGCGGACGAGGCCATGGCGATGTTCCGCCCGGTCGTGACGCGGGCCACCGAGGCCGGGGTCGCGGTCCGCGGCTACCTCTCGATGTGCTTCGGCGACCCGTGGGAGGGGCCCGTCCCGGTCCCGCAGGTGGTGCGCTACGGCGTGCAGCTGCTGGAGATGGGCTGCTCGGAGCTGAGCCTCGGCGACACCATCGGCGTGGCCACCCCGGGCCAGGTGAGCGCCCTGCTGACCGGCTTCGCCCGGGCCGGGGTCCCGGCCGACCGGCTCGCCGTGCACTTCCACGACACCTACGGCCAGGCGCTCAGCAACACCCTGGCGGCGCTGCGCGAGGGCGTCACCACGGTGGACGCCTCGGCGGGCGGCCTGGGCGGCTGCCCGTACGCGAAGAGCGCCACCGGCAACCTGGCCACCGAGGACCTGGTCTGGATGCTGCACGGGCTCGGCATCCGGACCGGCGTGGACCTGCGCGCCCTGGTCGCGACCAGCGGCTGGATGGCCGAGCGCCTCGGCCGCCCCAGCCCCTCCCGCACCGTCCAGGCGCTGCTCGGCGCCGCCCGGGGCTGACCGCCCCGCCCCCGTTCCGGCGCCGGCCGCGCCCCGTACGATCCGGCCGGCGCCACGCACCACGCCCGTCCCGCACCGCTCATCCCTCAATCACACCGTGCGACCGTCGGATCGTCAGACGGACGCCCGGTCGTCCCGTTCACGCCCGCGGCCGGCCCGGCCGGGCATCAGGAGGATCATCACCATGCTCGACCACCGGATCAGCAGCGAGTACGAGGAACTCCGGCGCACCGTCGCCGAGTTCGCCCAGGACGTGGTGGCGCCGAAGATCGGCGAGCTCTACGAGCGGGAGGAGTTCCCCTACGAGATCGTCCGCGAGATGGGCCGGATGGGGCTCTTCGGCCTGCCCTTCTCGGAGGAGTACGGCGGCATGGGCGGCGACTACTTCGCCCTCGGCCTCGTCCTGGAGGAGCTCGCCCGCGTCGACTCCTCGGTCGCGATCACGCTGGAGGCCGCCGTCTCGCTCGGCGCGATGCCGATCTACCGCTTCGGCACGGAGGCGCAGAAGCGCGAGTGGCTGCCCCGGCTGACCTCCGGCGAACTCCTCGGCGCCTTCGGCCTCACCGAGCCCGAGGGCGGCTCGGACGCCGGGGCCACCCGCACCACCGCGCGGTACGACGAGACCACCGACGAGTGGGTCATCAACGGCACCAAGTGCTTCATCACCAACTCCGGCACCGACATCACCGGTCTGGTCACCGTCACCGCGCTCACCGAACCGATCGCTCGTTCGAGTGAAGAAGGCGAATTCCGCTCGCCCACGCGGGAGATCTCCTCCATCATCGTGCCCACCGGGACCCCCGGGTTCCAGGTCTCGAAGAAGTACTCGAAGGTCGGGTGGAACGCATCCGACACCCGCGAACTGTCCTTCACCGACTGCCGCGTTCCCGCGGCCAACCTGCTGGGCGAGCGTGGCCGAGGCTACGCCCAGTTCCTGCGGATCCTCGACGAGGGCCGCATCGCGATCGCGGCCCTGGCCACCGGCCTGGCCCAGGGCTGCGTCGACGAGTCCGTGAAGTACGCCGGCGAGCGCCGGGCCTTCGGCCGGCCGATCGGCGCCAACCAGGCCATCCAGTTCAAGCTTGCCGACATGGAGCTGCGCGCCCACACCTCCCGCCTGGCCTGGCGGGACGCCGCCTCCCGGATGCTGCACGGTGAACCGTTCAAGAAGGAGGCCGCGATCGCGAAGCTGTACTCGTCCGAGGCCGCCGTCGACAACGCCCGCGAGGCGACCCAGATCCACGGCGGGTACGGCTTCATGAACGAATTCCCGGTCGCCCGATTCTGGCGCGACAGCAAGATCCTGGAAATCGGGGAGGGCACGTCCGAGGTCCAGCGCATGCTCATCGCCCGGGAGCTCGGCGTCACCTCGTGACCGCACGCTGGTGACCGGCGCGGTCGCGACGGCACCTTCGTGACCGTTACGTCGCCGTCGCGGTCGTGACCGTCGCGGTCGTGGTCGCTGCGGTCACGTCCTGAGCCGAGCCCTCCGGGTCAACGCCCCGCTCCGCAACCGGTGTTGCGGAGCGGGCCACGGCGGAGGAGGCAACAGGAGGAGACGACCGGAACAACCCTCGGGCGAACCCTCAGGGGATCACGATCACCGGGCGGTTGGCCCGCCGCGCCAGCCGTCCGGAGACCGAGCCGAAGATCTTGCCGAGCAGGCCGTGCGTCGTGCCGACGACGATCGCGTCTGCGGCGTACTCGCGGCCGACCTCCTCGATCTCGTGGCAGATGTCGCCACCGCGCTCGATCAGGATCCACGGCACCCCGGCGAGGAAGTCCGCGCAGGCGAGCTCCAGGCCGAGGACCTCGGTCCGATGGTCGGGGAGGTCGACGAAGACGGGAGGTTCACAGCCTGCCCAGACCGTGGCGGGCAGACGGTTGGCGACGTGCACGATCACCAGGCCGCACTGCGAACGGCGCGCCATCCCGACCGCGTAGGCGAGGGCGCGCTCGCTCGACAGCGAGCCGTCGAAGCCGACCACCACACCGTGCTGGAACGTCGGGTCGAGAGGCGGCGCGGGAGTGTCCTGCGCCGAGGGCTCGGTGCGCCCGCCGAACGCGTCGGCCGCGCCGGAGGCCGCCTCGGGACGCTCCGCGCCCGGGCCCAGGCGGCCCGTCACCGGAGACCCCGCAGGGTCGGCCGGGGGCTCGCCACGCCGCTGGCGGGGCCCTGAGCGGTCACGGCGGGCGAGGTTGCCACGGCGGGCGAGGCCGCGCAGGGCGCGTCCGAGGCCCTGGACGCCATCTCCCCCGGTCGCGGCGCCCGCGCTGCGGGGCGTGTCCGGTTCAACCGGTCGGGGAGGCTCAAAACCAGCCATGGCTCACGGCTCTTCGATGGAGAGGGGCCGACAGGAGAGGACGACGCTGCCCGGGCAGCAGGCCCGCCCACGGGATGACGTCGGTCTGCACCGCGCAGCACCGTATGTGACCTGTTCCTTTCAGAGTACGACGGGCACGGGGCCCAGCCCAGCGGCGAAGCCCCGGAGCGACGTTGTTCCCGCGAAGGAGGGATGCGCCCGCCGCGGCAGTGCGCCCTGCCCGCAGGCCATCGCGCCCCCTCCGGAAAGGAGGTTCCCTGGAGCTTGACTGAGCGGACCGGGCGACGCAACAGGCCCGCGGGACACCGTGACCGGACTGTCATTGATCGGCGACGATCCGTTGCGACACGTCGCGAACCGTTACGCCCCACCAGTCCCGCCCGCCCCACGGGCCTGCCCGTACACCACCCGCACCCGGCCCCGCGCGGGATCGGTACGTCAGGTGCCGGAGCCCGATTCAGCCACTTCGTACGGCTTCGCGACGCGCTCTGGCATTTGCCACATGCATAGGCGCGGGCGCTGGCACCATGCTCGACATGCCCCTGCTCCTGTTCGACCTCGACAACACGCTGCTCCCCCGGGACGCCGCTTTCCGGGCCTGGGCGCAGGATTTCCTGTCCGAACACGACCTGCCGCCCGGCGACCTCGACTGGTTCGTCACCCTCGACGGCGGCGGCTACGTACCGCGCAGCACCGTACTGTCCGCGGTCCGGCGCCGCTACGGCCTGGACGTCTCCGCCGACTTCCTGCTCGCCCACTACCGACGCGGCATCAACTCCCACATCCACTGCCCGCCCCGGCACGTCGAGGCGCTGCGGGCGGCGCGGGCGGCCGGGTGGACGCTGGGGATCGTCAGCAACGGTGGTACCCGGCCGCAGTTGGAGAAGATCCGGCGGACGGGGCTGGGGCCGCTGGTCGACGGCTGGGTCATCTCCGAGGAGGCCGACTGCGTCAAGCCGGACCCGCTGATCTTCGAGATTGCCGCCCAGCGCTGCGGCATCGCGCCTACCGGGGACTGGGCCGCGCACACCTGGATGGTCGGGGACCACGCGCCCGCCGACATCGCCGGGGCCGACCTGACCGGACTGCGCAGTGTCTGGCTGCACCACGGCCGGCCGTGGGCGGAGATCGGCTACCGGCCGACGCTGAAGGCGGCCGGGCTGCCGGAGGCCGTCGGCCAGGTGCTCGCCGCCCGCAACGCGCCCTCGCCCCGGCCGGGGATCCGCACCGGCGGGTCGGCACGGCGGAGGGCTCCCGGGGTGCCGGTGCGGGCGGCGGCGCCGCTCGGCGCACGGTCCGGCGCGCGCCCGACGGCGGCCGCCCCGGAGGGCCCCGGTGCGCCCGTTCCCGCGAACGCCGGGGCGGGCGGCGCTTCGAGTGCCGGAGCCGCGTCCGGTGTCCGAAACCGATCCGGCGGGTTTGCCGTGATCGCCGACGCCCGCTCCGGCGCCGGAGCGGTCTCCGGGGCACCGGCGAGCGCCTCATCGGACACGGGCGCGGACGACCGCGGGGCCGCCCCGGTCGTACCTCCGACGCCCCTCCGTACGGCGGCCGACGGGGTCGCGCCCGCTCGAACCGCCTTCGCCGCAAAGCCCACCGCGGCCGCCGTCCTCACAGCGGCCTCGGCAGCGGTCGCAGCGGTCGCCCGGTAGCGTCCCGGCGGCACGGCGCCCCTGCGACGGCCGGGTGCCGGCCGGGCGCCCCGCCCGTCAGCCCTCCGCCGACGTGCGGCTCCACCAGCAGGTTCGGGCCTGCTCGACGAACCCGAGCTTGCGGTAGAGCGGTTCGCCGAGCGAGGTGGCGACCAGGGTGGCCGGGCGGTCCGGGTGTGCGTGGACCAGGGCGGTCTGCACGACGGCCCTGGCCACCCCGCGGCCCCGCCAGTCGGGCAGGGTGGCGACCCAGTACACGCCGGTGGCCCGTCCGTCGTCGTAGGTGAGGCAGGTGCCCGCCGGGGCGCCGTCGACGCGGCCGAGCCACGCCCGCCACCCGGGTTCGCCCAGCAGCTGCTCGGGGAGCGCGTCGCCGCGGACCCACGGCTGGCGGGCGGGCAGCGGGAAGCCCTCCACGATCGCCCGTTCGACCAGCGCGAAGCTGTCCCGGTCCGGCGCCTCATCGACCGTCAGGGTTCCGCCCCCGTGCGCCTCGTGGCCCGCGGGCAGGGCGGTCGTCACGCCTTCGACCGGGCCCGGGTCCCGGACCATCACCGGCATGATCGGCATCCGGGTGGCCCCGAAGCGGGAGAGGTCGAGCCCGCCGTACGGGTCCTCCAGGGTGAAGCGTATGGTCGCCCAGTCGTCCAGCAGGTCCGCCAATTCCTTTTCCACCGAACCTGGTTCGGTGTAGGGACGGGTCACCACGACGCGGTGCGCATCGTCCGGGGTACGGGCGCAGCGGACCGCCGTCAGGCCCGGGAGGACACGGGTTCGCCAGCCGTGCACGCGGGCTTGGGCGAGCCAGAAGGCGGCAGCGTTGTCGTTGGCCCGTTCGAGCCGGCTGTTGGTGTTCACGGCAGGACCGTAACCCGGCAGTCCGGATAACGGTTCTCCCGCATCAGGCTTGGCCGGATGAAGCCTGGGAGGCGCACGACTCATGCCCGTGCGCCCTCTTGTGCACCGCCGATTTTCGGTCAATTTCGCGCCGATCCCTCCCGCTTGGGCAAATCCGCAGTCCAGACCCGCCGATCGGGCGCACGGGGGCCGGACGCCCCAGGAGCGGCCCTGCGACAACCAGCCACCGTTGCCTCGGCCCTCTTCCCAGAAAGGTCGACGGGTGCCACGCTTCGTGATCGAATGCATCACGCCAAATTGCCATGTCGACATAGCGTCGGATGGTGAACTTGTCACAACGGTGATGGTCCACCCGATAGATTTCGATCTTGGCTAGCAGTGCCGCACCACCCACACCACACCACCGAGGGGGCTTGAGCGCCTTGAGCAGGGTGAGCAGGAGCGACGCGGGTCCTGACAGCGGCCAGGCGCTGGCCGGCACCACAGGTCGGTCCGCGAGAAGCACTGGCACCTCCGCGATCGCCGCCACCACCCGCACCTCCGGCGGCTCGGGCGCTGCCCCGCATCCCTCGTACCCCGCAGCGCACTCCGCCGTCGGCGGCCCGGGCGCGGCCCCCGCCGTCGAGCACGGCGCGGCGGCCCCGTACGGAGGCCAACCAGGCAGCGGGCAGTACGTCAGCGGGCAGCACGCCGGTGGGCAACACGCCGGTGGACACGCCACCGGACACCCCGTCAGCGGCGGACAGCCGACCGCCGGACACCCCGTCAGCCGAGGCCTCGTCGGCCACGCCCCGGCCTACGGCGGCGAGTACCCCGGATATCCCGGCCATCCCGCCCACTCCGGCTACGCCGGCCACCCCGCCTACCCCGGCGGCGCGCCGGGCCTGAACGGCGCCTCCGGAGCCGTCGGCGGCCCGCCCGGCGGCCCCGGTGCGAACGGCTCCCCGGCCTCGGTGACGGCCGCCGCCCCGCGCAAGCTGTCGGGCCGGCGCCGCCGGGAGACGGTCGCGGTGCTGATCTTCGGCGGTGCCCCGATCTTCGAGAGCTCCATCCCGCTGTCGGTCTTCGGCGTGGATCGCCAGGACGCCGGGGTGCCCCGCTACCGCCTGCTGGTCTGCGCCGGCGAGGAGGGCCCGCTGGCCACCACCGGCGGCCTGACCCTCTCCGCCCCGTACGGCCTGGAGGCCCTCGCCCGGGCCGGCACGATCGTCGTACCGGCCTGGCGGTCGATCTCGCAGCCCCCGCCGGTCGAGGCCATCACCGCCCTGCGCAAGGCCCACCACGAGGGCGCGCGGATCATCGGCCTCTGCACCGGCGCCTTCGTCCTGGCCGCCGCCGGCCTGCTCGACGGCCGCCCGGCGACCACCCACTGGATGTACGCACCGACGCTGGCCAAGCGCTACCCGCGGGTGCACGTCGACCCGCGCGAGCTGTTCGTCGACGACGGCGACGTGCTCACCTCGGCCGGCACCGCCGCCGGCATCGACCTGTGCCTGCACGTGGTGCGCAGCGACCACGGCGCCGAGGCGGCCAACGCGCTGGCCCGCCGCCTGGTGGTGCCCAGCCGCCGCGGCGGTGGAGGACAGGCCCAGTACATCGATCAGTCTTTACCGGAGGAGATCGGCAACGACCCGTTGGCCGAGGTGGTCACCTGGGCGCTGGAGAACCTCAACCAGCAGTTCGACGTCGAGGTGCTGGCGGCTCGCGCTTACATGAGCCGGCGCACCTTCGACCGGCGGTTCCGCACGCTCACCGGCAGTGCGCCGCTGCAGTGGCTGATCACTCAGCGGGTGCTCCAGGCGCAGCGGCTGCTGGAGACCTCGGAGCTGTCGGTGGACGACGTCGCGCGCCGGTGCGGGTTCCGTTCGCCGGTAGCGCTGCGCGGGCACTTCCGCCGTCAGCTCGGGGTCTCCCCGGCCGCGTACCGGACCAGCTACCGGGCGCGCCGCCCCGGGCAGCAGCAGCCCACGGCGACCGGTGCGCACGGCGGCGACCTGCGGCTGCCCGGCGCGCTGTCGCACGCGGCGGCCGGCGCGGCGCCGGGCGGTCCGCTGTTCGGCGGGGCGCCCGGCGGTCAGTCGGCGCAGCCGTTCCCGGCCGGGCCGGGGGCTCCGCTGCCGGTCGGTCCGCACGGGCAGCCGTTGCACGGTCAGCCGGTCGGCCACGGCCAGCCGGGCGGGTTCGGTCCGGGACAGGCCGGGACACCGGCCGCCCAGGCCTTCCACGCCCGCGCCGGTCAGCCGTACCCGCACCAGCAGGCCGCGCAGCAGGCGCACCCCGGGCAGCAGGGTGCGGCAGGGCGCGGTCCGATGCGGCCGCCGCTGGTGCCGCCGCAGGCCGGGCCGGGTGCGGGGGCGGGACGTCCGCCGCGCACCGCCGAGCACGCGGCGGCCGAGGACGGTCTGCCCCAGCCGGGGGCGCGCGGTCAGGGCCAGGGGCACCGGAGCGCGGTCGAGCGGCCCGCGGACGAGCCGGGTGCGACCGGGCGCGGTCACGGCGCGGCCGCCGGACGGACGCCGGCACCCGCCGGGCAGCCGACGCCGGGGGCAGGGGCGGCCGAGCTCCGCGGTCGGCAGGCGCGGGCGCCGCAGGTCCGTGCCCAGGGCGCTCGGCCCGCGGGCGACGGCACCCGGGCGGCGCGCGAGGCCCGTCCCGGCCGGGACGGACACCCGGTCCGCACCGGCCGGGAGGACGAGCACGCGGACGGCCGCGGCACGCACGACGGGGCGGAGGAGCACCAGGCCGAAGCCACCGCCGCGGCACCCCGCTCGGCTCCACCGGTCCCCGCGGCACGTGATCGCGCCGTAGGGTGAGTTGCGTGAATGACCGTTTGGTATGGATCGACTGTGAAATGACCGGCCTCGACCTCGACCGGGACGCCCTGGTCGAGGTCGCGGTGCTGGTGACGGACTCCGAGCTGAACATCCTCGGCGAGGGTGTGGACGTCATCATCAGGCCGCCGGCGGAGGCCGTGGCGAACATGCCCGAGGTGGTGCGCGCGATGCACACCGCCTCCGGCCTGCTGGAGGAGCTGGAGCAGGGCGTGACCCTGGCCGAGGCCGAGGAGCGGGTACTCGCGTACGTGCGCGAGCACGTGCCGGAGGCCGGGAAGACGCCGCTGTGCGGCAACTCGGTGGCCACCGACCGCGGCTTCCTGGCCCGGGACATGCCGGCCCTGGAGAAGCACCTGCACTACCGGATCGTGGACGTCTCCTCGATCAAGGAGCTGGCACGCCGCTGGTACCCGAAGGCGTACTACAACAGCCCGCCGAAGGGCGGTAACCACCGGGCGCTCGCCGACATCCGGGAGAGCATCGACGAACTGCGGTACTACCGCGAGGCCGTGTTCGTCCCGCAGCCCGGCCCGGACGCCGACACCGCGCGTGCCATCGCCGGGAAGTACCAGGCCCCCACCGGCTGATCCCGGGAGCAGCGGACGCCCGGCGGGCACCCGCTGCGGGTCCGCGGGGGTGCCCGCGTCCGTCGGAACGAAACCCTGGCGCGAGCACCCTCTCGGATCCTGTAGAGTTCTTCCTGTCGGAACGGGAACGCGAGAGCGGGAACGGACCGGACAGATGGTGGGTGTAGCTCAGTTGGTAGAGCACCTGGTTGTGGTCCAGGTGGCCGCGGGTTCGAGTCCCGTCACTCACCCCAGAGCCCGAGGGGCCGATCTCTTCAAGAGGTCGGCCCCTCGGGCGTTTTCGCGTTCCCCCTGTTTCGCGCTCCTTCAACTGCGCCCGGTGGCCCGGCTTTTCCGTTCGGCCCCTGCCGCCGGAAGCTACCGGCTAGTAACATCGTCGCCATGACCACACCTACGATCGGCCAGATGCTCGACGCCACCGTGCCGATGGCACACACCCTCAAGCTCGAGTACCTGGAGACCACCCCGGAGCGCGCCGTGCTCCGACTGCCCGACCAGCCCGCGTACCACAACCACGTCGGCGGCCCGCACGCCGGCGCGATGTTCACGCTCGCCGAGTCCGCCAGCGGCTGCATCGTGCTCGCCGCCTTCGGCGACCAGCTGTCCCGGGCCGTGCCGCTGGCCGTGAACGCCGAGATCGCGTACAAGAAGCTCGCCATGGGCGAGGTCACCGCGACCGCCGTGCTCGGGCGCCCGGCCGCCGACGTCGTCGCCGAGCTGGACGCCGGCGGCCGACCGGAGTTCCCGGTCACCGTCGAGATCACCCGCGCCGACGGCGCCGTCACCGGTGTGATGACGGTCACCTGGACCCTGCGTCCCAACTCCTGACCGCCGCGCGGTCGGTGGCCCCGGGAACGCCGCCCCGGGGCCGCTCGCACGATGACTGTCCGTGACGGTTGGGCGTGACCTCACCGCCCGTCCGCTCGTTCTCAACTCACGTGCGAGCCAATCACGCGACCAAGCCCCAGGAACCCGTCCCCCGCGGCGTCGCCGGAGACCGGCGCGGCATCGCCGGAGACCGGCGCGGGATCGCCCGCTGGCTGCCCCGCCCCCGCGCCGTCGCGGCCGCCGGCGCCCTGCTCGCACAGCTCTGGGGCCTCGGCGCAGCCGGCGCGTACGCGGCGTCCGCCGACCCACCGCGGGAACCTGCCCGACCCGCCGCGCACCACGCCCCGTACGGCGCACCGGCGCCCGCCGGGCCGACACTCGATGCACCGGCGCTCGACGGACCAGCGCTCGACGGCCAGTCAGCCGAACACCCCGTCGGGCCGGGGCCGTCGACGGGCGGGGCGCCGCGCCGCTCTCCCGGGCTCGCCGGGGAAGTCTCCGGCGGCGGCACCGTCGAAGGGGCCCCCGGGACGGTCGGCGACACCCTGCAGGAGCAGATCCGGGCCGGTGGCCTGCCCCTGCCCGGCCAGCGGGCCGCCGTGCCCGACGCCTTCGCGCTCGCCTCCGGCCTGCTCGACACCGTCCCCGCCCAGGCCCGGCCCGCCGAGGCCCGCGCCTCCCGCGAAGGCGAGCCCACCGGACTGCCCTCCGCCGAGCGGCCGCAGCCCGGCACCACCCGCTCCACCGTTCCGCGGCAGCGCGAGGCCTCGGAGGCTCCGCCGGCCCCGGAGACGTCCGAGGCCGACACCCCTGCCGGGACCTCCGCCGACCCCGAACGCGCGCCGGCCCCCACAGGCCCTGCCACGGCGGTCGCCGTGCCGGGCGCCGGCGGGACGCCGGAGACGCTCGTCGTCGCCGACACCGCCACGGTGACCGCCGTGGCCGACGGCTCCGCCACCGCGACCGCCGTCCTCGCCCCCATCGCCGCCGGGCTGCTGCTCACCGGGGCGGCCATGTGCAAGCACCGCGGGCTGCCGCGCGGGCACTGAACAGACGGGCACTGAACAGACGGGCACTGAACAGGCGGGCACTCAACAGGCGGGCACTGAACGGGCGGCCGCGAGCAACTCGGTCGCCTGCCAATGGCTTTACGGCCGTCAGGGAGCGCGATGGCGCCCGCGAACCGGCCCTGCCGGCACCGTTCCGCCGATGGTGGGCCTTCTCTCGGGGTGCCTGCCTGCGGAAACAGCGACCGCCGTCCGTCAGTGGAAGACGCCCGGCGGCGGTTCCGGGGACGGCGCGGCCGTGGCGTCCGTCGCCGGGGTGGCTCCGGCGGCGAAGTCGCCGAGGGTCCGGCCGTGTTCGACGCGGGCGTGGGCGGAGTCGGAGGCGGCGCGACGGGTGAGGTCGGCGGCCGGGAGGGGGGTGTGGGCGGCGGCGAGTACGAGGTTGCCGAAGCGCTTGCCACGCAGGACGGCCGGGTCGGCGATCAGACAGAGCTCGGGGAAGACCGCGCCGAGGGTGGCGACCTGGGAGCGGGCGAAGGGGAGGGCGCCGCCGTCGGCGATGTTCGCGGTGTACCAACCACCGGGGGCGAGGGCGCGGGCGGCGAGCGAGGTGAATTCGACGGTGGTGCAGTGGGCCGGGGTGCGGGCGCCGGAGAAGACGTCGGTGATGACCAGGTCGACGCTGCCCTCGGGGGTGCGCTCCAGCACGCTGCGGGCATCCCCGCCGCGCACCTTGATCTGCCAGCCGCGCTCCAACGGCAGTTCGGCGCGGACGAGTTCGGTGAGCGCGGTGTCGATCTCGGCGACCTGCTGGCGGGAGCGCGGCCGGGTGGCGGCGACGTAACGGGCCAGGGTGAGGGCCCCGCCGCCCAGGTGCAGGACGGTCAGCGGGCGGCCGGGCGGGGCGACCAGGTCGATCAGGTGGCCGAGCCGGCGCTGGTACTCGAAGCCGAGGTGGGTGGGGTCGGCGAGGTCGACCAGGGACTGCGGGGCGCCGTCGATCAGCAGCGACCAGGCGGCCGGGCGGTCTCGGTCGGGCCGCAGTTCGGCCAGGCCGGAGCCGACGGGACGGGTCAGCGGCCCCTGGGCGTGGGTGCGCCCGCCCACGCCGGTGGTGACCGCCGTCTCGCTGCCGCGCGCGGCTCTGCTGCTTCGTCCCATGGGGGCCATTATCGCCGCAGGCGCGCGGGGGGAGCTGCCGCCGCAGGCGCGCGGGGGGAGCTGCCGCCGCAGGCGCGCGGGGGGAGCTGCCGCCGCAGGCGCGCGGGGGGAGCTGCCGCCGCAGGCGCGGGGGCACCTGCCGCCGCAGGCATGGGGGACCTGTCTCGGCCGGCGCGGGGCACCAGTCGCCACCACGGCGATACAGCCCCGCTCAAGGGCGCGCCACGGGGACCCGGCCGGCGGGGCGAGCGGTGCTCGCGGGCCCGGCGGGATCCGCACGGCACGCCCGCTAGAACGGGCCGAGGCCGCCCGCGGTGAGCGTGCAGGCGGCCTCGCAGAGGGCGGAGCGGAGTACCCAGGCGTCGGTGGGGCGGGCGGTGCAGCCGGAGCCGGCGGGTGGGATCACCCAGCGCGGGTCGGTGGCGGCGGGGACGAGCGCGCCGGCCGTACAGGAGCTTCCCGGCAGGTGCCAGGTCTCCCAGGCGCCGGCCGGGACGAGGAAGGAGAGGGTGCTGCCGTTGCGGCTCTGCAGCACGGCCCCGCAGGCGCGGCGCAGTCTCAGGATGTCGACGGCCTCCAGGCCGTGCCGCAGGGCGACCGTCACGGTGTCGCAGGCGGTGACGAGGGTGACCTCGTCGGGGACAGCGCGCTCACGCCGGGGGCCGCCGCAGGAGGCGCGGCCGCCCTCGACCGGGCCCCGGCCGGGGATCCGGTCGTCGGCGGGGTCGGGCAGCAGGGCGGGGGCTGCGCCGGCGAGCACGCCCCCCGCGACGGGTCGGTGCTGCGGCAGTCCGGTGGCCATCATGGGCCCTCCTGTACCTCGTCGGATCCGGAAGCACAGCCGCCCGGAGGGGCCACCGGGCTGGGACGGGCCGGGGCGACGGCCTGGGCTTCCACGTATCAGGACAACGCGGAGGATGCACCTGAGGCCACGGGGCGCCTTACAGCAAGGCATGGCATTTCATGGCAGATATCCCGCAACATCGCCTGTTTTGCCCGGGATTGTCAGCACACCTCCCGCCAACCCAATGTGGCCGGTCGGTGACTCCGAGTACTCTCGGCGCCATGGCAGCCACCCCACCGGCCAAGCCGAACCGACCGTTCCCCAACACCGTGATGCGCGCGCTGCGCGGCGACCGCTCGCCGGGCGAGTTCGCCATGGCGGTACGCCGGGCCGCGCGCGAGATCGGCGAGCACGTCTCCTGCGACGCACGCTACGTCGGACGGGTCGAGTCCGGTGAGATCCGCTGCCCCAACTACGCCTACGAGCGGGTCTTCCGGCACATGTGGCCGGGCCACACGCTCGAAGACCTCGGCTTCGCCCCCCGGGCCGCCGTCCGCCGCCGCTCGGCGGACGGCGGCGGACGGACCGAACCGCCTCCGCTCCACCCGCCGTTCCCGCCCCTGCCCGCCCCGCGCTCACCACTCTCCACTCAACTCCCGTACGCTGCCTCGCCGTACGCGGATCCAACCGCTCCGTACGGCCCCCCGTGGCCGAGCCCTGGCGCGGTGCCCCGGGGGCTCGATGGATCGCCCTATCTCGACGAGGAGAACGACGACGTGCGTCGCCGTACGTTCCTGGCCGGCGGCACCACCGCGCTGGCCTCCGTGATCGGCATCGACCGGTCGGCCGTGGCCGCCGGTCGACAGGCCGGTGCCGACGGTGCCTCCGGTGTGCTCACCAGCCAAGGCACCCTTCCCGGTGCGGAGTTCGCCGCACCGTCGCTGCTCTCGACCGACCCCCTGGTGCCCGGCCGACCCGGGCCGGTGCCGCCGCTGCGGCGGGTCGGCGCCGCCGAGGTTTTCGGTGTCGAACAGGCCGTCCGGGACATCCGGCTGGCCGACGACGCGCACGGCGCCGACGCCCTGTACGAGCTCGCCGGGCAGTCGCTGCGCAATGCGTACGTGCTGCTCAACGAGGGCGAGTACAGCGCCGAGACGGAACGCCGACTGCAGGCCGGAGCCGGCGAACTCGCCATCTCGGTGGGCTGGTTGGCGCACGACTCGAACCGGCTCGCGGACGCCCGCTCGCTCTACGCCGAAGCGCTGGCAACCGCCCGGATGGCCGGGGACTCCGCGCTGGAGGCGCACGTCTTCTGCAACAGTGCCTTCCTCGCCCGGGACGCCGGCCGCCCCCGCGAGGCGCTGCGCGCCGCCCAGGCCGGGCAGGTCGCCGCCCGGGAGCTGGGCTCCGACCGGCTGCTCGCCCTGCTGGCCATGCGTGAGGCCGGCGCCTGGGCCGTGCTGCAGGACCGCACCTCCTGCGAACGCGCGCTCGGCCGGGCGTACGCGCTGTTCGACCACGGCCCCTCCGAGGCCGATCCGGAGTGGATGTCCTTCTTCGGCGAGGCCGAGATCGCGGGCCTCCAGTCGCAGTGCTGGTCCGCGCTCGGCGACTGGGACCGTGCCAGCGAGCAGGCCGGGCTGGCCATAAGGCTGCAGAAGCCGCAATTCGTCCGCAACCGGGTGCTGTACACCGCCGAGTTGGCCCACGACCGGCTCGGCCGGGGGGACGTGGCCGGCGCCGCACACCACGGCTCGTCCGCCGTCGCGCTGTTCGCCGACGTCCGCTCGGCCCGGATCCGGAGCATGCTGGCGGACACCGCCGGTCGGCTGCGCCCGCACGCCGCGGTGCCCGAGGTGCGCCGGTTCCTGGCCGAGTACGACCGGGCGGCCGCCGCCTAGGCCAGCGGCCGCCGCCCGGGGACGCCGCGGGCGTCCGTGCCCGGCGTTCAGTGCCCGCGCCGGGAGCCGGCGCAGGACGGCGCGGCCCGGCGCTCAGTGCCCTGCGTTCAGTGCCCTGCGTTCAGTGCCCGGCGTTCAGCCCGTCCAGGTGGGAGAGGTCGTTCCAGATCTCCACGGCCGGGGCGCCGTACTCCCAGGACAGCACGCACAGCGCCGCCGTGCCGAGCTTGAACCGCTGGGCGAACTCGGGCGGCAGGCCCAGCCAGCGGGCGGCCAGGATGCGCAGCAGGTGGCCGTGCGCGAACAGGACGACGTCCCGGTCGGCGCAGTGCATCACGGTGGTGTCCGTTTCCGGGACGCCGTGCTCCTGGTTGAGGTCGGCGAGGAAGGCGTCCACCCGGGCCGCCACCTCGGAAAGCTTCTCGCCGCCGGGCACGCCGTCCCGCCAGATCAGCCAGCCGGGGTGGTCGGTGGCCCGGATGTCCACGCCGGTGCGGCCCTCGTACAGGCCGTAGTCCCACTCCATCAGCTCCGGACGATCCACCGCGCGATCGCCCAAGCCGGCCAGGGCACAGGTCTCCTTCGCGCGGCCGAGCGGGCTGGTGTAGACGAGCGCCTCCGGCAGCCCGTTCCAGGGGGCCTTGGCGAGGCGGGCACCGAGGGCCCGGGCCATCGCGCGGCCCTCCTCGGTCAGCGGAATGTCGGTGCGGCCGGTGTGGCGGCCGGTGGCGGACCACTCGGTCTCGCCGTGGCGGACCAGCACGATTCGGGCGGGCATGGGGGGCTCCTCGCAACGGGGCGGCAACGGTCGGTCTCACCCTTGAGCACCGGGCTCCATGATCCCCCACCCGGGTTGCGGCCACGATCGCGGGCCGGTGCGGGTGGCCGCGGGCACCGGTTCCGGCCACCCGCCGCGTCGCCCGGCGGCCGGTCCGCACCGCGTTGTCGGACCCGGATGCGACACTGGGCCGCACCATGAACGTCTCGACGAACGTCCCGCCCGGCGGGTCCGCTGAGCCGCTCGCCCAGCGGCTCGCCGAGCTGCGCGGACCGGCCCCGCAGCGCAGCCTGAACGCCCGCTCCCTCGCCGCGCTCGCCGCCAATCCCGGCTGCCACCGCCGCGCGGTGCTCGACGCGGCCGGGATCGACAAATCGGCGCTGGCCGCCCGGCTCGGCCGCCCCGCCCCCTTCGGCCAGTCCCCCTTCGCGATCGCCCGCGGCGTGATCTTCGAGTCCCGGCTGAAGGCCGACGACTACGCCGCCCTGCTGGAGCCGCTGCGCCGCCACCTCGACGTCCCGACGGACGGCCACGCCCCGCTGGAGGTGCCGGACCTGCTGCAGCGCTCCGGCCCGGCCGTCCGCGCCGAACGGACGGTCCAGGCGCTGGCCCGGGCCGCCGCCGACCCGGAGGCCTGGACGCTGCTCGACCACCCGCTGCTGCGCCTGGACGTGGCCGGCAGCACCGCCTACCTGGAGCCGGACGCGCTCGTGGTGCACGGCGGTCGGTGCACGGTGGTCGAGATCAAGTCCTTCCCGGTGGTCGACGGCAGCGCGGACCCGGCCAAGGTCGGCGCCGCCGCCCGCCAGGCCGCCGTGTACGTGCTGGCACTCCAGCAGGCCGCCGCCGCGGCGGCCGGGGTGCCCCTGAGCGGCGACCCGTACACCGAGCAGCGGCTGCCCGGCAGCCCCCGGACGAGCGTGCTGCTGGTCTGCCCCAAGGACTTCGGCAACCGGCCGACCGCGGTCGCCGTCGACGTCCGCCGCGAGCTGGCCACCACCCGCCGCCAGCTGAGCCGGATGACCGGCATCGGCCGGCTGCTGGACGCGCTGCCGCCGGACGCGGACTTCGACCTGGCGTCCGACGAGGCGGGCGCGCCGACGCGGTCCACCGAGCGGCTGACCGCCTCGGTCGAGGCGGTGCCCGCCGCGTACAGCCCGGACTGCCTCTCCACCTGCGAGCTCGGCTTCCACTGCCGAGCCCGGGCCCGCTGCGGCGACCGGGTCGAGCAGCTCGGCCGGGGCGTGCGCGGCGAGCTGGGCAGCATCCGGACGGTCGCCGGCGCGCTGGCCGCAGCCTCCGGCACCGAGACCGGCGCTACGGACGACGCCGCCGAGCGCCTGGCCTACGCGGCCGCCCTCCGCGCGGAGGCCCTGGCCCTGGCTGGCGATCAACGCATGAACGAGCGCAGCGAGGCGGGCGCATGAGTCTGCTGACCACCCTGGCCCGGCTGGAGGCCGTCCGCAGCGGCCGGGCCGAGCCGCTGGCCACCGTCCGGCACCGGCACCTGTCCGACCGCCCGATGGTGCTGGTCCCGCTGACCGCGGCCGGCGAGGCCGGCGCGCCGCTGGCGGTGATGCTGGGCACCGACCGGGACGCGCCCCGGCTGCACCTGGTGCCGCAGCCGCTCAACCGCACCCTGCGGTTCGACTTCCTCGCCGCGCTGGCCGCCGACCTGCTGCCCTACCTGGAGTCCTTCGCCGACGACGTCGAGCAGGTCGAGGGTTCCGAGAAGGACCCGGAGACCGGCGAGAAGACCCAGGTGTTCCGCGAGCTGTGCGCGGACGCCCCGCAGCTGGTCGTGCCGAACGGCGCGGGGGTGCAGCACCTCGCCCTGATCGGCCGCTCGACCCGCTTCCGCCGCACCGCCGAGGACGCCGAGCCGGGCCCCTACCCGGCGCCGGTCCGGGTGCCGCTGCTGGGCCGCTGGCTGACCCATCTCACCGACCGCGCCCAAGTGCCGGGCTCCGGTCTGCTGCTGCCGATGACCGGCCTGCTGGCCCGGCACTGGGCCACCGGCCAGAGCCACCTGGAGGACCAGCACCTGGCGGCCCGGCTGGCTTGGCACCGCCCGCCGCCCGGTCTGACCGGTGCCGAGGCGGCCGAGCTGGCCGAGTCCGCGCGGGACGACCGGGGTCAGCTGCTGCACCCGCCGGCCGGCCCGGCCACCGACCCCCGCTTCGACGAGGCCGTGCTCGCCCCGGCGATCACCCGCTACGACTCCGCCGTGGGCGCCCTGCAGCACAGCACCGAGCAGCGCGACGAGGCCGCCGCCGAGCGCGCCCGGGCGGCCGTGCGGGCCGCGGTCGGGCAGTTGGAGGAGGCGCTGACGGCCGTCCTGCTGCCCACCTGGCGGGACGTCTGGCAGGGCCTGGACCTGCTGCGCGAGCTGCCGCCGGCCGGCCACCTGGAGGAGCGCTGGACCGCCGACCGCTGGTCCTTCACCGGCCACCGGGACCGTCTGGCGGCCGGCGAGCCGCCGCAGCCCCGGCAGGACGACGCCGTCACCGCCGCCCGCAAGCTCGCCCAGCGCGAGCGCGAGCAGGCCCGGCTGGACGTCCAGGAGGCGCTGGACGACCCGCTGGCGATGGCCGAACACCGCCTCGCCGGTGAGGCGTTCAGCGGCGTGGTGACCGAGGTGGTGCCGGACTGGGACACCACCGGCCGCTCCCCCAAGCCCCGCCCGCTGGTCACTCTGCGCACCGCCGACCGTCCGCACGCGGACCTCGGCCGGGAGGCGTACCGGGTGCACGGCCCGTCCGCGCAGAAGGCCGAGATCGTGGCGGTCGACACCGCCGAGGGCACCGTCACGCTGCGGGTGCTGTCCGGCATGGGCCGCAGGAAGGAGCCGGAGCCGGGCAGCCTGCCCGAGCCCGGCGAGCCGGTCACCTTCACCCTGTTCGAGTTGACGGTCCGCCAGTCCGCGCCGCTGCCCGAGCCGGACGACACCCCCTGGACGCACGGCGGCCCGCCCGGCGCCGCGCCCGTCCCCGGCCCGTCCGTCCCCGGCCCGTCCGCCGCCGCCCCGTCCGCCTTCGAGGAGTGGGAGTGATGACCATCTCGACCCCCCAGCCGGGCCCGACAGCCCGGCCGACGCCCCAGCAGGCCCCGGGCGCGGCCGCCGACGCCGCCGTGGCCGGGATCCTGGCGGCGACCGTCCGCCCGCCGGTCGGCGCCCCGCGCGGCGTGGTGGTGGACTCCCCGCCCGGCGCCGGGAAGTCGACGCTCGTGGTGCGGGCCGCCCGTGAGCTGGTCGAGGCCGGTGAGCGGCTGATGATCGTCGCCCAGACCAACGGCCAGGTGGACGACCTGGTGGGCCGACTGGCCGAGAAGGCGCCGGAGTTGACGATCGGGCGGCTGCACGCCGCGGATTCCCGTCCGGGTCCGGAGGTGCTGAAGCACGCCAACGTCACACCCTCCGACAAGGTCGCCGACCTGGTCGAGCACGACGTGGTGATCTCCACCTCCGCCAAGTGGCAGTGGGTGCGGGCCGAGGCGCCGTGGCGGCACGCGATCGTCGACGAGGCGTACCAGATGCGCTCGGACGCCCTGCTCGCGGTGGCCCGGCTGTTCGAGCGGGCGCTGTTCGTCGGCGACCCGGGCCAGTTGGACCCGTTCACGGTGGTCGGAACCGCGCAGTGGGCCGGCCTGTCGTACGACCCGTCCGGCAGCGCCGTGGTCACCTTGCTGGCGCACAACCCGCAGATCGAGCCGCACCGGCTGCCGGTCTCCTGGCGGCTGCCCGCCAGCGCTGCGCCGCTGATCTCCCGGGCCTTCTACCCGTACACGCCGTTCCGTTCCGGCACCGGGCCGGACGACCGCCGGCTGACGGCCGCCGTCCGCCCCGACGGCTCGGCGCTGGACGCGGCGATCGACCGGGCCGCCGAGCACGGCTGGGCGCTGCTGGAGCTGCCCGCCCGGCACACCGTGCGGACCGACCCGCAGGCCGTGGCGGCGGTCGCGGCGACCGTGCGCCGGCTGCTGGAGCGCGGGCTGACCGCGCACTCCGAGCAGGGCGAGGCACCGCTCACCGCGGACCGGATCGCCGTCGGCACCGCCCACCGCGACCAGGCGGCGGCGGTGCGCGCGGCCCTGCTCAAGGCGGGCGTCCCGGTGGACGGCGCGGCCGGGCCCGCCGTGACGGTGGACACCGCCAACCGGCTGCAGGGCCGCGAGTACGACGTCACGGTGGTGCTGCACCCGCTCTCCGGCCGCCCGGACGCGACCGCCTTCCACCTGGAGACCGGCCGGCTCTGCGTGCTCGCCTCCCGCCACCGGCACGCCTGCATCGTGGTGGCGCGGGCCGGGATCGCCGAGTTGCTGGACGAGCACCCGGCGACCGAGCCGGTGCAGTTGGGCGTCCCGGTGGCCTTCCCGGACGGCTGGGAGGCCAACCACCAGGTGCTGCACCACCTGAGCGGCCACCGGGTCCACCTGCGCTAGCGGGCCGGCGGGTCAGTCCTCGGTCTCGCAGACGGCGTAGGCCACGACGGACCCCCGCTCGGCCTGCGCCCTCCACCCGGTCGCGTCGAGGGTCGGCCCGTTGGCGCGGACCGGGCCCTCCGCGTCGGGCTGGAGCCGGTAGCCGCCGCCGGTCAGGTGGGTGCCGCTCGGGCAGGTCGCCGTCGAGAAGCCGCCGGGGTTGCTCGGCTGCCCGACCACGACCTTCGCCGTCTCGGCGGCGGAGGCCGGCGCCGCCGAGGCCAGGCCGAGGAGGGCGGGGGTGGCCAGCAGGACGCCGACGGGCAGGACCTTGCGCATACGCATGCGGATCTCCCGGTTCTGTGAGTGGCTGGTACGACCGAACGCCCTGCCAACCGATTCGCATACGACCAGGTCACGCGGCGCACGAGGCACGCCCCCCGGCGCGCGCCGGGGAATAGCGCCCGCACGCGCACCGTTCCGTTACCGGCCGCCGCCGCGAGACAATGGACGACGGCCACAACCCGGGCGGCGCAGCCCGGAGCAGCTCCGCCCGCCCCATCGAGACCCCGGAGGTGTCCGTCCATGCCCGACTCCCCTACAGAGTCGACCGAGCCCACCAGGCGCGTGCGTCCGGCGCAGCTGCTGTTCGAGCCGCAGTCCGCCGAACCGGAGCCGGAACGATTCTTCGATCTGGAGTCGATCGAGGACCCGGCGGAGCTGCTGCGCCGCTCCACCGAGCTGGCCCTGGCCTTCCGGGCGGCCGCCGAACGGGCCACCGACTTCCAGGCGGTCGCCGCCGCCCAGCTGGCCGATCCGCGCCGGTTCGACGCGCTGTCGGACGCCGACGTCGCCGTACGGGCGGACTGGACCCCGGACTACGCCGCCAAGATGATCGAGTACGGCCGCACCCTGCTCCAGCCGCGCCGCCACGAGGACTGACTTCCCGGGCCTCCGGCATATGCCAGCGGCGGAGGGTACGCGAGTCCCCGCCGCCCTGTCCGGCGAACCGCGCTTTCCGCCGTGCCGGGGGCACACACGGCGCACGCTGCTGTGCGTGGACATCTGGACGCATCAGTCGGTGGAGTACGTCAGCGTGGCCGGGGAGGCCTGGCTCGCCTCCGCCAGTGAGTACCCGCGCAGCATGCGCGCCCTCTGGGAGACCCGCCCGTGGGCGCCCTCGGTGCTGCCCTGCGGGCGCGCCTTCGACGTGATCAGCATGCCGGCGCTGTTCGGCCGCCGGGTGCTGGACGAACTGTGGGCCTCCGGCCCGGGCTGCGGCCCGGTCGCGGCCTACCGGGGGCGGACCCTGCTGTTCGTCCAGCCGGGCGCGGCACCCCGGCTGCGCCGGCTGCTGGCCTGGGAGGAGTGGGCGCGGGACGTGCCGCCGCTGCTGTGCCACGGCAAGGGCGACGCGGTGACCGTGCCGCCACTGCAGCGCATGGTGAACAGCCCGGACTCCCCCGGCCAGGGCGTCGGCCGGTGGATCGTCGCCCCGGAGGACCGGGAACCCTGGCTGCCCGGCGCCTCGGTGGTGCTGTGGGCCTGCGTCCGGGCGGCGCGCGAGCCGGGCGTACCGGTGCCCGCCGGGGCGGCCGTCGTGACCGGCGGGTGAACACGGAGCGACCGGTATTCGATTTTGGCTCGGCCGCACGGCGCTGCTACAGTCTTCTCTGTCAGCAGGCGCCGCTAGCTCAGTTGGTTAGAGCAGCTGACTCTTAATCAGCGGGTCCGGGGTTCGAGTCCCTGGCGGCGCACCGACAGCCGGAAGGCCCCTTGCGAAAGCGAGGGGCCTTCCGGCATTTCCGGCCTCGGGAGAAACGGACCGGACCGGGCCGCCCGCCGGAGCGGACGGCCCGGCCGGGGCTCAGCGGCCGCGCAGCGCGCGGTAGCGGGCGACCAGCTCGGCGGTGGAGCTGTCCAGCTGCTCGGCGCCCTCGCCGGTGAGCAGCACCGGCTCGATCCGCTTGGCGAGCACCTTGCCCAGCTCGACGCCCCACTGGTCGAAGGAGTCGATGTTCCAGATCGCGCCCTGGACGAACACCTTGTGCTCGTAGAGCGCGACCAGCTGGCCGAGCACCGACGGGGTCAGCTCGCCGGCCAGGATCGTGGTGGTCGGGTGGTTGCCCTTGAAGGTCTTGTGCGGGACGAGTTCGGCGGGCACGCCCTCGGCCGCGACCTCCTCCGGGGTCTTGCCGAAGGCCAGCGCCTGGGTCTGGGCGAAGAAGTTGGCCAGCAGCAGGTCGTGCTGGGCGACCAGGCCCGGGAGCAGGTCGGCGACGGGCTCGGCGAAGCCGATGAAGTCGGCGGGGATCACCTTGGTGCCCTGGTGCAGCAGCTGGTAGTAGGCGTGCTGGCCGTTGGTGCCGGGGGTGCCCCAGACCACCGGGCCGGTCTGCCAGTCCACCGGGGTGCCGTCGCGGGTCACCGACTTGCCGTTGGACTCCATGTCCAGCTGCTGCAGGTAGGCGGTGAACTTGGACAGGTAGTGCGAGTACGGCAGCACCGCGTGCGCCTGGGCGTCGAAGAACGCGCCGTACCAGACGCCCAGCAGGCCGAGCAGCAGCGGGACGTTCTCCTCCGCGGGGGCGGTGCGGAAGTGCTCGTCGACGAGGTGGAAGCCGTCCAGCATCTCGCGGAAGGCGTCCGGGCCGATGGCGATCATCAGCGAGAGGCCGATCGCCGAGTCGTAGGAGTAGCGGCCGCCGACCCAGTCCCAGAACTCGAACATGTTGGCGGTGTCGATGCCGAAGTCCTGCACGCCCTGGGCGTTGGTGGACAGCGCGACGAAGTGCTTGGCCACCGCCTCGGTGCCGGCGCCCAGGCCGTCGAGCAGCCAGTCGCGGGCGGAGACCGCGTTGGTGATGGTCTCGATGGTGGTGAAGGTCTTGGAGGCGACGATGAACAGCGTCTCGGCCGGGTCGAGGTCGCGGACCGCCTCGTGCAGGTCGGCGCCGTCCACGTTGGAGACGAAGCGGACGTCGAGGTCGCGCTGCGTGAAGGAGCGGAGCACCTCGTAGGCCATCGCGGGGCCGAGGTCGGAGCCGCCGATGCCGATGTTGACGACGGCGCGGATCCGCTTGCCGGTGTGGCCCTTCCACTCGCCGCTGCGCACCCGCTCGGCGAAGGCGGCCATCCTGTCGAGGACGGCGTGCACGGCGGGCACCACGTTCTCGCCGTCGACCTCGATCACGGCCTCGCGCGGGGCGCGCAGCGCGGTGTGCAGGACGGCGCGGTGCTCGGTGTTGTTGATCTTCTCGCCGCGGAACATCGCGTCCCGCAGCTCGGCGACGCCGGTGGCGGCGGCGAGTTCGCGCAGCAGCTCCAGCGTCTCGTCGGTGACCAGGTGCTTGGCGTAGTCCACGTGCAGGTCGCCGACCCGCAGGGTCAGGCGGCGGCCGCGCTCCGGGTCGGCGGCGAACAGCTCGCGCAGGTGGGTGTCGCCCAGCTCGGCCCGGTGCTTGGCCAGGGCGGCCCACTGGGGGGTGCGGTCCAGCGGGGTGCGGGCGTCGGCGCGGGTCTCCGACATCGGTGGGTCCTCGATTCATCTGGGTGCAGAAACCGGCAGGGCCAGGCGTGAGGGTGCTTCGCGAGGTCGTGCGGGTACTGGTGGTGCGCCGACTCCGTTGACGGCCTGCCCGGGTTCAGCCTATGCAACCCCGGGGGCGGTCGCGCACATTCCGCCCCGCCACGGCGGACAGCCCGTCACTTCCGTTCCGAGCGCAGGTCGAGCCCGCGCAGCACCCGGTCGACCAGCTCCGGATCGGCGCCGAGCTCGCTGCGGGCGGCGAGCATCTCGCGGCGGGAGGCGGCGATCATCTCCTGCTCGACGTCCCGGGCGGCCCGCCACTGGGACAGCCGCAGCTTGGCCTCGGCGGCCTCCTCCTCGGCGTAGTTCTCCGGGCAGAGCCGGGCCAGCCGGTCGTGCTGACGGTCCCGCAGCCGGTCGGCGACCTCGGCCGGCAGCCGGTCCTGCTCCTCCAGCTCGACCAGTCGGCTGAGCCCGGCCTTGGCGGCCCGCCACCAGAGCTGCCGGACGGCCTGCTCGTGCGCGTCCTGGTCGATGTCCAGCCGGAGCCGCTTGGCCAGCCACGGCAGGGTCAGGCCCTGCACCAGCAGGGTGAAGAGCACCACGCTGAAGGCGATGAAGACCAGTCGGCCGCGCTCGGGGAAGTCCGCGCCGGAGTGCAGGGTGAGCGGGATGGCGAGCGCCAGGGCGACGGTGGCCACGCCGCGCATGCCGGACCACCAGAGGACCACGCTCTCCTTCCAGCTGAACGGGGTGTCCTCGTCCTCGCCGCTGCGCAGCTTCCGGGACACCCAGCCGGCTGGCAGCAGCCAGAGCAGCCGGACCACCACGACGACGCCGATCACGACGGCGGCGTCGCCGAGGAAGCCGGTCCAGCCCCGGCCGGCCTCCTTGAGCACGGTGGCCAGTTCCAGGCCGATCAGGCCGAAGGCGACGCCGGTGATCAGGATCTCGACCACCTCCCAGAAGGCGTTGCCGACCAGCCGGTAGGAGACGGCGTCGGCGTCGGAGGCCCGCTCGGCGAGGTAGAGCGCGCAGACCACGACGGCGAGCACGCCGGAGCCGTGGATCTCCTCGGCGATAGTGTAGGCGGCGAAGGGCACCAGCAGGTTGAGCGCGACCTGCTGGGTCGGGTCGTCCAGGCGCTCGGCGAGCTTGGCGTTGACCCAGCCGAGGGCGACGCCGACAACCACGGCCAGCACCGCGGACAGGACGAAGCGCAGCACCGCGTGGCCGACCGAGAAGTCGCCGCTGACCACGGCCTCGATGGCCAGCGAGTAGATGACGATCGCGGTGACGTCGTTGAACAGGCCCTCGCTCTCCAGGATCGACACCAGGCGGCGGGGCAGGCCGACACTGCCGGCGACCGCGACGGCGGCGACCGGGTCGGGCGGGGAGACCAGCGCGCCGACCGCGATCGCGGCGGCCAGCGGCAGGGTGGGCAGCAGCCAGTGCACCGTGCCGGCCACGGCGGCCGTGGTGACCACCACCAGGGCGACGGCCAGCAGCAGGATCGAGCGGACGTTGGCCTTGAAGTAGCGCACCGAGGAGCGCCGGGCGACCGCGAAGATCAGCGGCGGCAGGACCAGCGGGAGGATCAGCTCGGGCTCGATGGTGACGTCCGGGATCTGCGGGACGAGCGCCATGACGATGCCGAGCAGGGTCATCAGGACCGGCTGCGGCACGCCCGTCCTGCGTCCGAGCGGCATGGTGACCACGGAGGCGAGCAGCACCAGGAAGAACAGGGGCAGCTGGCCCACGGGGAGGTTCCTCTCGACGACGGACGGCTGAGCGCCGCCCAGGATAAATCTGACAATGCGCCCATCAGTGAAGACGCGCCGAATAACGGCTTGACCTCAAGCGGACTTCAGGTCCGAGAATCAGTTCAGATTCGATGATCAGTTCGGTTCGAGGATCGGTTCAGGTTCGACGTTCGGTCCAGGTTCGACGTTCGGTTCAGGGGCGGGGAGCAGACATGAAGGCAGTCACCGTGACGCGGTCCGGCGGTCCGGAGGTCCTGCGGGTGGGCGAGGTGCCCGATCCGCAGCCCGGCCCGGGCGAGGTGCGGGTACGGGTGTACGCGGCCGGGGTGCAGCCGGTGGACCTGGCGATCCGGGAGGGGTTCCGGCCGCCGGGGCTGGCGGTCGAGCCGCCGTTCGTCCTCGGCAACGAGTTCGCCGGGGTGGTGGACCGGCTGGGGCCGGACGGCGGGGACTGGAAGGTCGGCGACGAGGTGCTGGGCTTCCGGGTGCTGGACAGCCACGCCGAGCTGGTCACGGTGGACGCGGCCCAGCTGGTGGCCAAGCCGGCCGGGATGCCCTGGGAGCTGGCCGGCTCGCTCTCCGCCTCCGGCCAGACCGCGCACGCGGCGCTCACCCTGCTCGGGGTCGGCCCCGGCGACACCCTCCTGGTGCACGGTGCCACGGGCGGGGTCGGCACGGTGGCCGTCCAGCTGGCCCAGGCCTGGGGGGCGACCGTGGTCGGCACCGCGAGCGAGCGCAACCACGCCTACCTGCGCGAACTGGGCGCGATCCCGGTCGCGTACGGGGAGGGGCTGGTCGAGCGGGTCCGGGCGGCGGCGCCGCAGGGGGTGACCGTCGCCTTCGACGCCGCCGGGCGGGGCGCGCTGGAGGCCTCCGTCGAGCTGGTCGCCGACCGGGACCGGATCGGCACCGTGGTCGACTACCCGGGCGCCCAGCGGCTGGGCGTGCGGCAGCTGCGGGCTCCGCGCACGGCCGAGCGACTGGCCGAGCTGGTCCGGCTGTGGGAGGCGGGCGGACTGCGGCTGGAGATCGCCGAGACCCTCCCCCTGGAGCGGGCCGGCGAGGCCCACCGGATGGTCGGCACCGGGCACGTCCGGGGCAAGGTGGTGCTGACCATGTGAGGCCCGGGCCGAGGACTCCGGGCCCGCCGTGGCACCCTCCGGGCCGATTGTGTGTTTCGGCCGCTGACCAGGTAATGTCTCCCACGTCAGCAGGCGCCGCTAGCTCAGTTGGTTAGAGCAGCTGACTCTTAATCAGCGGGTCCGGGGTTCGAGTCCCTGGCGGCGCACAGACAACCGGAAGGCCCCTTGCGAAAGCGAGGGGCCTTCCGGCACTTCGGGCTGTGTACGGCCGGGATCGCGCCATGGGATCGGGCCGCGGGATCCGGCCACGGGATCCGGCCGGCACGTCAGCCGCGCACCGGGGGGAAGGCGTGGCGGCGGGCGCCGACGGCCACGGCGAGGGCGGGGAGCATCAGCGCGAGGACCGCCCACGGCAGGGCGCCGGTGCCGAGGCCGCTCAGGACCAGGCCGCCGACCACTCCGCCGGCCGCCATCGCGATGTTCCACAGGGTCACCAGCATGGCCTGGGCGGCGTCGGCCTGCTCCCCGCCCGCGTCGCCGAGGGCGGTCTGCAGCAGGGTCGGGGCACCGCCCCAGCCCAGGCCCCAGAGCAGCGCCGCGAGGTACACCAGCGGCGCGCTGCCGGACCACACCGCGAGGGCGCCCGCCGTCACCGCGACCAGCAGCGCGCCGCCGATCGTCAACTGCCGCAGCCGACGGTGGATGTGGGCACCCGTGAGCCAGATGCTCGCCATCGAGGCCAGGCCGAAGACCAGCAGCACGGTGCCGGTGGCGCCGCCGAGGCCGGCCCCGTCGAGGAAGGGCGCGATGTAGGTGAACAGGATGGTGTGCGCGAGCACGTAGAGCACCGTCATGGTGAGCACCGGCAGCACGCCGGGCACGGTGAGCGCGTGCCGGACCGGGGCACGCTCGCCGTCCGGCTGCCCGGGCTGCTCGGGCAGCATCGCCGTGATCCAGCCGACCACGCCGACCGCCAGTGCCGTCATGGCCAGGAACGGCACCCACCAGGCGAACATCCGGCCGAGGAAGGTGCCGACCGGCACCCCGAGCGACAGCGCCACCGGCACCCCCGCCATCGCGACGGCCATCGCCCGGCCCTGCTGCTCGACCGGCACCAGCCGGCGGGCGTACCCGGCCAGCAGCGCCCAGGCGAGGCCGGCCGCGACGCCCGCGAGGAAGCGGGCGGCCAGGGTGAGCGGGTAGTTGCCGGAGACCGCCGTCACCGTGTTGGCCACCGCGAAGCCGCCCATCGCGGTGAGCAGCAGCCGCTTGCGGCCCCAGCCGGCGGTGGCCGCGGTGAGCGGGATCGCGGTGACGGCGGAGCCGATCGCGTAGACAGTGACGGTCTGCCCGGCGGCCGACTCGCTGACGCCGAGGGACTCGCTCATGCCGGGCAGCACCCCGGCGGGCAGGTTCTCGGTGAGCGCGGTGACGAAGACGGCGGTGGCCAGGGCGAGCAGGGAGGGGAGCGGGAAGGGCTTGCGGAGTACCGGAGTCGGGAGCTGTGTGGTCGCCATGGGGACCATGGTTGGACCTCACACCGGTGTCAGGTGCAAGCGTGGTCCCCGTCGGCGTGCGGACCCGCTCCGTGCGCCCCCGGCGGCCCGTCCCGGTTGCCGGGTGTGACACCCCGTCGAAGGATGGAGGGGTGACCCCGCCCGGCTACCTCCGCCACCCCCACCTGCACGGCGGCCTGCTCACCTTCACCGCCGAGGACGACGTCTGGATCGCCCCGCTGGACACCGGCGGCGCCGTCACCGGCCGGGCCTGGCGGGTCACCTGCGACCGTACCCGGGTCAGCCACCCCCGCTTCTCCCCCGACGGCACCACCCTCGCCTGGACCAGCTGGCTGAGCCTCACCCCCGAGGTGTGGACCGCCCCGGTCGACGGCGGCGAGGCCCGCCGGCTCAGCTTCTGGGGCAGCCAGGACACCCGGGTGCGCGGCTGGCTGCCAAACGGCGAGGTGCTCGCCGTCACCTCCTTCCACGAGCCCTTCGGCCACTACACCTGGGCGCACGCCCTGCCCCCGGACGGTTCCCCCGGCCGGCGTATGCCCTGGGGCCCGGTCGGCGACGCCCAGATGAGCCGTGAGCGGACCGTCCTGCTCACCGGCGCCGCCCCGCACGAGCCCGCCGCCTGGAAGCGCTACCGGGGCGGCGCCGTCGGCCGGCTCTGGGCGGACGGCGAGCGGATCCTCCCCGACCACACCGGGCACCTCGCCGCCCCGATGCCGGTCGCCGGGCCCCTCGGCGACCGGGTGGCCTTCATCTCCGACCACGAGGGCATCGGCAACCTCTACTCCTGCCGCCCGGACGGCACCGACCTGCGCCGGCACACCGACCACGCCTCCTACTACGCCCGCGAAGCCGCCACCGACGGCACCCGGATCGTCTACCAGCACGCCGGCGACCTCTGGCTGCTGGACGGCCTGGACGCCCCCGCCCCGCGCCGGCTGGACGTCCCGCTCGGCGGCGCCCGGGTCGGCCGCCGCCCGTACCAGGTCGGCGCCGCGTCGCAGGTCAAGGACCTCGCCTGCGACCAGGGCGGCCGGGCCGGGGTGATCACCGTGCGCGGCAGCCAGTACTGGCTCACCCACAAGGACGGCCCGGCCCGCGCGCTCGCCGATACCCCGGGAGTGCGGACCCGGCTGCCGGTGCTGCTCGGGCACACCGGCGAGGCGGCCTGGGTCACCGACGCGGAAGGCGCCGACGCGATCGAGGTGATGCCGCTGCCCGGGCACGAGGGGACCCCCGGGTCCGGCAGCGGGGACAAGCACCGCCACCGGATCCTCGCCGCCGGCCGGCTCGGCCGCGTCCTGGAGCTCACCGCCTCCCCCGACGGCAGCCGCCTCGCCGCCGCCGCCTCGGACGGGCGGCTGCTGCTGGTCTCCGCCGCCGACGGCGAGGTGCGCGAGCTCGCCGCCTCCGAGTACGGGCCGGTCTCCAGCGCCCGGTTCTCCCCCGACTCGCACTGGATCGCCTGGTCCCAGCCGGTCGCCGGGCGCTCGCTGCGCCGGATCCGGCTCACCCGCACCGAGGCGCCCGCGTCGATCACCGAGGTCACCGACGGCCGCTTCGAGGACGAGCAGCCGGTGTTCACCCGGGACGGCCGATACCTGGCCTTCCTGTCCTGGCGCGGCTTCGACCCGGTCCACGACGTGCACACCGGCGACCTCTCCTTTCCCGTCGGCTGCCGCCCGTACCTCGTCCCGCTCACTGCCGACACGCCCTCGCCGTTCACCGCGCCGGTCGAGGACGGCGCCCCGCGCGGGGACGGCGGCGGCGACGGCACCGTCCGGGTCGAGCCCGAAGGCATCGCCGAACGGCTGCTGCAGTTCCCGGTGATCGCCTCCAAGTACTCGGCCACCGACGCGGTGCGCGGCGGCCTGGTCTGGCTGCGCTGGCCGATCGCCGGCACCCTCGGGCAGACCTTCGCCAGCCCGGAGGACACCTCGGGCCGCCCCTCGCTGGAGCACTTCGATCTGGCCCGGGGCACCCGCAGCACGCTGGTGGACAAGCTGGACGGCTACGCGGTCTCCGGCGACGGCGGTTCGATCGCCGTCTACTCGGCCGGCACGCTCCGGGTGATCCCGGTCGCCGCCCCCTCCGCCGGCACCAGCGTGGACCTGCGCCGGATCACCCACACCGTCCACCCGGCCGCCGAGTGGCGCCAGGCCTACCACGAGGCCGCCCGGATCGTCCGGGACCAGTTCTGGGACGAGCGGATGTCCGGCCTGGACTGGCCCGCCCTGGTCGCCCAGTACGAGCCGCTGCTGGAACGCGTCTGCTCACCCGACGACTTCGCCGACCTGCTGCGCGAACTCCTCGGCGAACTGGGCACCTCGCACGCCTACGTCACCCCGTCCCGGCGCGCCGAAGGGCCCTCGCTCGCCCAGCAGCCGCTCGGCCTGCTCGGCGCCACCGCCCACCGGGCCCCCGACGGGCGCTGGCTGGTCGACCGGGTGCTGGCCGGCGAGTCCTCCGACCCGCGCGCCCGCGCCCCGCTGGCCGCCCAGGGCGTCCGGGACGGCGACGAACTGCTCTCCGTCGGCGGACGCCCGGTGGACCCGGTGCGCGGACCGCTGCCGCTGCTGGCCGGCACCGGCGGCACCACCGTGGAACTGGCCCTGCGCAGCGGCCCGGACGGCCCGGTGCGGCGGATCGCCGTCACCCCGCTGACCGACGAACGGCCCATCCGCTACCAGGACTGGGTGTCCAAACGCCGTTCCCTGGTCCGGGAGTTCAGCGACGGGCGGTGCGGCTACCTGCACATCCCGGACCTCGGCGGCTCCGGCTGGGCACAGTTCAACCGGGACCTGCGGCGCGAACTGGACAAGCCCGCACTGGTACTGGACGTGCGCGGCAACGCCGGCGGCAACGTCTCCGAACTGGTCCTGGAGAAGCTCACCCGGCACGTCCTGGCCTGGGACTTCACCCGGGACCGCCAACCGGTCCGCTGGCCCCGGCACGCACTGCGCGGCCCGCTGGTGGCCCTCGCCGACGAGGCGACCAGCTCGGACGGGGACGTGATCATCGCGGCGATCAAGCTGCTCGGGCTCGGCCCGGTGGTCGGCAACCGCACCTGGGGCGGAGTGGTCGGCATGTCCGGACGGCACACCCTCGGCGACGGCACCCAGATCTCGGTGCCGAAGAACGCCTCCTGGTTCGGCGGCGGCCTCGGCTGGACGGTGGAGAACCGGGGCGTCGAGCCCGACGTGCACGTGCTGCGCACCCCGCGGGACTGGGCCCGGGGACGCCACCCCGAACTGGTCGCCGCCGTCCAACTGGCCCTGGAGCTGCTGGAGGACGCGCCCGCCGCGGCGCCCCCGCCGGAGTCCACGCCCCGGCCGGACCTGCGGCGCCCCCCGCTGCCGCCGCGGGAGCGGTGACACGGGGGGCCGCTGGACGTGGGGGCCACGACCGGTGGCGAGTCAGTCCCAGGGATCGCCCTCGGCCGTCATGTTCTCGGCGGCGCGCCGGTCGGCCTCCTCCTGGGAGAGCCGGTCCCGGGTGAGCCGGTCCTGGGTCTCGCGGGTGCGCTCGACCTCGTCGCCGAACGCGTCGACGGCCTCGTCGTGGGCGAGGGCGGCCCGCTGGGAGGCGTCCGGCCCGCCGGCCTCGTGCGGCGCGCGGTGGAACAACCTGTCGAAGATGCCCATGGCTCCTCCTCCGGAGGGAATGACGGAATGCCGGGCTGCCCCCACTCTCACACCGGGTGCGAACGGGCGCACCTCGGGCCGGGAGCAGCGGCGGCCGGGTGGACGGGTCGGGGGCAGGGCGCCGCGCGGGTTGAGCCTTTGGTCCCGGGTGGACGCGCCCAACGGCCGTAGCCGGGTGGCGCCGACCGGGCGCAGGGTGGAGCCGTCGGCCGAACTGACGCCACCGTCTTGAGCCCGCTGTGACCGTCGTACCTTCCGGAAGCCACGCCCGGCGCACCGCCGAGGACCCGCACGACGGACCGCGCCGGCGGGTCGGCCCGCTCGCCGCACCGGACGGGCGGCTGCCCGGCGCCCACGACCTGCTGCTGATGCACGGCGCGGTGCAGCTGACCGAGTACGCGGCCTCGCCGTGCACCCTGACCCTGCTGACGCCGTACGGGCCCCGGGAGGTCCGCGATCCGTGGTTCCCGCGCGGCCCGTTCGGCTGAGCCTGCCTGCTACGCCCAGCGTGCGTCGCTGATCCGGGTGGGGACGGTGCCGAGCCACCAGGTGGGGTCGGCGGTGCCGTCGGTGGTGCGGCCGTCGTCGTGGACGTAGTGGCGCACGTCGCGGCCCGGCTCGGCGAACTCCCCGTTCAGGGCGCGCTCGACCCACTCGGCGCCGAACCGGAACACCTCGGCGGCGGTGCCGCCCAGCGGGTGGAACTCGTTCTCGTAGACGCGGATCTCCTTGGGGGCGCGGACCCGCTCGTAGTTGGCCAGCGCCTCCTCCAGCACGGTGAGTTCGTCGAACTCGCCGATGCCGTAGAGGACCGGGCAGGTGATCTCCCGGACGAGGTCGCCCAACGGCATGCGGGCGACCAGGTCGCGGTCGAAGGCGTCCTCGTCGCTGTAGCCGGCCATGAACATGTAGTTGTTCTTGAAGGTGGGCTGGGCGCGCTCGAAGATGGTGGTGAAGTCGCCGGTGACGGCTTCGAAGGCGGCCAGCGCGGCGAGGCGGCGGTCGGTGGCCGCGGCGCGGGAGCCCCAGTAGCCGCTCATCGAGATGCCGAACATGCCGATCCGGGCCGCGTCGACCTCCGGCAGCGAGGCCAGGTGGTCGATGTAACGGCTGATGGCACGCTCGTAGTTGGTCAGGTCGACGGTCAGCCCGTTCGCCCGGCTCTCGCCCTGGCCGGGGCCCTCGATGGACAGGGCCACGATGCCGCGCGAGGTGTAGTACCGCTCGGCCGCGTGGATGTAGTCCTCCTTGATCATGTCCATCCCCGGGCCGAGGATCACCGCGGGGGCGTTCCTGACGTCTCCGGCCGGCAGGTGGAGGAGGGCGAAGATCTGCTTGCCCTCGAAGTCGAGGACGACGCGGCGCACCCGGTTGCCGCGCAGCGCGCCCAGGCGCTCGACGCAGTGGTTGGCGCGCTCGCGGAAGGCGAGCTTGCGCGGGTCGGTGGCGTCGAAGACGGAGTACTGGGCGCGGCCCCACATCACCGAGGCGCGCACGTAGAGGTCGGCGGCGGTCTGCGCGAAGCCGCCGCGCTCGTGGTGGGCGGCGCGCTCCTCGGCCTGGCCGGCGATGGTGGCCCACGCCTTGGGCAGCATCACGCCGCTCCGGACCAGGTCGAAGACCTTGTCGAAGTCGGTGTGGTCGTGGCCCAGTTGCTCCAGGGTGCCCTTCGCCTGGGGGTGCAGGGCGTCGAAGCCGCCCTGGGCGAGGGCGATGTCCAGGGCCCAGCTCTGGCCGGTGGATCGTGCGGTCATGACAGGTGTCCTCTCTCGACGGGGTACCCGACCCCGCTCCGCAATGCCTAGCTAAGTACTTATCTATTAAGTACTTAGGCTAAACTCCTGTCAACTCGCCCCTCGCCCGCACCACGGAGACCACCCCATGTCACAGCCGCAGGCCCAGCCCGAGCCCGAACCACCGTCCGGCGCCGCCCGCGACCGGGCCCTGGACTCGCTCGCGCGCGCCGCCTACAGCCTCAGCGCCGCCGACTCCCGGCTGCGCGGACGCGCCACCCGCACCCCCGGCGCGCTCTCCCTCACCCACGCCCGCGCCCTGCGGGCCCTCGCAGAGACCGGCCCGCTGCCGATCGGCCAACTGGCCGCCGCCACCGAGACCACCGGCGCCGCCACCACCCAGCTGGTCAACGGCCTCGTCGCGGCCGGCTACGTCACTCGCGAGCGCCCCGCCGGTGACAAGAGATCCGTGCTGGTCGCCCTCACCGACACCGGCCGGAGCCGCCACCAGGAACGCCAGGACGCCCTGGTCCGGGCACTCGACACCGCACTCGCCCGCCACGACACCACCGCCCTGGACGTCGCGACCGACGTCCTGCGGCAGCTCGCCACCATTTACGACCGGCTCTGAAGCCGCCCGGAGTCAGCCGCGCGTCCGTGACGGCGGGCATCCGCGGGAGAGGCCGCCGGCAGGAAAGCCTCGTCGCCACCGTGCACGTGGCGGTCTCGCCGGTGGAGCTCGGATCCGGACTGCGGCTCTGGGAGTCCCCCGACGGGCTGCTCGACCGGTTCCACCTGGAGGTCGTGCCCAGCCCGAGCGGCGTGACGCACACCACCTGTTCCGGCGAAGGTGACGGGAGGGCCCGCTCGGGGACGACGGCGGCCCCACCACCCGAGGTACCGGGTCGTGGGGCCGCCGTTGCACGCGGTGAGGGCGGTCGTCAGCCGGTGATGCTGGGCGTGCCCGCCTCCAGGTGGCCGGTGAAGCGCTGGGACCAGCTGCTGTCCGCGTCCACCGTCACCGTGAAGTCGTACCAGCCGTTGGTGTACGCCACGGCGTTGAAGAAGTCGCTGACGCTGCCGCCGGCCGGGACCTGGTACGTCCAGGGGCCGTCCGTGCGGTAGTTGTTGGACGCGATGGTGAAGGTCAGCGGCGTGCCGCCGTTGTTGGCCAGCGTGAAGTAGAGGGCGAGCTTGCCGGTGCCCGGCTCGATCGCGTACGAGGCGGTGACGGCCGCGTCCTTGCCCGCCTTGGTGGCGTCACCCTTGAAACGGCGCAGGAAGCGGTTGGGGCCGACCACCGTCAGGTCGTACGGCCCGCCGCCGAAGCCGGTGCCGCAGTTGAAGAAGTCGCTGGTGTTGCCGCCCGGGTCGACGGTGTACTGCCACGGGCCGCCGCTGCGGTAGGCGTTGGCGTAGGCGGCGAAGTGCGCGGACTTCAGCGCCGCCGCGCCCTGGTTGGCCATCGTGATCCAGACCTTCATCACCCCGCCGGAGCCGAACTCCAGGTGGTCCAGGTTGGCGTTCGGCTGGTAGGGCAGGGCGCGGGCCGGGCGGGTGCCGCTCTCCTGCAGCGGCAGCTGGTTGTTGACCGGCGCCGGGTTGGGCAGCGGACCGCAGGCGGACAGGCCGATGGTCTGCGAGGTGTCCGGCAGCGCGGGCAGGCCGTAGACCGGGTTGGCGAAGTCGAACGCGCTGGTCAGGTCGCCGCAGACGCGGCGGCGCCAGTCGCTGATGTTCACGCACTGCGCGGGCGTGCCGAGGGCGGCCGTCCAGGTCTCCAGGAAGCGCAGCACCGAGGTGTGGTCGAAGGTCTCGGAGTTGACCCAGCCGCCGCGGGTCCAGGGCGAGACGGCGATCAGCGGGACGCGGAAGCCGAGGCCGATGTTGGTGCCGTTGTAGAACTCGCCCGGGGTGCCGGCCGGGGCGACCGGCGGCGGGACGTGGTCGAAGAAGCCGTCGTTCTCGTCGTAGTTGATGAACAGGACGGACGAGTTGAAGACGTTCGGGTCCGCGTTGAGCGCGTCGATCACCATGTGGACGAAGTGCGCGCCGTCGGCCGGGGTGGCGTACGGGTGCTCGGAGGAGGCCTGGTCGGGGACGATCCAGGAGACCTGCGGGAGGGTGCCGTTCAGCACGTCGGCCTTGATCGCGGCGGCGATGTCGTCCGGGGTCTTGCCGGTGGCCTTGGGCACCGAGCCCATGCCCTTGACGGCCAGCGGGCTGCCGGCCGGGGCGCCGGAGAACTGGCTGAAGTAGGCGAGGGCGTTGTCGCCGTAGTTGTCGGCGGCGTTCTGGTAGACCTTCCAGCTGACGCCGGCGTTCTCCAGGGCCTCGGCGTAGGTCTGCCAGCGCAGGCCCTTCTCGTCGCCGCCGTCGTAGGCCGGGCCGCCCGCGGTGCCGGCCGGGTCGATCTGGCCGGACCAGTGGTAGGTGCGGTTGGGGCCGGTCGCGCTCAGGACGGAGCAGTGGTACGCGTCGCAGATGGTCCAGTTCTCGGCCAGCGCGTAGTGGAACGGGATGTCCTGGCGGGTGAGGAAGCCGAGCGTGCGGACGTTGCCCTTGGCGGCGACCCAGGAGTCCATCTTGCCGCCGTTCCACGCCTTGTGCTGGTCGCTCCAGCCGTGGCTGAGGTCGCCGTTGCACTGGGCGAGGCGCTCGGGGTCGGCGCCGCCGGCCGGCTTGGTCTGGCTGAACTGCCACGGGTACTGGCGGCTGAGCAGGCCGTTGGGCTGGTTGAAGACGCTGTAGCCGCCGGCGATCTGGATCGCGCTGCGGTCGGCGAAGCCGCGCACGCCGCGCAGCGTGCCGAAGTAGTGGTCGAAGCTGCGGTTCTCCTGCATCAGGATCACCACGTGCTGCGCGTCGGTGATGGTGCCGGTCTGCTGGAGCGTGGTGGTGGAGGCCACCGCGGGCGCGCCCGGGGCGGCTCCCGCCGCACCGGTGCCGGCCACGGCGAGACCGGCCGCGGCGGCGCCGGACAGCGTGACGAACTTCCTACGACTCAACTCGGCCATCAGCCCAGTCCGTCCCTTCGCTGGCGATGTTGTGTACACAAGTCGGGCTCATCGATCGCGCAGCAGTTTCCACCTCGGACGGAGCGGCCACCAGATGCGTGCAGCAGGATTGGCGGACTGTTCGTCCGGGTGTCACCGAGCGACGCCGGGCTGAACGCACGACGGAAACGCCGGGGAGGGACGGAGGCGGCCCGCCGTCAGCGGTCCTTCACGTCGATGCCCAGCGCCTGCGCGAACTGGGGCGCCAGCTCCAGCAGCTGGGTGGAGCTGATGACCGCGCCGCGCAGCCCCTGGTGGCCGTCGGCCAGCCCGAGCCGGACGGCGCCGCGCAGGTCGGTCTTGCTCAGCGTGGCCCCGCGCAGCCGGACCTCCTCCAGCGTCGAGCCGGGGAAGGACACCCCCGTCAGCTTCGCCTCGCCGAAGTCCACGTCGCGCAGCAGACAGTCCTCGAAGACGACGTCCCGCAGCACGGCCGCCCGCAGGTTGACCGCCTCCAGCTTGCAGCCGCGGAACACGACCCGGCGCAGCGCCGAGCCGTACCCGGCGACCCCGGCCAGCACACCGCCGACGAAGGCGCTGTCCTGCCACTCGGAGTCACTGAGGTCGCAGGCCACCCAGCGGCCGGCCTGCACCCAGACCTCGTTGAACCGGGCCTGGCGCAGCTTGACCCCGCTGAGCGCGACGCCGGTGAAGGCGCACTCCAGGAAGGCCGCCCCGGCGCCCGACTCGTCCGTGTGCTCGCCGCCGTCGAAGTGCGCGGTGTCGTACCGCTCGTCGCTGCGCAGCGGCCCGGCGTGCGGGCGCAGCAGTTCGGCGTACGGAAGGTCGTCGAGCCGGTCGGGGACGGAACGGGACATGGCGGCACCTTGCGGTCGGGGGCGTACGGTCTCGCCGCATGCTCGCACGCGGCACCGACAACGCCCCGCAGCGACGAGGCCCTTGAGTGACCGATCCCGGAACCCACGGCGGAGACCCCGGACCGGCCGCGAGGGGCGGCCGGTCCGGGGTCCGTCGGGAGCGTCAGCCGCGCGCCCAGAGGGAGTTGACGCGGCTGCGCTCGGTACCGTTCGGGTAGGGGTTGGTGCAGGACGTGCCGGGGCCGCCGCCCGACATCAGCTCGCTGCACGGGCCGGAGTAGTGGTCCGGCAGGCCGAGCACGTGCCCGGTCTCGTGGGCGGTCACCCGCACCGAGTTGTACTGCCGGTTCTGCTGGTAGTCGAGGAAGATGTAGCCGCTGCCGTGCCCGTCGGTGCTGGCGTACGAGCCCCGGCTGTCGTTGCCCTCGTAGTAGCGGAAGTCGGCGGCCGAGCCGGACCGCAGCTGGACGTTGCCGACCGAGCTGTTCCAGATCTGCGCGGCCTGGGATATCTGGTTGCGGAAGGTCGGGGCCGAACTGGCGTCGTAGGTGACCACGACGGTCGCCAGGCCCGGGTTGGCGGCCTGCTTGGCCTTCGCGGAGGCCATCACGGCCTGGTAGAAGGCCTGGTTGTCCGCGGACTCGGTGGCCGAACCGGCGTACGTCGAGGCGGTGTAGCCCTGCACGGCCGGGGCGGCCGGGGCCGCGGCCGCGGCGGTGGTGGGCAGCACGGCGAGGCCGGCCGCGAGGGCGAGGCCGAGGGTGGCGGACAGCACGGATCGCTTCATGTGGGGGCTCCGATTCCTGTGGTGCCGTGGCCGGTTGGGGGCCGGCCCGGGGGGACACCTGGTCAACGGGTGATGTCCCCAGAGCTTCGGGCAGCCCGGCGGGCGGGCGGATGATGTCAATCCGCGATAGCTCCGTGCAATACCCCTGGGCTCTCGCCGATTCGAGCCGCCTTTCCCTGGCCTTGACCCAACCGTTCCCCTGGCATTCCGTTCGGGCGGCGGCTAGGCTCCGAAGCGGGGAAGTACCCAGAGCGGCGGGCCGCTCGATTCCGGCCGAGCGGCCCGCCGCGCCCCGAACTCGGCTACCGGACAGCCTGGTCGGCCGCCGCGAGACCGTTCGCCCAGAGGTAGTCGACCTGGCCGCGCTCGTTGGCGTCGGGGTACGGGTTGGTGCAGGAGGGGCCGGGGCCGCCGCCCGACATCAGCTCGCTGCACGGGCCGGAGTAGTCGTCGGGCAGGCCGAGTACGTGCCCGGTCTCGTGGGTGGTGACGCGCACCGAGTCGTACTCCTGGTTCTGCTGGTAGTCGAGGAAGACGTAGCCGTGGCCGTGCCCGTCGGTGCTGGCGTACGAGCCCTGGCTGTCGCTGCCCTCGTAGTACGAGAAGTCGGCGTTGCCACCGGCCTCCTGGAGCCGCACGTTGCGCACGGAGCCGTTCCAGATCTGCGCGGCGGTGGCGATCTGGCTGGTGAAGGACGGGGCGTTGGCGGTGTCGTAGGTGACGGTGACGGTCTGCAGCCACGGGTTGGCGGCCCGCTTGGCCTTGACCGAGGCCACCACGGCCTGGAAGAAGGCCCGGTTGTTCGCGGCCTCCGCGGCCTCCGCGGCCGAACCGGCGTACGTCGCCGGGGTGTAGCCCTGAACGGCGTGGGCGGCCGGGGCGGCGGGCGCCGCCGGCGCGGCGACGGCGGTGGCGGGCAGGGTCGCGAGGCCGGCCGCGAGGGCGAGGCCCAGGGCGGCGGACAGCACGGATCGCTTCATGTGGGGGCTCCGAATGCGCGGTGCGCGGCCTCGCCGGAGCCGGTGGGGGCCGGGCAACGGCGGCGGCGCACGGTGGGGGGCCGCCTCGGCCGGTGGCCGGGGCGGGTTGCTGCCCCCGAGCTTCGACCCGCCCGGGCCCGTCGCGGATGATGTCAACCGGCGATAGCACCGCCGCATACCGGCGGGGTTGCGCCGTACGGTCCGTCACGCGGTCTGCCGTACGGTCCGTCACGCGGCCTGCCGTGCGGTTTGGCGTGCGAACCGCCCGGCGGGCCGCCGGCGGGCCTTTGATTGCCTGTCATGTCCTTGGCGAGATGGCTCGATGGCGTCTATGCTCCCGACGTGGAGCTCGACGTGAGACACCTCCGGGTGCTGTGCGCCATCGCCGACACCGGCAGCCTCCGCAAGGCCGCGCTCCAGCTCGGCATGACCCAGCCCTCCCTCACCACCCAGCTGCACCGCATCGAACGGGCCATCGGCGGCACCCTGTTCACCCGCGAGCAGACCGGCAGCCGGCCCACCGCGCTCGGCCACTCGGTGCTCTCCCGGGCCCGGCCGGTGATCACCGAGATGGCCGCGCTGGTGGCCGCCGCCCGACAGGAGGCCCGCGACGCGACCGGCCCCGGCCGGCAGCGGCGGCTGCGCATCGGCAGCGTCGGCAGCCGGGCGGTCGCGGCCTGGCTGCGCCGGGTGCACGACCGGCTGCCCGACACCGACACCACCATCCACGTCGACGTCTCGGCCAGCGCGCTGCTGCGGATGGTCGCCGCCGACCAGCTGGACGTGGCCTTCGTGCACGAGAGCGAGGGATTCCCGCTGCGGGTGCCGCCGGACGCCGAGCAGCGGGTGCTGATGGCCCGCGAGCCGCAGTACGTCGAGCTGGCCGCCGGGCACCCGGCCGCCGCCCGCCCGGTCGTCCGCCTCGCCGAACTCGCCGAGGACACCTGGATGGTCGACCCGACCGCCGACCACGAGTACGCGGCGATGCGCCGGGTGTTCAGCGAAGCCGGGCTCAACCCCCGGGTGCTGCAGGTGCGGGACAACGCCACCGCCGCCGAGCTGGTCGCCTCGGGCGAGGCCGTCCGCCCCTGCCAGCCGACCGCCCCGCCCGGGCCCGGCACGGTCGTCCGCCCGGTGCACGGGGACCCGCTGGCCGTCCGGCTGCTGTTCACCTGGCGCCCGCGCGCGCTCAGCCCGCCCGCACTGGACGCGCTGTACGGCGAACTGCGCGCCGCCTACCTGGATCTGGCCAAGGTCAACCCGGCCTACCTCGCCTGGCTGGCACGACACGAACCGGTGCTGCTGGGGCGGTCCTAAGCAGCGCCCCGGACCTCTGGGGCGGTCCTGGGCAACGCACCGGGCCCCTGGGGCGGCCCTAGGCAGCGCCCCGGACCCGCCCCTCCCGGCTGTGGATCAGCACGCCCACCGTCACCATCAGCGCGCAGACCAGGCCCGCCGCCAGGACCCCGGAGCCGCCGAGCGCGGTGCAGGCCAGCACCAGCGCGGCCCCGCCCGGCGCCACCGCCTGGGCGACGATGCCGCGCTTGGTGTGCCGGGAGTGCAGGAACCAGACCGTGACCAGGTAGACCGCGGTCGGCACGGTGACCGTCGCGGTGGCGGCGGTCTCGGAGATCTCCGCCTTGTGCACGGCCGACTCCACCGCCACCTCCAGCCCGGCGCCGATCGCCGCCGCCGAACCGAACACCAGGTAGTGCCCGTACCCCCAGGCGAAGGCCTGCCGGTTGGAGCGCAGGTGCTCGTGGACCGGCCGGGCGAAGTAGATCCACCAGGCGGCGAAGCAGATCAGCAGACCGCCGATCGCCACCGGCACCAGCCGGCCCAGCTCCTCGTGCTCGTCCACCGCCGACTGCACCGCGACGGTCGCCGCCGCCACCGTCTCGCCGAGCACGATGAGGGTGAACAGCCCGTACCGCTCGGAGATGTGGTGCGGGTGCCAGGAGGTCTGCATCCGCAGCTCCGCGATCACCGGCACGGCCAGCTCGCACAGCACGCCGATCGGGATGACGTACGGGCGCGCACCGTGCGGCAGGAACAGCAGCACCATCCAGCCGACCTGGCAGATCGTGATCCCCACCGCGTACCGCACCGCGACCCGGCGCGCCTCGCCCTGCTCGCCGGCCGCGGCGCGCAGCCACTGGGTCACCATCGCGAGGCGCATCACCACGTAGCCGGTGATCGCCAGCACCAGGTCCTGGGTGGCGAACAGCCGCGGCACCCCGGCCGCGAGGATCAGGACCCCGGCGATCTGCACCAGCGTGGTGACCCGGTACGGCACGTCGTCGCAGTCGTACGCGGAGGCGAACCAGGTGAAGTTCATCCAGGCCCACCAGATCGCAAAAAAAGCCAGCGCGTAGCCGCGCAGCCCCTCTTCGTAGTGCCCGGCCGCGAGGGAGTGGGCCAGTTCGCGCCCGGCCTGGCCGACCGCGACCACGAAGCAGAGGTCGAAGAAGAGTTCCAGCGGGGTGGCGACCCGGTGCGGCTCGTCGCGGTCGCGCGGGATCATCCGGCGCACCGGCGGCGGGTCGACGTGGTGCGCGCGGGGCGCCGCGGCGGCGGGTTCACTGGCCATCGGAGCTGCTCCGGGATCGGGAGGGGCGGGTCGTCCCGCGCATCCTGGCAGCGCCCCGGGCCCGGCGCACGCACCGGCGCGGACCGTACGCCGGGCAGTACGCCGGGCGGCGCGAAGGGCAGCGGGAAGGGCGGCGCGCCGGTACGGCAGCCTCGGGCGCCCCCGGGCGCGGTGACCCCGAAGGTCCCTTTTTTCCTTTCCGTCAGCCCCAGTTGACGCTCCGGTGCGCGAACCGGGTGACAGCGCGGCGGGTTTCCGGGCGCGCCCCGCGCGCTGCGCCGTGCGGGACCGGAGCGCCGCTAGATTCATCCCCGGTCGGAAAAGCGCGGGCCCTGCGGGGCTCCATGACACGGGCGGCCTGCGGGCAACGCGGAAGGTCAAGGCCGGTGGCGGGACAGCGGGGGCGGCAGAGCCGACCTTCCCGTGTCGCACCACCGGCCTCGTGATCACCGCGCTGCTCGCCAGCGCCTGCCGTGCGGCCCGCCTCGCCGTGTCCGCGACGGCTACTTCTCCCAGCCGACCTTGCTGTAGTCCTCCCCCGCCAGCCCGAAGGCACCGTAGTTGGCGAGGCCCTTGCGCACCGCCAGCACGACCGGCCGCTGGTAGAGCTCGACGGTGTGGCCGAGCTCCCAGATCTTCGCGTCCGCCTGGTTGTAGAGCTTCGCGGCCTCCGTCGGGTCGACCGTCCCGGCCGCCTTCTTCAGTAGGTCGTCGATCTCCGGGGTGCCCAGGCGTGAGGGGTTCTCGAAGCTGTTGTCGCCCACCGGCAGGCGGAAGTTCGTCAGGCTCTTGGACAGCGGGAACGAGTCGGTGTTGCGCCAGCTCGCGATCTCGAACTTGCCCGGGTTCACGTACTTGGTGAAGAAGTCGTTGGACGGCACCTTGTCCAGGGCGACCTTGACCCCGGCCGCCTGCCACATCGCGGCCGCCGCGGTGGCCAGGTCGAGCTGGGCCTGCGGGGTGGCGTCGTTGATCACCCAGTGCAGCTCCAGCGGCTGCCCGTCCTTGGTGCGCGGCTGGCCGCTGCCGGCCTCCTTCCAACCGGCGTCGTCCAGCAGCTTCTTGGCGGCGGCCTGGTCGAACTTGGCCCACTCGCCGGAGTTGTCCTGGTAGCCGCTCTGGTTGGGCATGAAGACGTGGTTGCCGAGCGGCTTGAACTCGACCGGCACCCCGTTGTTGGCGATCTTGATCAGCGCCGAACGGTCGAGCGCCTTGCCGAGCGCCTGGCGGACCCGCTGGTCCGCCAGCGCGCCGCCCCCGCCGAAGGAGATGTGCACCTCGTCCCACGGGCTGGCCGCGCGGATCACGGTGTCCTTGGCGTCCTTGAGCTGCCCGTACGCGGTGGCGGTGCCGGCGGTGGCCAGGTCGATCTCGTTGTTGAGGTAGGCCTGGGTGGTCGCGGACTGGGACATCACCCGGAAGGTGAGCCGGTCCAGCTTGGGCTTGGTGCCCCACCAGGCCGGGTCCGGGACGAGGGTGAGGGTCTGCGCGGTCTTGTCCGCGACGCCGACCTTGAAGGAGCCCGCGGTGATCGGGATCTTCTCCACCCAGCCCTTGTTGAAGTCGTCCGGGGTGGAGATCCCGGCGGCCGGGATCAGCGGGCGGAACAGGTTCTGCCAGTCCGCGTACGGCTCGGAGAAGGTCACCTTCACCTCGCTCGGGTCGGCGCCCTGCTCGACGGCCGAGATCCGCTCGTACCCGGACGGGTCGGAGATGTTGTACGCGGCGTCCTTCCCGTTGCTGGCCTGCCAGTCCGCCTTGAAGTCCTGGTAACCGAGCGGCTTGCCGTCGGACCACTTGGCCTTGGGGTTGAGCTTGTAGGTGATCACCTGCGGCGAGGTCGAGGTGACCTTCGCCTCCACCAGGTAGTCGAGGTTGGGCTGGAAGGTGCCCGAGGCGTCCGTGTTGAAGAGCGACGGCTCCAGCGTGCGCATGATCGAGATCGCGTCGCCGTAGGTGCCGTCCACCTGGAACGGGTTCCACTGGGTGATCCACTGGTAGAGCGGGAGCCGCACCTCGCCGCCGTCCTTGACCTGGTCCAGCGGCTTGGCGTTGATGTCCTGGGAGTCCTGTCTCGGCGGCTCGCTCTTGGCCACGCCGTCGCCCGAACCGCTCCCGCCCGAGGTGCACGCGGTGACCGCCAGCGCGACGGCGACGGCAAGCGCGGCCGTCCTGCCGAGACGGCGGGCCGTAGTGGAAGCGTCCATGAGGTCCCCCTGGGTGAGTTCTGCGATGCGGGAGTTGTGCCGCGCGAGGTGTGACAAGGCTTGAGCATGGGCACTCAAACCGGCACCGAGCCAGAGGAACGTAACAGCGGATCAGATCCGCCACCAGGGGGAGGAGCGAACGCCTGATCCAAACGTCACAGGCGGCAATACCGCCGCAACACCACCGCCGTCCCCAGGTGTTTCACTCTGACCTGCACGTTCCCAACTCACCTGCCACCCCTGCCACCTGACGCCCGGACCGGGCCCCGACCGAAGGCCACCACCCGATGCCCACCAGACGCGTCGGCCCCGCCCCCACCCCGGGCGGCCGTTGATGCTCAGCTACCTGGCGAAGCGGCTGAGCTACTACGCGGTGCTGCTGATCGCCGCCGTCTTCCTGGCGTACGCGATCTCCGCGACAGCCCTGCAGCCCCGCACCTACTTCGACGCCAAGCTGCCCCGCCCGTCCGCCGAATCGGTCGAACGCCAGCTCACCGCGCTCAACCTGAACGACCACACCCCGGTGGTCGAGCGCTTCGGCCACTGGGCCGGCGGGCTGCTCCACGGCGATCTCGGCCGGACCATCCACGACACCCCGGTCACCGACGACTTCGGCCGGCGGGTGTGGGTCTCCCTGCGGCTACTGCTGATCGGCAGCCTGCTCGGCATCGTCCTCGGCATCGCCGTCGGGGCGTGGAGCGCCGTCCGCCAGTACCGGATCTCCGACCGGCTGCTGACCGTGCTGTCCTTCGTGCTGCTCTCCACGCCGGTCTTCCTGGTCGCGCTGTTCCTCAAGAACGGCGCCATCGCCGCCAAGGACGCGGCCGGCCACGAGGTGATCCCGTTCACCGGCTACGAGACCCCCGGACTGGCCGGCGGCCTCGGCACCCACCTCGCCGACTGGGCGCTGCACCTGCTGCTGCCCACCATCTCGCTGGCCCTCGGCGGCCTCGCCACCTACAGCCGCTACCAGCGCGGCACCATGCTCGACGTGCTCGGCTCCGACTACCTGCGCACCGCCGAGGCCAAGGGCCTCACCCGCGGCCGGGCGCTGCTGAAGCACGGGCTGCGCACCGCCGTGATCCCGATGTCGACCATGTTCGCCTACAGCTTCCTGGGCATCTTCACCGGCGCGATCTTCACCGAGACGATCTTCGGCTGGCACGGCATGGGCGAGTGGCTGATCCAGTCGATCAACGAACAGGACGTCAACTCGGTGGTGGCGATCAACCTGTTCACCGCGGTCGTCGTCCTCGCCTCCGGCTTCCTCGCCGACACCCTGCACGCCGCCCTCGATCCGCGCGTGCGGTCCTGACCGGAGGAGACCCGAGATGACCACCCTCTCCGTCGAACCGGCCGAGCCCACCGAACCCACAGGGCCCACGGCACTCACGGCACCCCCGGCTTCGGTCGGCGCGCCCCGGGCGAGCGGCCGCGGACGGCTCGTCCTGGCCCGGCTGCTCGCCGCCCGCGGGGCCCTCGCCGGGGCCGTCATCGTGCTGCTGCTGTTCGCGCTCGCCTTCGGCGGGCCGTACCTCACGCCCTGGCACTACGCCACCCCCGACTTCTCCGCGCTGCACCAACCCCCCTCCGCCGACCACTGGTTCGGCACCAACGGGGTCGGTCAGGACGTGTTCGCGCAGACCGTCCGCGGGTTGCAGAAGTCGCTGATCATCGGCCTGCTGGTGGCGCTCTTCTCCACCGTGCTGGCGTCCGTGGTCGGCGCCTGCGCCGGCTACTTCGGCGGCTGGGCGGACCGGGCGCTGATGTTCGTGGTGGACCTGCTGCTGGTCTTCCCCGCCTTCCTGGTCATCACCGTCGTCTCGTCCCGGCTGAAGAGCGCCGGCTGGATCGCCTTCGTCCTGCTGCTCGCACTGTTCAACTGGATGATCACCGCCCGGGTGGTCCGCTCGATGACCATCTCCCTGCGCGAGCGCGAATTCGTCCGCGCCGCACGGTTCATGGGCGTACGACCGCTGCGGATCATCAGCCGGCACATCCTGCCGAACGTCGCCTCCTTCCTCATCATCGACGCCACCATCGCGGTCGGCGGCGCCGTGATGAGCGAGACTGCGCTCTCCTACTTCGGCTTCGGGGTCAAGGCGCCGGACGTCTCGCTCGGCACCCTGCTCGCCGCCGGGACCAGCGAGGCCCCGGTGTTCCCCTGGCTGTTCTACTTCGCCGCCGGGCTGCTGGTGCTGTTCGTCCTCGCCGTCAACCTGATCGGGGACGGGCTGCGTGACGCCCTCGACCCCACCTCCGGCACCGCGCCCCGCCGCTCTCCCCGTTCCCGCCGTTCCGCCCGTTCCGGCCGTTCCGCCGACAGCCGTCGTTCCGTCAGCAGCCTTCGTTCCCGTAGGAAGCACCCGTGACCACCACCGTCGAAACCCCGCTGCTCGCCGTCCGGGACCTGCGGGTCGACTTCGCCGGGCCGCACGGCCCGGTCCCCGCCGTCCGCGGGGTGGACCTCACCCTGCGGCGCGGCGAGACCCTCGGCATCGTCGGCGAGTCCGGCTCGGGCAAGTCCGTCACCGCCCTCTCCGTGCTCGGGCTGCTGCCCGGGACGGCCCAGGTCAGCGGATCGGTGCGGCTGGACGGACGGGAGCTGGTCGGGCTGCCGGGCAGGGAGCTCGCGGCGATCCGCGGCCGCCGGGTCGCCATGGTCTTCCAGGACCCGCTCTCCGCCTTCACCCCGGTCTACCGGATCGGCGACCAGATCGCCGAGGCGGTCCGCATCCACCAGCGGGTGGACAAGGCCACCGCGCGGCGCCGGGCCGCCGAACTCCTCGACCTGGTCGGCATCCCGGCACCCGACCGGGCCCTGGACAGCTTCCCGCACGAGTTCTCCGGCGGCATGCGCCAGCGCGCGATGATCGCCATGGCCGTCGCCAACAAGCCCGACATCCTGCTCGCCGACGAGCCCACCACCGCACTCGACGTCACCATCCAGGCCCAGGTGCTGGACGTGCTGCGCACCGCCCGCCGGGAGACCGGCGCCGCGCTCGTCCTGGTCAGCCACGACCTCGGGGTGATCGCCGGAACGGCCGACCGGGTCGCGGTGATGTACGCGGGGCGGGTGGTCGAGACGGCCGCCGTGGACGAGCTGTTCGCGGCCCCGCACCACCCGTACTCGCTCGGGCTGATCGGCGCGCTGCCCCGGCTGGACGGGCGCGGCGGTCCGCTGGTGCCGATCCCCGGCGCCCCGGCGCCGATGGCCGAGCTGCCGCCGGGCTGCCCGTTCACGGCGCGCTGCCCGCTGGCGGAGGAGCGCTGCTCGACAGCGGAGCCCGTCCTGGAGGCCGTCCCCGGGCCGGCTTCGGAGGGTGCGGACGAACACCTGTCGGCGTGCGTGCGGTCGGCGGAGCTCGCCGAGCGGCGGCCCGCGCCGTCCGAGGTCTACCCCGTGCCGGAGCTGCCCGCCGCCTCCGCTCCCGGCGACCGCGCCGACCTGGCGCCGGTGCTGGCGGTGAGCGGCCTCGGCAAAACGTTTCCGCTACGCAAGGGCACGGTGTTCAAGCGCAAGGTCGGCGAGGTGTACGCGGTGGACGGCGTCGACCTCGACCTGCGCGAGGGCGAGACCCTCGGCCTGGTCGGGGAGTCCGGCTCCGGCAAGTCCACCACCCTGTTCGAACTGCTGCGGCTCGGCGCCCCGGAGACCGGCCGGATCGAACTGCTCGGCCACGACACCGCGAAGCTGACCCGGGCCGAAGTCCACCGGCTCCGCGCCGAACTGCAGATCGTCTTCCAGGACCCGATGGCCAGCCTCGACCCCCGGATGCCGATCGGCGACATCGTCGCGGAACCCCTGCTCGCCCAGCGCACCCCCCGCGCGGAGATCGCCCGCCGGGTGCCCGAGCTGCTCCGCCAGGTCGGCCTCGACCCCGACCACGCCGTCCGCTACCCGCACCAGTTCTCCGGCGGGCAGCGCCAGCGCGTCTCGATCGCCCGGGCGCTCGCCGTCCGCCCCAAACTGCTGGTGTTGGACGAACCGGTCTCCGCACTGGACGTCTCCATCCAGGCCGGGGTGCTCAACCTGCTGCAGGCGCTCAAGGCGGAGCTCGGGCTCTCCTACCTGTTCGTCTCGCACGACCTCTCGGTGATCCGGCACCTCGCCGACCGGGTCAGCGTGATGTACCTCGGCCGGACGGTCGAGCAGGGCGAGGTCTCCGCCGTCTTCGACCGCCCCCGTCACCCGTACACCCGCGCCCTGCTCTCCGCCGTCCCGCTCCCCGACCCCGCCGCCGAGCGCGCCCGCGACCGCATCCTGCTCGCCGGCGACCCGCCCTCCCCCACCGAGCGCCGCACCGGCTGCCCCTTCCGCACCCGCTGCCCGCGCTACGCCGGGCTCACGGCCCCGGCGGACCGGGCCCGCTGCGAGCAGGAACGGCCGGCGCTGACCGGCAGCGCGCCGGGGGCGGACCACCAGGCGGCCTGCCACCACCCGGAGCCGCCACCTGCGGATCATCACAAAGAGTGATCACCCGAATACGATTCGGCGGATCGGCCCGGCGCCGTGTAATGTCTTCGACGTCAGCAGGCGCCGCTAGCTCAGTTGGTTAGAGCAGCTGACTCTTAATCAGCGGGTCCGGGGTTCGAGTCCCTGGCGGCGCACATGGCAAGGTCTCAGGCCGTCCACTCCGGTGGGCGGCCTGAGGCGTTTCCGGAGCGGGTGGACCTTCCCACCGTGACCGGGACGGCCCGGTTGGAACGCCGACTGCAGCAGGGAACGGAGGGCGAGCCGATCCGCCCAGGACCTCAGCTCGTGTCGAGTACGGCCGAGGCCACGGCGTCCGGGCGGTCGAACATCACCAGATGCCCGGCCGGAGCCGTGGTGCGGAAGTCGGCGCCGAGCAGCGCCGCGAGTTCCCGCTGCTCGGCCAGCCAGGCCTCGGTGCGGCGGGTCCGGCAGCCGTCGTCGGCGGCCAGCACGGTGACCGGCAGCTCCTCGGGCAGCGGCCGGGTGCGCCGCAGCCCGTCCAGCTCGGCCGCCACGTCGAGGTAGCGCGCGTTCTCCCGCAGCAGCGCGCGCAGGGCCCGGCCGGTGCGGTAGCAGTGCCGGACCAGCGGTGCCGGGGCGAGGTCCTCGCGGCGGACGGTGGACAGCCGGGCCGCCATCCGGCGGGCTGTCGGGCCCAGCAGGTACGGCACGGCGAGGGCGGTGGCGGCGCCGGCCGCCGCCCGGGCCGCCAGGTCGCGCGCGCCGGGCGCCGGGTACGGCCGGGCCGCCGGCTCGACGCTGCCGTCGACCAGGACCAGCCCGGCGGTCCGCTCCGGGTGCAGCCGGGCGAAGGCCTCGACGTGGAAACCGGCGAGCGAGTGGCCGACGACGGTGCAGGGCTCGCGCAGCCCGAGGCCGTCCAGCACCACCCGGATCCGCCCGGCCTCGCCGGCCGCCGTCGGGGCGGGCCGCCCGGTGGCGGGCTCGGCGGCGCTCAGCCCGTAACCGGGCCGGTCGAAGCGGACCACGGTGCGGTACGGGGTGAGGAAAGGGACGACGAGGTCCCAGTCGAACCAGCTGCTGCCGAGGCCGCCGCTGAGCAGGCAGACCGGGCCGCTGCCCTCAATGCGGACGTGCAGCGGGACGCCGTCGATGCGCAGGAAGCACGCCCGGGTGCCGGGGTCGTCGGGCCGGCGGGGGTCGCCGGGGGTGTGCGGGCCTCCGGGGGTGCCGGGGTCGCCGGGTGCGGTCATGTCGGCCTCCGTTCCGGGAGCGGCCCGGCCTGGTGGCGCTGCTCCGGCCCGTCCGGCCGGGCGGACCTGGTGGACCGGGCGGACGTGGTGGACCGGGCGACGCCCACCGCCAGGACGGCCAGCCAGAGCGCGACCAGCAACACCTGCAGCCGCTGGCCGGCCCCGAGCGCCCAGGTGCCGCGCCCGGCCTGGAAGGCGGCGATCGCGGCGAGGCTCCAGGCGGTGGCGAGCAGTTCGGCGCCCAGCAGCCAGGGCCCGACCCGGCGCACCGGCGGCCACCAGCCGTAACGGCGGGCGGCGACGGTGAGCGCGACCAGCGCGGTGAGCGCCCCGAGCATCGCGAGGCTGCTGGTGACGGCGTGCGTGGTGTGGGTCGCGGGGACGAGCCCGGCGGTCTCGCGGGCCGCGCACATCTCGTCGCTGGTGGGGGTGCAGCTGAGCGGCAGCCGGGAGTCGGCGGCGGTCGCGGCGCCGAACAGGGCCAGGGCGGACCAGCCGGCGAGCGCCCAGCGGCCGCGCCGGGAATCCCCGGCGCGTCCGGTGGCGGGGCCGCCGGTGAGGCCGCTCGCGAGGGCGGTGCCGGCGGCGGCGAGCAGGCAGAGCCCGGCGGCCAGGTCGGTGGCCCGGAACAGGCCGCCCAGCGGCTGGTCCTCGGCGGCGAGTTCGCTGACGTACGCCTGCACCGGGTCGAGGCCGGTGCTCAGCACGACCTCCAGCACCCAGGCGGTGTACGCCACGGCGCTGAGCAGCAGCAGGGCGGCGACCGTGGTCCGCGCGGTGCGCTGTCCTGGCTGGGGGCTGGGCACGGTTCCACCCTAACCAGCGGCGAACTGCAGCCCAACCGGAAGGAAAGGGACGGATCGGGCGCCGGTCGACCGGGGCGGTTCGAGGCACCCCTCGGGACCGTGTATTGTTTTCCAGGTCAGCAGGCGCCGCTAGCTCAGTTGGTTAGAGCAGCTGACTCTTAATCAGCGGGTCCGGGGTTCGAGTCCCTGGCGGCGCACAGACATTGGGGAGCCTCTCGCACTGCGAGGGGCTCCCCGATTTTTTGGCCTTCGACGTCCGATTTGCGTGTGATGTCGGTCTCGATCGCCGATCCGACGGAGCCATCGGGCCCGTCCCGCTCGTCCAGGGCAGTAGAACCGGAATCGGGACAAAGGTCCCCACCGCCGATGCCCCCACCCGCCGATGCCCCACGCCCGTGCAGGCTGCTTCGGTCCGCCCGCAGGAAAGGCCGCGCTTTGTCCCGAAACGCCCAGAGCGGCCGTCGCACGCCGTCGATCAGTCTCCGGCCGGTCAAGCGGTTCAAGCGCCCCACCGGCGCGGCCGGTCTCGCCGGTGTGTCCGGTGTCGCCGGCGGGTCCGGCGGCTCCGGCGGGTCCGGCGGCAGGAAGCCGCGCCGTCCGAAGCGCACCGGCTGGCGTCGGCTGATACCGACCTGGCGGATGACCCTGCTCGGCTTCGCCTCGGCGCTGCTGCTCGGCATCGGCCTGTTCGTGCTGGGGATCACGCTGGTGAAGGTCCCGGACGCGCACGCCGCCGCGACCGCGCAGAGCAACACCTGGCTCTACTCGGACGGTTCGGTGATCACCCGCACCGGCCAGACCAACCGGCAGAACGTCACCCTGGACAAGGTCTCCCCCGCCGCCCAGCACGCCGCGCTGGCCGCCGAGGACCGCAACTTCTACAACGAGGGCGCGGTCAACATCCAGGGCCTGGTCCGGGCCGCGGTCAACACCGCCCAGGGCCAGGGCACCCAGGGCGGTTCCACCATCACCCAGCAGTACGTGAAGAACACGTACCTGAGCCAGAAGCAGTCGGTCACCCGCAAGGTGAAGGAACTCTTCATCGCCATCAAGGTGGACGCCACCGAGAGCAAGGACGACATCCTCTCCGGTTACCTGAACACCTCCTACTACGGCCGCGGCGCCTACGGCATCCAGGCCGCCGCCCAGGCCTACTTCGGCGTCGACGCCTCCGCGCTCTCCCCTGCGCAGGGCGCCTACCTGGCCACCCTGCTGAACGCGCCGAGCGCCTACGACGTGGCCACCGCCACCGAGGCGGGCAAGCAGAACGCCGTCAACCGCTGGAACTACGTGCTGGACGGCATGGTCAAGGAGGGCTGGCTCCCCGGCGAGGAGCGGGCCAAGACCACCTTCCCGGACGTCCGGGACCCGCAGCCGAACCCGGGCCTGTCCGGCCAGGCCGGCTACCTGGTGAACGCGGCCACCCAGTACCTGACCTCGAACGGGGCCATCAGCGAGACCGAGCTGGCCAAGGGCGGCTACACGATCAAGCTGAGCATCGACCCCGGCCGCCAGCAGGCCATGCAGGACTCCGTCCAGGCGCAGCTGCGCGACACCCTGAACCCGGACAAGCGGAAGAAGGACGCGGCCGCCCAGGCCGGCGCCGTCTCGGTGGACCCGAAGACCGGTGCCATCGTCGCCCTGTACGGCGGCGTCGACTACGTGAAGCACTACGTGGACAACGCGACCCGGCGCGACTACCAGGCCGGTTCGACCTTCAAGGCGATCGCCCTGGCCGCCGCCTTCGAGAACGACGCCAAGACCCAGGACGGCCGCACCGTCACCCCGCGCACGGTCTACGACGGCACCAGCGGCCGGAAGGTCCGCGGCGGCAAGGGCACCCCGTACGCGCCGCCGAACGAGGGTGACAAGAGCTACGGCCAGATCACCCTGCAGCAGGCCACCGACTGGTCGGTCAACTCGGCGTTCGCGCAGCTCGCGCAGGACACCGGGCTGCAGAAGGTCCGGGACACCGGCATCGCGCTGGGCCTGCCCGGCACCACCCCGGGCCTCGACCCGGTCCCCTCCATCCCGCTGGGCGCGGCCACCCCGAGCGTGCTCGACATGGCCGGCGTGTACGCCACGCTGGACAACGGCGGCAAGCAGATCACCCCGTGGCTGGTGCAGTCGGTGGACCGCGACGGCGAGGCCGTGTCGCTGCCCGCGCACAAGACCACCCAGGCGGTCAGCGCGGACACCGCCAACCAGGTCACCTCGATGCTCCAGGGCGTGGTGAACGACCCGGGCGGCACCGGCTGGCGGGCCAAGTCGCTCGGCCGCCCGGTGGCGGGCAAGACCGGCACCACCGACGACCAGAAGTCCGTCTGGTTCGTCGGCTACACCCCCGAGCTGGTCACCTCGGTCGCGCTGTTCGGCCAGGACCCGGGCACCGGCGCCCAGGTCAGTCTGAGCGGCGTCGGCGGGATCGACGGCGCGGCGGGCGGCCAGTACCCGGCGCAGATCTGGACCGGCTACATGAAGGCCGCGCTCAAGGGCCAGCCGGTCAGCGACTTCCCGACCCCCGCCGACGGCGGCGACTCCTCGGGCGCCACCGACCTGCCGACCAGCCCGAGCACGCCGAGCGGCACCCCGTCGACGGGCGCCCCCACCGGCGGTCCGAGCAGCGGCGCCACCACCCCGCCCGGCGACGGGTCGGGCTCCGGCCCGACGTCGCCGTCGGACGGCACCGGCGGCGGGGCCACCACGGCACCGACGGCTCCCGCGACCACCCAGCCGACCACCCAACCCACCTCCCGGCCGACCGGGCGACCCACCACGCGGCCGACTCCGACCACCCAGCCGACCACGGACCCGACCTCGCAGCCGACCACCCAGCCCACGGGCGCGGCGGGCGCTCTCACGGGGGCCGGGGCGGGGACCTCGTCGCAGTCCGGGGGCTGACCTGCGGGGAGGCCGTTGACCGGCCGATCGGCGCGGTTGATCGGCGCGGTTGATCGGCCGGGTTGGTCGGCCGGGTTGGTCGGCCCGGTTGGTCGGCCCGGTTGGTCGGCCCGGTGATTGCGCCACTGCGCACAGTTCAGTGCAGGACCAAATGCCGAAATGGCGCCTTACCGAAGTATCGGTATGACTGTCACAATGCGGCGGTGCACAGATCAACGGCCCCGTCCACCCTCCCCTCGGGCAGAACCCTCGGCCTCAGCCTCGCGCTGGTCTCCGCCTTCGCCTTCGGCGGCTCCGGTACGGCGGCCAAGCCGCTGATCGAGGCCGGTCTCTCCCCGCTGCACGTGGTGTGGCTGCGGGTCACCGGCGCCGCCGTGGCCCTCCTCCCGATCGCCTACCGGCACCGGGACGCCGTACTGCGCCGCCCCGGCCTGCTGCTCGGCTTCGGCCTGCTCGCCGTGGCGGGCGTCCAGGCCTGCTACTTCGCGGCGATCTCCCGCATCCCGGTCGGCGTCGCCCTGCTCATCGAGTACCTCGGGCCGCCGCTGCTGATCGGCTACGTCAAGTTCGTCCAGCGCAAGCCGATCAGCCGGGGCGCGGCCATCGGCGCCGGCGTCGCGGTGGCCGGCCTGGCCTGCGTGGTCGAGGTCTGGAACGGCCTGAGCTTCGACGCCCTGGGCGTGCTGTTCGCCCTCGGCGCGGCCTGCTGCCAGGTCGGCTACTTCGTGCTCGCCGACGCCGGCCGCCACGGCGAGCGCCCGGTCGACCCGCTGGCCGTCAGCGCGTACGGGCTGCTCATCGGCGCCGTCCTGCTCACCGCCGTCACCCGGCCCTGGCAGGCCGACTGGGGCCCGCTCGGCGGCGACGTGGTGATGAACGGGCACACCCTGCCCGCGTTCGTCCCCGCCGTGTGGATGGTCCTGATCGCGACCGTGCTCGCCTACCTGACCGGCGTGATCTCCGTCGGGTACCTCTCGCCGCCGGTCGCCGGAGTGGTGGCCAACCTGGAGGCCGTGGTCGCCACCGTGCTGGCCTGGGTGCTGCTCGGCGAACACCTGGGGCTGCCGCAGATCGCGGGCGGTCTGCTGGTGCTGGCCGGGGCTTTCGCGGCTCAGGCGAGCACGTCGGGAGCGGAGGAGAAGGCCGGGGTCGCGGTGGACGCGGATCCCGTCCGTGCCGCCTCCGACGGGGCCCGCGACGGCTCCGACGGGCTTCGCGACGGGTCCGACGGGGCCCGCGACGGCCACGGCGCCCGGGAGCGGGTGGCCGCCGAGCGCGCGGTCAGCGGCCGGTCCAGCCGAACCAGTCGAGGTGATTGATCGGCCACACGACGCCCGCCACCGGGCCGACCACGTTGCTCACCGGCACGGCGCCGCCACCGGTGCCGCGCTGGTGGTAGCGGGAGTCGGCCGAGTCGCTGCGGTGGTCGCCCTCGACCCAGACGTAGCCCGCGGGCACCTTCACCGGACCGAAGTCCAGGCCCGCGCAGGAGTCGTCGCCCGCGTGCAGGTACGGCTCGTCCACCTTCCGCCCGTCGACGCTCAGGGTGGTGCCCTCGCACTGCACGGTCTGGCCGCCGGTCGCGATGACCCGCTTGACCAGGTAGTTGTCGTCCTTCGGCGGCACCAGCCCGACGAAGCTGAGCGCCGAGCTCACGGTCTTGGTGAACGGGTTCGGGTCGGTGGGCTGCGGCGGCAGCCAGCCACCCGGGTCCTTGAAGACCACCGGCTGCCCCGGCTCCGGCTCCCAGCCGGTCAGCGGCGCCAGCTTGTTCACGCCGACCCGGTCACCGATCCGCAGGGTGTTCTCCATCGAGCCGGACGGGATGGAGAACACCTGGAACAGGCAGGTCTTGATCAGCAGCGCGACCGCCAGGCCGACCACGACCATCGCCGGCAGCTCGATCCACCACGGCCGGGGACGGCGACCCGACCGGCCTGTACGGCCTGTACGGCCCGTCCCGTTCGGGCGGGTGGCCCGGCGCCCGCCCGAACCGCGGGCCCGACGGCGGGCCTCGGCGCGACCGCCGGGTGCCTGGTGAGCGTGCGGGGCGTACGGGGAGTCCTGGGCATGCGGGGCGTCCTGGGTGGCGGAATCGTCGGGAGCTCCGCTGGGCGTTGCGGGCAGGTTCACCGCCATCGTCGCTGCTCCACCTCTCCGGCTGGGGAAACCTGCACGCTACGCCAACCGTGGAGCCTGGCGAAATCGGGCATTTAGCCGTCACCGACATCGGCGGGTGCCTGCGCCGCGCTCCGAAAGTGCCCCAGGAGTGCGACCGGGAAGGCTCCGAGATCGCTCCGGAACCGTATCCAGGGGCCCTCCGGACTGGGCTCCCCTTCCCTCCGGCTCCCCTCGGGCGCCGCGGCTCCCCCTTCAGGCGCGGGCGATGGCCTCGTGGTGCCGGATGACCTCGGCGATGATGAAATTCAGGAACTTCTCAGCGAAGACCGGGTCGAGCTTCGCCCCGGCGGCCAGTTCGCGGAGCCGCTTGATCTGGTCCCGCTCGCGCGCCGGGTCGGCCGGCGGCAGCTTGTGCTCGGCCTTGAGCCGGCCGACCCGCTGGGTCGCCTTGAACCGCTCGGCCAGCATGTGGACCACCGCGGCGTCGATGTTGTCGATGCTCTCGCGCAGGCTGGTCAGCTCAGCCCGTACGGCGTCGTCGATCCCCTCGGACAGGCCGGCGTCGGGGGTCGTGGAGTGGTCCGTCATCGGGGCGGCTCCCGGTGTCTGCTGGGTGGGCGCCCGACCGTACGCCGGCCGGGCTCGGGCCCGGGCAAATCTAACAGGGCCCCGCTCGGGCCCCGCACCGTTGAGCTGATCCGTCCACGATCCGGACAGCCGGCGGTGCCCTCGGGCACCCCGCCGGCACCCGGCGCCACCAGGGCCGTCGGGCGTCGTCCGGCGCGGCGTGACACGCCGGACCGGGCAGCGGGTTGCCCGTAGGCTGGTGCGTGCATGACCGGAAGTGACCGTTGAGCAGTCCCCCAGTAATGGAGGTACCGATCGTGGCAACCACCCGCACCGCTCGTACGGCCTGGGAGGGCAACCTCCTCCAGGGAAAGGGCCAGACGACCTTCGTCTCGTCCGGGATCGGCACGTATCCGGTGTCCTGGCCGGCCCGCGCCGAGCAGGCCAACGGGAAGACCAGCCCTGAGGAGCTCATCGCCGCCGCCCACTCGGCCTGCTTCTCGATGGCCCTCTCGGCCGGCCTGTCCGGCGCCGGCACCCCGCCCACCACGCTGGACACCCAGGCCGATGTCACCTTCCAGCCGGGCGAGGGCATCACCGGCATCCACCTGACCGTCACCGGCGACGTGCCCGGCCTGGACGAGGCGGGCTTCGTCAAGGCCGCCGAGGACGCCAAGGCCAACTGCCCGGTCAGCCAGGCCCTGACCGGCACCACCATCACCCTCACGGCGAAGCTGGCCTGACGCCCCGGCATCTTCCTCCACCGCCTCCGCTTCGTCTGCGCCTGTCCCACCCCGGCGCGCAACCGGCGCCCAGGGGCGCGGCTTCGGCGCACGCGCCCCTGGCGCACATCTCATGATGTGCACCGGGGGCGTCCGCACGTACCGACACCCATGATCACAAAGCGGGCGAATCACCCTGGCGGCGGTCACGGCGCGTTGCCGTCGCGGCCTATGATCGGCCGAAGCGCCCTGTCCTTCACGCGGGTCCCCACGCGACAGCGCCCCACGGCGGGCGCACCGCAGCGGACCGACTCCGAGGACCACGACAGAGCGCGGAGCCGGCCGCCGGAGTCCCGACTGACCGGCCGAACCATCGTCAAGCGTCAGCAGCGGACGGGAGCATGCCGTGCCGGGCCAGAACGAGGGGGCCGACGCGCACCACCCGGGCGTGCGGCACGAGGGATCACCACACCACCACCTCGCCGCGCCGGTCCTCGACCCGGCCGCCGGACCGGTCTCCGGTTCCGCCGCTGGGCTGGTCGCCGGTTCCACTACCGCCCGCGGCGCCTGCGGGACGCTGGAGGAGCCCGAGGTGCTGCTCTGCCCCACCTGCTCGGCGCCACTCACCGACGGCACGCACCGGGGCGCCACCGACGGGACCGACCGGGCGGACGGCGGCCCCGACCGGCTGCTGGCCGCGCTACGGGCCAGCGAGTCCCGGTTCCGGGCCGCCTTCTGCGACGCGGTCATCGGGATGGCCCTGATCGATCCCGAAGACCGGATCATCGAGGTCAACCCCGCCTTCGCCGCCCTGATCGGACGGAGCGTCGGCGAACTGGTCCGCACCCACCTGCACGAGATCATCGACCCGGAGGGCATGCCGGCCCGGCTGTTCCCCGAGCTCGTCCACGGTGAGCGGGAACGGTTCCGCGTGGAGAAGCAGCTCAAGCACCGTGAGGGCCACGAGGTCTGGAGCAAGGTCACCGTCTCGCTGATCCGGGACGGCGCCGGGCAGCCGCTCTACACCCTCGCACTGGTGGAGGACATCACCGAGCAGCGCCGGCTCGGCGACCGTCTGGAGTACCAGGCCCAGCACGACCCGCTGACCCGGCTGCCCAACCGGGCCTACTTCTTCGAACGGCTCGACGCCGCCTGCCTCACGGTGACCGAGGAGCCCACGCGTGGCGCAGCCGCCGACGGGAGCCGCCGGGTCGGTGTCTGCTACCTGGACCTCGACGGCTTCGCGGCGATCAACGAGGCCCTCGGCCACCACATCGGAGACCAGCTGCTGATCGCCGTCGCCGCCCGGCTGCGGCGCGGGCTCGACGGGCACGACACCCACCTGGTGGCCCGGATGGGCGGCGACGAGTTCGCCGTCCTGGTCACCGACAGCCTGGGCAGCGAGCAGCTGACCGAGCTGGCCGCCCGGATCCTGGAGGTGCTGGAACGTCCCTTCGACATCGCCGGGCACCGGCTGGTGATCACCGCCAGCGTCGGCGTGGTCGAGCGCTCCGTGCACGAGACCACCCCGACCGACCTGGTCAAGGACGCCGACGCCACCCTCTACTGGTCCAAGGCCGACGGCCGCGCCCGCTGGACCCTCTACGACCCGGACCGCGGCGCCCACCAGCTCACCCGCCAGCTGCTCGCCACCGCGCTGCGGCCGGCCCTGGAGCGCGGCGAGTTCACCATCGAGTACCAGCCGCTGGTCGGCCTGGCCGACGGCGCCGTGCACGGGGCCGAGGCCCTGGTCCGCTGGCGCCACCCCCGCTACGGGACGCTCTCGCCCGACCGGTTCATCCCGCTCGCCGAGGAGTCCGGCGCGATCGTGCCGCTCGGGAAGTGGGTGCTGGAGGAGTCCTGCCGCCAGGCCCGGCAGTGGCTCACCGAATTCCCGGACACCGAGACCTTCGTGAGCGTCAACCTGGCCGCCCGTCAGATCTGGGACTCCGACGTCGTCGCCGACGTCGCCCGGGCCCTCGAACACACCGGCCTGCCGGCCCGGCTGCTCCAGCTGGAGATCACCGAGAGCGCCCTGCTCGGCCCCGGCGGGCGCCCGCTGCAGGCCCTGCAGGCGCTCGCGGACATGGGGGTGCGGATCGCGATCGACGACTTCGGCACGGGCTACTCCAACCTGGCCTACCTCTCCCGACTGCCGGTGCACGTGCTGAAACTGGACGGCACCTTCATCGAGGGCTTCCGCGACCCCGCCCCCGCGGACCGCCCCGGCCTCCCCGAGCTCGGTACCCGCCGCAGCGACGCCGACGAGCAGATCGTCGGCGCGATGGTGCAGCTGGCCCACGCCCTCGGCCTGACCGTCACCGCCGAGGGCATCGAGAGCGCCGCCCAGGCCGAGCGGCTGCGGCTGACCGGCTGCGACACCGCCCAGGGCTGGTACTTCGCCCGACCGGGCGAGGCCGCGCTGGTCGCGGCCATACTCCGCGAGGGCCGCCCCGCCCTGGACGGGCGGTAGCGGCCGCCGTCGGGCGCCGGGCCTCGGTCGGGCCGTACGCCTCCGCGATCAGGCCGTGGCCGTGGCAGTGGCTGTCAGGCAGTGGCCGTCAGGCCGTACGCCTCGGCGATCAGGCCGTAGGAGCGGAGGCGGGCCTCGTGGCCGTGGATGTGCGAGGTGACCATCAGCTCGTCCACCCCGGTCCGCTTGCGCAGGGCCTCCAGTCCGTCGGCGACCCGGCCCGGGTCGCCGAGCACGACGTTGTCGAGCCAGCTGTCGATGAAGTCCGCCTCGGCCGGGCTGTACGGGTACTGCTCGGCCTCCTCCGGGGTGGGGATCGGGCCCGGATTGCCGCGCCGCAGCCGGAGCATGCCGAGCGCGGCGGAGCGGGCGAGGCGGCGGGCCGAGGGCTCGTCGTCGGCGGCGACGGCGCTCACACCGATCAGCGAGTACGGCTCGGCGAGCACGGCGGAGGGGCGGAAGGACGAGCGGTAGAGGTCCAGGGCCGGGAGGGTGTTGGCGCTGCTGAAGTGGTGGGCGAAGGCGAACGGGAGGCCGAGGCGGCCCGCGAGTTGGGCGCTGAAGCCGGAGGAGCCGAGCAGCCAGACCGGCGGGCGGCCCTCGCCCTTGGGCACCGCGGTCAGCCGGGCGTACGGGTGCCCGGCGGGGAAGTCGCCGTCGAGGAAGTGGGTCAGCTCGGCGAGCTGCTGCGGAAAGTCGTCCGCGCCTTCGGCGTTGCCGCGGCGCAGCGCGCGGGCGGTGGCCGGGTCGGTGCCGGGGGCGCGGCCGAGCCCGAGGTCGATGCGTCCGGGGTGCAGGGCTTCCAGCAGGCCGAACTGCTCGGCGATGGCCAGCGGGGCGTGGTTGGGGAGCATCACGCCGCCCGAACCGAGCCGGAGCGTCGTGGTGTTGGCCCCGAGGTGGGCGATCAGGACGGCCGGGGTCGAGCTGGCCACCCCGGGCATGCCGTGGTGCTCGGCCACCCAGAAGCGGTGGTAGCCCCACTGCTCGGCCTTACGGGCCAGAGCGGTGGTGGCCGTCAGGGCCTCGGCCGGCGTGTAGCCGACGCCGACGGTGGCCAGGTCGAGGATCGAGAGCGGAGCGGGCGCCGCGCCGCGGGCGGTGCCCCGGATCGCCGCGCCGGCCGCCGGCTCGGTCCCGTGCTCCTGCTGGTCCTCGGTGGTCATGCCGTCCGCCCTCCTGGCTGTCCTTGAGCCGGCCTTCGTGTGGCGATCGCACGGGTCCGGGTGGGCCCGGCGGTCGCTGCTGCCGACCCGGGTCAACCACGGCCGGGGGCTCGCTGTTCCCGGGGGCCGGGTGTCGTTCGGTTCCGGTCCGGGCGCGTTTCGGCCATTCCGTTCGGGGCTACCGACCGACCGTTCGGCTGACGGAAAGCCATCGGACGGACACGGCTGGCGACTTCACGCCAGCGCCGGAAGTCGCCAGCGCCGGGGCTCGCGACGGCGGCCGGCGTCCGGCAGTCTGGTGATCAGGAGCGGATCGCCGAGCGGGGTCCGCACTCCACCAGCAAGATCGTCGGGCTGGACCAGCTCCGAACGATCACTGCGAGCCCCCGGCGCGGCACCCCGCCCCGGGGGCTCGTTCGATGTGCGGCAGCCTTCCTCCACAGGGGACGCCCCCCTGTGCCACTGGCCCGCGCGTGCGGCCCGGCAGCGCGACCGGCGGCCGGAACCCGCGGTCGTGATCTGCGGCATACCGGGGTGCTTCATGGCATGAAAAATCGAGGCGCTAGCGTTGACCCCTACAGCCACCTGCTCGCTCGGGCGGCGTGGAGGGAGTAAGGGCCTTGAACTTCGTGGCGGCGATCGGATCCTCGTGGATCTGCGCCCTGGCTCTGTTCGCCGTGCTCGGCGACGCCCTCCTCCCCTTCATTCCCAGCGGGACGCTGGTCATCCTGGCCGTACTCAAGACGGCGCAGATCAACGGGGCCCCGCTGCTGCTCGGCCTGGGCGTGGCAGTGGCCTCCTTCCTGGGCGACGTCCTCCTGCTCCACCTGGCGCGGCGCGGCGCCCCCATGCTGCACCGCCGGCTGGCCCGGCGCCCCAAACTCGCGGCCAGCGTGACCCGGGTCCAGGAGGCCCTGATCGAACGTCCGCACGGCGCCGCCGCCGCGATGGTGGTGATCGCGCGGTTCGTCCCGGCCGGACGGACCGTCCTCGACGTGGCCATCGGCCACTCCCCCGCCCATCCGCACCGCTTCCTGCACTGGTCGGCGCTGGCGGCACTGATCTGGGCCGCCTACATCGTGACGCTGGGCTGGCTGAACAGCCACTGGTTCAACACCGCCTGGCTGAGCCTCGTGGTCTCCTGCGCGGCGGCCACCGCGATCAGCACCGCGATCGCGCGGATGGTGCGCCGCAACCGGCGGCTTGCCGCGCTCTGACCGGCGCACCCCGGACGGCCGCCTTCGCCGGACCCCTGCCTTCGGGCCACTCCGCCCATCAAGGGGCAAAAGTTTTCCCAAAAGGGCGATCAACCGGGCCGAACGCTGACGAACCCCCACTGAACCCGGGCAGACCGGCGGTAGCGTACTGCGCGGGCCGCGAGGAGTGCGAAGCGTCACAGGACGGCAACAGACGCCGAATCCGTGCAGCCCAGCCGCACGCGCCCGACGTGTTGAGAGTCGTCGGAGCTCGGCGACCTTGGAGGCCGTCGCAGCAACATGGCATGCTAACGGCGGAATACTCATCAAATTGCCCGATTTGACCGGTGCGGCCGCGGACCGCCCTCACCACCGGCATCGGCACCCAGGGGAGACCATGACCAGCATCTCGCGCAGGACGGTGCTCAGTGCAACCGCTGCGACCGCAGCCCTCGGCGCGGTCTCGGCCTGCTCCAGCAGCGGATCCGGTTCGGGCCAAGGCTCCACCTCTCCCGGCTCCGGCGGCACGGGTGCCACCCAGGGCGGCAGCACCGGCGGCCCGGCCCCCGTGGTGCCCAAGGGCACCCCGATCGGCGACGGCTCCAACGCCGACACCGGCCCCCAGCCGAACCAACCCAAGCCCGAGAAGCTCAAGCCGGGCGAGCGGCCGCCGCAGTTCGTGGTGTTCTCCTGGGACGGCGCGGGCGGCACCGACGACGGCCAGTTCCCCCGCTTCCTGAAGCTGGCGGAGCAGTACAAGGCCACGATGACCTTCTTCCTCTCCGGGATCTACGCCCTGCCCAAGGGCAAGGCCGAGCTGTACCACCCGCCGAAGCACTCGGTCGGAGCCTCCGACATCCCGTACCTGTCGGACGGCGCGGTCAAGAGCACGCTCAAGCTCATCAGCCAGGCCTGGCTCGCCGGACACGAGATCGGCACCCACTTCAACGGGCACTTCTGCTCCAGCCGCCCGGACAAGAACGGGGTCAACATGTGGACCCCGGAGGACTGGCAGAGCGAGATCGACCAGGCCATCGGCTTCGTCACCCAGTGGCGGACCAACACCGGGTTCACCGACGTCGACCCGCTCCCCTTCGACTACAAGAAGGAGCTCATCGGCGGCCGCACCCCGTGCCTGGAGGGGCAGAAGGCGCTGCTGCCGACCATCGCCAAGCTCGGCTGGAAGTACGACGCCAGCTCCTCGGGCGGTCTTCAGATATGGCCGCAGAAGGTGCAGGACGGCAAGGTGTGGGACTTCCCGCTGCAGTCCATCCCGTTCCCCGGGCACACCTTCCAGGTCCTGTCGATGGACTACAACATCCTGGCAAACCAGTCCAGCGGCAGCACCAAGGGCGACCCGGCCAAGTACAACGACTGGCGCACCCAGGCCGCGAACTCCTACCTCGCGGGCTTCGAGCGCGCGTACAACAGCAACCGCGCGCCGTTCTTCGTCGGCAACCACTTCGAGCAGTGGAACGGCGGCATCTACATGGACGCCGTCGAGCAGGCGCTCAAGGAGATCGCGGGCAAGCCGGACGTCCGGCTGGTCTCCTTCAAGCAGCTCGTCGAGTGGCTGGAGGTGCAGGACCAGTCCACGCTGCGCAAGCTGCGCTCGCTCAACGTCGGGCAGGCGCCGGCGGGCGGCTGGGAGAGCTTCCTCGGCACGGCCGGCTGACGCACCGAGGGGCGGAGGCCCGCTCCCGGCCGGGAAGGGTACGGCCGGGAGCGGTAGGGCCGGGGGCGGTAGAGCCAGAGGCGGTACGGCCGGCGGGTGTTCGAACCCCCGCCGGCCTTCGCCGTTCCCGGGCCGGGCCGGGCCGGACGGGCCTGGCCGGCTACCCCGCGGCGGGGGCGTCCGCGAGCAGGCTGCGGACGATGCGGTCGGCACCGGCCTCGCCCGAGAGGATCGAGTAGTGGTTGGTGCCAGGACCCTCGCACCCGGGCCAACGGCCGGATCGCCCTTCGGGGTTGGTCCGGCCGTTCTCATGCCGAATTCGCCGCAATAGCATCAATGCCCGCCACATTGGCCGGGAACCGTGGCATCTTCATGCTTGTGCGGTGAGCATCGCTCGGATTGGTTGCGATCACCGTGACGCTCGGGGAGAGTTGAGGAAGTCAAGGTCCCACGCGCCCGGAGGGGAAACCGGAAAGCGCATCGGGATCCGGCATTCGAGACCGCCGTACGGGCGCGCGACCGAACCGGGCGCACAGGTCGCACACACTGGATGCGTAGGACGACAGCCCCGGAAACTGCCTGGAAACCGCAGTTCAACAGGGGTTTTCCACCCGGACGGCGCCCAGGTCGGGACAACGCAAAGCCGAGCAATGCCCAGCAGAGCCGAGCAGCGAAGCAAGGCGCGGAACTCCGGGGGGAGCAGCCATGACCACGCCGTTCACACGGCGAAAGAACGCCGGAACGGCCCGCGGGCGAGGTACCGGGAGGCTCGACGAGGCCGCCGCCCTGAGCGAGTTACCGATACCCGAAGCCCCGTACGACTACGGCCACTTCAGCCGTCTCGCCGGCCCGGCGCACGACCCGGACGAGGACGACGACGACCTCGGCGGCGGGGTCTACTACCCCGAGCCTTCCGGCCACCACCACGGGCCCGGGGCCCAGCCCGAGCCCCTCACCGAACCCGAACCCCCCGCCGCCCCCTACCGCGTCCGGTACCGCAGCCTGCTGCGCCGCGAGCCGCACCGGATCCGGGCCGTCCTGCTGCTGACGGCCGCCCCCGTGGTGGAGGCGGTGCTGCTGATCTGGCTGCTGCTGCCGGAGCACTGGCCGGAGCGGCTGGACGAGACGAACCCCCTGGTGCTGCTCGGCGACAAGGTGATGATCGGGATCATCGCCGTGGTCGAGGTGTTCCGGCTGGTCAACGTGGTCTCCAACACCCACGCGACCCTGGTCGCCCGCGATCCGATCCCCGTGACGCCGGAGCCGGGCACCCGGGTCGCGTTCCTCACCACCTGTGTGCCGGGCAAGGAGCCGCCGGAGATGGTCCGGACCACGCTGGCCGCGGCCCGCGCCGTGCGGCACGACGGACCGTACGAGATCTGGCTGTTGGACGAGGGAAACGATCCTGCAATGCGGGCGCTCTGCGCCGAGCTCGGCGTCCGCCACTTCACCCGCGCCGGGCGGCCGCACTGGAACCGCCCCAAGGGCCGGTTCCGGGCCAGGAGCAAGCACGGCAACTACAACGCCTGGCTCCAGGCGCACGGCGACGACTACGACTTCTGGGTGTCCGTCGACACCGACCACGTTCCGCTGCCGGACTTCTGCGAGCGCATGCTCGGCTACTTCCGCGACCCCGACGTGGCATTCGTGGTCGGGCCCCAGGTGTACGGGAACTACCGCAGCTCCGGCTCGGCCGTCACCACATTCTCCGAGAGCCAGCAGTACCTCTTCCACGCGCTCATCCAGCGCGCCGGAAACCGTTACGGCGCGCCCATGTTCGTCGGCACCAACAACGCCGTCAGAATCCGCGCGCTCCAGTCGATCGGCGGGTTGTACGACTCCATCACGGAGGACATGGCGACCGGCCTGGAGTTCCACCGGAGCCGGAACCCGGAGAGCGGAGAACGCTGGAAGTCCGTGTACACCCCGGACGTGCTCGCGGTCGGCGAAGGCCCGTCCTCCTGGACCGACTTCTTCTCCCAGCAACTGCGCTGGAGCCGGGGCACCTACGAGACCCTGCTCACCCAGTACTGGCGGGTGTTCTGGCGGCTCTCGCCGGGCCGGCTGCTCAACTACTCGCTGATGGTGGGCTTCTACCCGATGGCCGCGCTCACCTGGCTGCTCGGCGGTCTGTCCAGCGTGCTCTACCTGGGCTTCGGCGCCTCGGGCGTCCACGTCTCCTCCGAGATCTGGATGATGCTCTACAGCGACGCCGCCGCGCTCCAACTCCTGCTCTACACCTGGAACCGCAAGCACAACGTGAGCCCGCACGAGCCGGCCGGCTCCTCCGGGGTCGCCGGAATGGTGATGTCGGCACTCTGCGGCCCGATCTACGCGGCCTCGTTGCTGCAGGCGCTGGTGCGCCGCCGCAGCCGTTTCGAGGTGACACCGAAGGGCCGCTCGGCCAGCACCGACCGTCTCGGCACCTTCCGCTTCCACCTGTTCTGGACGCTGGTGTTCGGCGGCGCGCTCACCGCCTCCCACTTCACCGGCTACGACCACGTCGCGATGCGCACCTGGGCCTGGATCGCCCTGGCGCTGACCCTCCTGCCGATCCTGATCCTGGCCGGTGACGCCGTACGCCGCCGCCGCACCCGGCCGTCCGCCACCCTCACCGTCACCGGCGGCCCCGCGGCGACCCCGAACGTCCTCCTGGAGAAGCGCCGTCCGCGCCACGCCCGCGACCCCCGGGCGGTGCCGGCCGCCGGAACCGGACCGCACGCACGGACGGCACCGGAGCAGCCGCCGTTCACCCTCCCCGCACCCGACCGGGCCGGGAGCGGCACCCCCATCCACTGAGGGAGCAACCACCGTGAGGATCCACCAGACCGGCCGCACCAAGCGCCTCGCCCTCGGCAGCACCGTCGCGCTGGCGGTGGCCGGGATGAACGCGCCGGCCGTCCTCGGCTTCGCGAACCAGCAGTACCACCACTACGTGATCAACCGCCCCGAGTACAAGGCGCAGTACGGCCACTGGCAGACCCTGACGCTGCCCGCCGAGTTCCGGGTCAACGCCGTCCACGCCACCCTGCTGCGCACCGGCAAGGTCCTGATCGTGGCCGGCTCCGGCAACGACGAGAAGCAGTTCAACGCGGGCACCTTCAAGAGCCTGCTCTGGGACCCGGCCAAGAACACCTACAAGCTGATACCCACCCCGGCCGACATGTTCTGCGGCGGGCACACCTCGCTGCCGGACGGCCGGGTCCTGGTGGCCGGCGGCACCCAGCGGTACGAGAAGCTGACGGGCGTGGTGAAGAAGGCGGCCGGCGTCATGCGGGTGCGCAACGAGAGCCCGGAGCGCGACCGGGCCCTCCCGAAGGGCACCGTGTTCGTCGCCCCGAACGGCCGCGAGTACGCCAGCACCGTCCCGGTGACCGTCCCGGCCGCGACCAAGAGCGGCTCCGGCCCGCAGACCGTCGTCACCGCCGGCGAGCAGCACGTGTTCGTGGAAGCGGTCGGCACCGGACCCGACTACGTCGCCGGCTCCCCCGCCCAGTACCGGGTCAAGGGCCTGAGCGGCGCCGACGCCCACAACCTCTACGGGCAGAGCGACAAGCTGACCCTGGACAAGCAGGAGTACCAGGGCATCCGCTCCGCCTTCGAGTTCAACCCGGACACCGAGCTGTACGAGCCGGTCACCGACATGGCCTACGCCCGCTGGTACCCGACGCTGACCGGGCTCGGCGACGGCCGGGTGGTCACCGTCTCCGGGCTGGACGACACCGGCGAGATCCTCAACGGCAACACCAACGAGGTCTACGACCCGAAGAACAAGACCTGGGCCAAGGCACCCGACCACTACTTCCCGACCTACCCGGCGATCTTCCTCACCGCCTCCGGCAAGCTCTTCTACTCCGGCTCCAACGGCGGCTACGGCCCCGCCGACAAGGGCCGCGAGCCCGGCGTGTGGGACCTGTCGGACAACAGCTTCCAGCCCGTCCCCGGCCTGCGCGACCCGAGCCTGACCGAGACCTCCTCCTCGGTGCTGCTGCCGCCCGCGCAGGCCCAGAAGGTGATGGTCCTCGGCGGCGGTGGCGTCGGCGAGTCCCCGCTGTCCACGGCGCGCACCGACATCGCCGACCTCTCCGCCGCCAGGCCCTCCTTCACCCCGGGCCCGGACCTGCCGGCCGGCGGCACCCGCTACCTCAACAGCGTGATCCTCCCGGACGACACCGTCTTCACCACCGGCGGCTCCAGCGGCTACCGCGGCCGGGGCGACAGCGACCTGCTCAAGGCGCAGGTGTACCACCCGGATTCCGGCAGCTTCACCACCGCCGCCGAGCCGGCCGTCGGCCGCGACTACCACTCGGAGGCACTGCTGCTGCCCGACGGTCGGGTCGCCGTGCTCGGCTCCAACCCGCTCTTCGCCGACAAGGCCGAGACCCAGCCCGGCGGCTTCGAGCAGCGCATCGAGATCTACACCCCGCCCTACCTGTACCGCGGCGGCGACCGCCCGCAGGTGGGCACCGCGCCGCAGGCGGCGAAACTCGGCGGCACCGTCAGCGTCGGCACCTCCCGGCCGGACGCCGTCGCCACGGCCAAGCTGATCCGGCCGAGTTCGGTCACCCACGTAACGGACGTCGAGCAGCGCTCGGTCGCCCTGGACATCACCGCACGGACGGCGGACGGCGTCTCGCTCACCCTCCCCGGCAACCCCAACCTGCTGCCGCCGGGCTGGTACATGCTGTTCCTGACGGACACCGCCGGCACCCCGTCGGTCGCCCGCTGGATCCAGGTCACCGCGTGAGTCGGCGAGCCGGCGTGTCGGTGAGCCGGCTGCGTCGCCGAGCCGGCGACCCTGTCCGGTGCATCGCCGAGCCGGTGAGCCGGTGACCGTGTCCCGGCGCGCCGGGATCCCCGGCCTCAGCGCGCCGCCTGCGCCAGCCCGAGCGCGTACGGCAGCCAGAACTCGCCCGCCCGGGGCTCGCCGCGGCCGCAGTCGCCGTCCGACTCCCCCGGGTTCTTGATCCACAGGTAGGCGTCCACCCCGGCCCGGCCGGTGTCGGCGGTCGGCCGCTCGCCGAGGGCGCGCCCCGGCGGGTTGCACCAGGAATCGCCGCCCAGCGCGCCGTTGCCGCTGCGGCTGGTGTCGATGACGAAGTGCTTGCCGCCCAGCGCGGCCGAGAGCCGGGCGCCGTACGCCGCGTTCCGGTCGGTGTCGTAGAAGTTGGCGACGTTCACGGCGAAGCCGTCCGCGGCGGCGATGCCCGCCTTGCGCAGGGCGGCGGCCAGCTCGTCCGGGTCCTGCGCCCAGCCGGGGTTGCCCGCGTCCAGGTAGACCCGGACGTTCGGGCGCTTCTTCAACTCCTGCACGGCGAAGGCCAGCAGGCCGTACCGTTCGGCGGCCAGGTCGCCCTTGATGCTGCAGTTGTCCAGGGTGTGCGCGACGGCGTCCGGCTCCAGCACCACCCAGGCCCCGCGGTCGCCGAGGGCCTGCCCGACATCGGTGATCCAGGCCCGGTAGGCGGCGGCGTCGGGGGCGCCGCCGGCCGAGTACTGGCCGCAGTCCCGGTGCGGGATGTCGTACGCGACGAAGACCGCCGTCCGGCCTGCCTCGGCGGCCCGGCGGCTCACCTGCTCGGCGATCTCCTTGGCGCCCTGCTCACCGAGCCACTGCGAGGAGGGCTGGGAGGCGATCCGCAGCAGCGTGTCCGCCTCCGCCGTCCGGCCCTGACCGCGCAGCGCGGCCACCTGCCGGGCGGCGTTGGTCCGGTCGGAGACGTAGAAGGCCTGTCCGGGCAGCTGGGCGAGGCTCCCGGGCCCGTCGGCAGAGCCGGCTCCGCCGGAGGCTGAAACGCTGGAGGAGGAGGGCCCGGCGCCCGTACCGCTGCCGCCGCCCGTACCGCTACAGCCGGACACCGCCACCAGCACCCCGGCCAGCGCCGCCCCCACGGCCCACCGCGAGGCCCCCGCCCTCGCCCACCGAAACGTCGTCGCCCGCCTCAGCCCGTGCACGTACCGCCCCTCCCAGGACCGGTCCGACGACCGGACGGCACCAGCTAAGCACACCGGGGACCGGCCAACGGCCACCAGCGGTGAACGCCAAGTGGCCGTGGGTGAACGGGAGATCGGACCCGCCCGGCCCACGGCCACCCGACATCAGGACCCGCCCCCGACGGGCCCCGGCCCCGAACTCAGGCCTGCTTCAGGTTGGGCACCTGCCAGTCGATCGGCTCGCCGCCGAGGCTGTCCAGCGCGGCATTGATCTGCGAGAACGGACGGCTGCCGAAGAACAGCTTGGCGGACAGCGGCGACGGGTGCGCGCCCTGCACCACCACGTGCCGCTCGGTGTCGATCAGCGGGAGCTTCTTCTTCGCGTAGTTGCCCCACAGCACGAAGACCACCGGCTCCTCGCGCTCGCTCACCGCCTTGATCACCGCGTCGGTGAACTTCTCCCAGCCCTTCGCCTTGTGCGAGTTCGCCTCGTGCGCGCGGACCGTGAGCACCGCGTTGAGCAGCAGCACACCCTGCTCGGCCCAGTGCATCAGGTAGCCGTTGTCCGGGGCCGGGACGCCCAGGTCTGCGTCCAGCTCCTTGAAGATGTTGCGCAGCGACGGCGGCGTCTTGGTGCCGGGCAGCACCGAGAAGCTCATGCCGTGCGCCTGGCCGTTGTCGTGGTACGGGTCCTGGCCGAGCACCAGCACCCGGACCTTGTCGTACGGAGTGGCCTCCAGCGCGGCGAACTCCTGGCCGCTCGGCGGGAACACCTCGTGCTCCGCGCGCTGGGCGGCCACGAAGGCCGCCAGCTCGGCGAAGTACGGCTTCTCCGCCTCGGCACCCAGCACCCCGCGCCAGGACTCGGGCAGCTCCAGCCCGCCGCCCCCGCCGGCCTCGACCACGCCCGCCTCGACCGTGTCCGTCACGACATCTACCTCCCACACCGCGGCTGCTGCGCCGCACGCCCTCTTTCACCCCGAACGCTACACAGGCCCACCGACAACTCACTCCACAGGAGCGGACGCGGGCGCCGGAGCAGCGGCGGGAGTGGGAGTGGGTACGGGAGCAGGGGCAACAGTGGCCGCAGGAGCAGGGGCGGCTGCGGGAACCCGGGCGGCGGAACGCGAGGCGCGCTCCACCCGGAGGTGCTCCAGCACGTTGAGCGTCACCAGCAGCACCGCCAGCGTCGCCAGCACCACCAGGGCCGGCAGCCGCACCATCGCGGGCAGCAGCACCAGCACCACCACCGCCGCGATGATCCGGGTCGTCGCGACCTGACGGAACATCATCCAGCGCGTGTACCCGAAGGTCAGCAGGTACAGTCCGCATCCGCCGTACAGCAGCGTCACCGACCCCGGGCCGAGCGCCCGCCACGGGTCCGCGACCGTCTCCCCGAAGCCGACCGCCACCCCGATCACCCCGGCGACCAGCGCCAAGTGCCCGTACTGGAAGATCCGCCGGACCACGTCCCGGCGCGAGTCGGCGATCACCACCGCGTGCCGCATGGCGTCGGCCGCGTACACGAAGTACTGCCACCACAGGCCCGCCGAGATGGTGAACGCGACCGCGACGGCCGCGAGTTCGGCCCCGTCCAGCCGGGCGGAGGCCGCCGTGCCACCGATCCCGACGATCGACTCGCCGAGTGCCACCAGCAGGAACAGCGCGAACCGCTCCGGCATGTGCGCCGGGTGGTAGGCGACCCTCGCGAGCCGCCGCCGGAACAGCACCGGCGCGCCCAGGTCACAGAGCGCGGCCGTCGCCCACAGCACCAGGCGCGGCCCGTCCGGCAGCAGTCCGCCCGCCACCAGCAGCGGCCCGCTGACCAGCACACCCACCCCGTACGGGCCGCGCCAGACGCCCGGGATGCGGGCCAGCAGGAGCAGCAGCACCACCCGGGCCAGCCAGTACGCGGCGCCGAGCAGCGCGCCCCGCCGGCCGTACGCGCCCGGGATCGCGAGCGCCATGAACAGGCCTGCCAGACCGACCAGCAGGATGCCCAGGCGGTCCCGCACGTTGTCCACGTCCCGGATGTTGGCCTGCACGGTGGTGCCCACCCAGCACCAGTACACCGGCACGAACACCACCAGCGCCCGGACCAGGCCGGCCGCGTCGTGGTGGTGGTGCAGCAGGCCGGAGACCTGGGTGATCGCGAAGACGAAGACCAGGTCGAAGTAGAGCTCCGCCCAGGTGACCCGCTTCTCCTCCGGCCCCGCCGACTCCGGGCCCACCGCTTCCGGGCCCGCCGGTTCGGGGCCCCCTAGCTCCGGGTCCTGCAGCTCCAGGTCCCGTAGCTCCGGGTCCCGTAGCTTCGGGTCCGGTGATTCCCCCGTCGCACTCATCCGCGCCCTGCCTCCCCGCGAGCCGAAACGTACGAAGCGGGCCCCGCCCCGGCGAACGGCCGGAACGGGGCCCACGACAGCACCGCAGAGGCTAGACCAGCTCGACCAGGTCCGCGATCGAGTTGACCACGCGGGTCGGCCGGTACGGGAAGCGCTCCACGTCGGTGGCGGAGGTCAGGCCGGTGAGCACCAGGATGGTCTCCATGCCGGCCTCCATGCCCGCGACGATGTCGGTGTCCATCCGGTCGCCGATCATCACGGCGGTCTCGGAGTGGGCGCCGGCGGTGTTCAGGGCCTCCCGCATCATCAGCGGGTTGGGCTTGCCGACGAAGTACGGGTCGACGCCGGTCGCCTTGGTGATCAGCGCGGCGACCGAGCCGGTGGCCGGCAGCACGCCCTCGGGGGAGGGGCCGGTCTCGTCCGGGTTGGTGCAGATGAACCGGGCGCCCTGGTTGATCAGGCGGATCGCCTTGGTGAGCGCCTCGAAGGAGTAGGTGCGGGTCTCGCCGAGGACCACGTAGTCGGGGTTGTTGTCCGTCAGGACGTAGCCGGCCTGGTACAGCGCGGTGGTGAGCCCGGCCTCGCCGATCACGTAGGCGGTGCCGTTCGGGCGCTGGCTCTTGAGGAACTTCGCGGTGGCCAGGGCCGAGGTCCAGATGCACTCCTCCGGCACCTCGAGGCCCATCCCGGCCAGGCGGGCGCTGAGGTCGCGCGGGGTGTAGATCGAGTTGTTGGTGAGGACCAGGAAGGGCTTGCCGGACTCCCGCAGCCGGCGCAGGAACTCCTCCGCCCCGGGGATCGGTGTGCCCTCGTGGATGAGGACCCCGTCCATGTCGGTCAGCCAGGACTCAATGGGCTTGCGGTCTGCCACGTGCGTGTCTCCCGAAGTGTTGCAACGTCTTGGGTCGTGCGAGGGCCCTGACGCGGCACAGCCTAATCCGCACACCTGGCCGACGGCACCACGTCCCGCCCACCGGACCGTGCCGGCCAGGAGTCGGTCGGGAGTCGGTCGGGAGTCGGGAGCGCTCCCCCGTGGCCGTACACCAAACCGGGAGCAACCGGGCGCCTCGTGATTGAGTGGGCCGCATGAGCCCGCAGACCTCCCGCCCCCTGTCCGACCGGCCGTCGCCCGACCGGCCCCTGCCCGACCGGCCGTTGCGCGTCGGCCTGATCGGCTACGGCCTGGCCGGCTCCGCCTTCCACGCGCCGCTGATCGCCACCACACCGGGGCTGCGGCTGGACGCCGTGGTCACCGCCAACCCCGAGCGCCGCGAGCAGCTGGCGCGCGAACACCCCGACGCCCGCGCCGTGGACACCCCCGAGCAGCTGCTCGCCGACCCGGACGCGCTCGACCTGGTCGTCATCGCCTCGCCCAACCGCACCCACGCCCCGCTCGCCCGCGCCGCCCTGCGGGCCGGGCTGGCCACCGTGGTGGACAAGCCGCTGGCCGGCACCGCCGCCGAGGCGCAGGAGCTGTGCCTGCTCGCCGAGGAGCGTGGCGTCCTGCTGTCTGTCTTCCAGAACCGGCGCTGGGACGGCGACTTCCTCACCGTCGACCGCCTGGTGCGCGGCGGCGCGCTCGGCCGGGTGCACCGCTTCGAGTCCCGCTTCGAGCGCTTCCGCCCGAAGCCCAAGCCGGGCTGGCGCGAGCTGGCCGACCCGGCCGAGGTCGGCGGCACGCTGTACGACCTGGGCAGCCACCTGGTCGACCAGGCGCTCACGCTGTTCGGGCCGGTCGAGACGGTGTACGCGGAGATCGACGTGCGGCGCGACGGCGCGGTCGTGGACGACGACGCCTTCCTCGCCCTCACCCACGCCTCCGGCACCCGCTCGCACCTGTGGACCAGCGCCATCACCCCGCTGATCGGTCCCCGGCTGCGGGTGCTCGGCGACACCGCCGGGTACGTCAAGTCCGGCATGGATCCGCAGGAGGCCGACCTGCGGGCGGGCCTGCGCCCCGACGGCACGCACCCGTGGGGAGCGGACGAGCCCTCGCACTACGGCACCCTCGGCACCGACGAGTCCACGATCTCCCTCCCGACCGACCCGGGCGACTACCCCGCCTACTACGCGGGCATCGCCGCCGCCCTGGCCGACCCGGGCACCCCGCCCCCGGTCGACCCCCGCGACGCGGTGGCCACCCTCACCGTCCTGGAGGCCGCCCGCGCCTCCGCCGCGACCGGGACGACGGTCCGGCTGGGCTGACGAGCGCTCCCGTCAGCCCCGGCGAACGCTTCCGCCGGGGCTGACGAACGCTCCCGCCTGGGCCGGCGAACGCCCCGTCGGAACCCTCCGGCGCCCGAACGCGACTCCTACGATGAGCGGACGAGCAGTCAGCGGGGGCGGCAGATCAGCGTCGAGGAACGCCACGAGCGCGAACAGGCCTGGCTCGTCGAACACCCGCAACCGCTGAACGACTACGACCCGTTCCGACACGTCGACGGCACCGGCGGCGGCGGTGACGGGCTCATCCTGCTCGTCCTCCACACCGTCCTCATCGGCCTGAACTCCGGCCTGCGCCGGCTGGTCCTCCGACTGGCCGACCGCCCGCGCTGGGCCGTCGCCGCCGCCACGGGCCCCGACCGGGGCAAGGGCGGCCCGAACAACGTCGTCCTGCTGCGCAGCCGCAGCCGGCGCAGGGCCCTGCGGTCCGCGGCCGCGCCCTCGCCGACCGGGTCGAACAGGACGGAACCGCCGCCCTCACACCCGCCGCCCTCACACCCCGATGACCTCCACCGCCGAACCCAGCCCCCGGAAGTCCGCCACATTGCGGGTGTACAGCGGCAGCCCGTGGGCGGAGGCCACGGCGGCGATCATCAGGTCGATCCGCCGCGGCCGCGGCTGCCGCCCGGCGGCGATGGTCAGGGTGACCAGCGTCCCGTAGCGGGCGGCGGCGGCCGCGTCGAAGGGCAGCGGGTCGAAATCGGCCATCGCCGCGCCCAGCACCTCCAGCCGGGCCGCCCGGCTGGCCGGATCCCGGGCCATCGACACGCCCTGCTGCAACTCCGCGAACGTGATAGCGGTCAGCTCCGGCACAACCGGCAGGTCCGCCGGACTGAGCAGCGCCAGGTCGATGTAGACACAGGTGTCCAGCACCCCGGCGGGCCGCCGCCGGGACGCCCTCCGGCGCTCAGCCACGCCGCCGCTCGAACGGGTCGTCGCCCTCGTCCCCCACCAGCTCCTCGGGCCCGAAGTCCTCCTCGGCCTCCTTGCGCATCTGCTGGTAGTCCACCCGCGGCAGCTTCACGTGCCGCGCCACCAGTTCCTCCGCCGTGAGCCGCCGCCGCCCGGACACCGGCCGCAACTCGGCGACCTCGACCCCGTTCCTGGTGATGTGGAAGATCTCCCCCGCCTCCACCGCATCCATCACCGCGGCGGAGTTGTTCCGGAACTCCCGCTGGGTAATCGTCTTCATGCCTTCCAAGGTAGCCCCGCGTAGCACCGATGGCTACACCTCGCGCATCCCTGCGAAAACCCCTCCTCCCCGCGCCCCGTCCGCTAGGTTCGACCACTGATCGTTCACACAGAGGGGGGCTTCTGTCATGGCCGACACCAGCGAGAAGGACCAGAATCCGTGGCTCTACGGCCAGGACGGTCCACCGACAACGGGACCGCTCACCCCACCCCGCACGACCGGCCCGTGGGCGAGCGCCACCGCCTCAGGCGCCCCCGTACTCGTGCAGCCCGCCGTGCTCCACCAGGCCGCCGGCGAAGCGCGACGGCTGCGCGGCGAGGTGCAGTCCTCCGTCAGCCGCGTCGAACCCGACACCGCCGCAGCCGTCCAAGCGCTGGCGGGCGGGTGGGCCGGCGGCCCCGCGCTGTCGCAGGCACTCACCTGGTGGAAAGGCCGCTGGACCAGCCTCGACAACCGGCTCGGCCTCACCGCCGACCGCCTGGACGCCACCGCCCGTAGCTACCACGCGACCGACAACTCCGCCGCCGCCGGCTTCAAGGGGCCGTGAACCATGGTGACCTTTGCCCTGCTCCGCCACGCATCCCTCGATCCGCTCGACCACGCGGGCGACACCTGGACCGGCCTCTCCGGCCACCTGGAACACGTCGCCGGCCAGATGCGCTCCGGCGTCCTCCAGCCCCTGACGGGCGGCGGCGTCCCTTACGCACCCCCGGGCACCGGGAACCGGCCCTGGAGCGGCGCGGCCGCCGACGAGGCAGTCCGCGAGATCGGGCTCCTCACCGACGAACTGCACGCGTTCCACTACGAGGCACTGGCCGTCTCCGCCGCTCTGCACCGCGCCAAGAAGGGCTTCACCGAGGCCCAGCAGAAGCTGCTCCGGGCCATCGGCGACGCCGAGGCCCTCGGCGCCACCGTGGCCGAGGACGGCACGGTCACCCTCCCCGACCTGCCACCCGAGGAACGCAACGACCCCGAGGCGATCGCGTACCAGAAACGGAAGTGGGACGAACTGCAGCAGCACGTCCAGGTCATGACCGCAGCCCTGACTGCGGCCACCGAAGCCGACAACGCGCTGGCAGCAGCCCTGCGCGCGCTCGACCCGACGGAGGCCGACCCGGCGACGCATCCCGACGCCGTGCGGAACGCCGCGAGCGACCTGGAGGCGGCCACCGGCATGCCGACCGACCCCAAGGCCCTGAAGGACTGGTGGGCCGGGCTCGACCCCGCGGTGCGGGCCGGGCTGCTCACGGCTGATGCGGACAAGCTGATCAAGGCCGGGGTCCTGGGGCCGACCGACTACGAGTGGAAAGCACCAAACGATGGCGCCGGGCCCTACCACGTCCGTGAGCCCGGCGCAGAAGAGTATGCGATCCAAACGGAGACGTACGGCTTGGTCGCGGGCGGCACCCTCTTCCAGAACGAGGACGCGGCACGCCACATGCTGCACTACCTGGACAACACCGGGGAGCCGCTCACGGTGGACGTGGACCGGATGCTGCGCGATGATCCGGCGTTTCGCGCACACGTCGAAGGCCTGTTGGCCGATCGGGAGACGGAATGGCGACAAACCGCCCTCGACGCCTACCAGAAGGCAGGCGGCGCCCCGGTCGCCATACCTGTGGAAACAGTGCGCAATAGGCCTAACGACTTCACGTTCGACGAGAATCAGCAGCCGAACTGGTTCCACGCCATCGGCAGCCAAGGATGCGTCGTCTCCGGTGTCGTCACGGTGAATCCCGGACTCGACGGAAAGCCCGTGGTGTCCACGCAATACCAGGTCAATGTGTGGGACCGCTACAACTGGGACAAGGGCAAGTCGACCACCATCGCGGGTACGAACATCACGGATGCAGACATGGCGAAGCTGCACCAGGCCGGTCTGGCGCAGGAGTACGACATCAGCGGGCGAAGCACACCGATGACCTGGAGCGGAAATGGTGGCGCCCCGATGCAGCCGGCCGGTTCCGGTGAGCGGAACGCCGACCGCGAGGGCACCGTCACGGACCCTGGGAGAGAAACCCGATGAAGTATCGACGGGTACTACTGGCGGTTTTGCTGCCGCTGGTGCTGATCGTCTGTGTGGTGGGAGCCAGGCACTGGGTGCTGGAGCTGGAGCGGAACCCACCCGCGAACAGCGGGCGGCCGGGCTCGTGGATGACAGTCACCTCGGAACAGGTCGCGGAGTTCTCTCGGGTACGGCCGCCCGCGTCGGCGAGCGAGGTGCGGTGGGCATACCTGAGGGGCTTCCAGGACGATCTGGCGTTCCTCTCGTTCCGGCTGCCGCCAGGTGAGGCGCAGGGGTTCCTGGCTGGCCTGGGGATGGCGACGGAACCGGACACCGGCCACGCCTTCGGCACCTATTCGCTGGAGGGATTCCGTCAGGCCGGGGCGCCGGATCCGTTGACCGCAGGACCCCTGCGGCACGGCTCCTTCATCGCCGAGCCGCTGCCCGGGCACAGCAAGCGGCTCGCGGCTACCGTCTGGTTGGCCGCGGAGGGGGACGGGGGGACGCGGGTGTGGGTGTACGCCGGGGATTCGCCGTGACGGAATCCGGAGGCGGGCGGGAACCCGATTGGCCGTAGGATCGTCCTGCTTGTACGTCCGGAGCCGTCGAGACACCGAGGGAGGAGCGGGGCCATGGCTGTTGTCGCGATGTTGCTCGGGCTGCTCCGGGTGTTGACCGGGGACCTGGTGAGCAGCAACGGGACATTGGCGTCCGTTGCCGCCGTTGCGGCCGTGGTGTTGGTGGCCGGGGCGGTCGCCGGGGCGTTGGCCGGGGCTCGGCTCCTGGGGGCGCGGGCGCCGGCGGTGGTGCGCAGCGGGGTGCTGCGGCGTCGGGCGTTCCGTACGGCGTTCCTTCCGCAGCGTGATCCGGATGCCCGGGGCCGGCGACGCCCCAGGGCGCCGGGGGCGGCCCTGGCGGCCGCGTAAGCCCTTGTAGTTCCGTACTTCTTCGCGGCCGTCCTCCGCCGACCACTCATGTTCTGAGACCCCGGAGGGCTCGCTTCACCATGTCCGTTCTCGCCGTTCTCGATCCGGCCGTCGCCGTTGCGCACGCCGTCGTCGCCGCTTTCGCCCACGTCCTGCCGACCGCGTTGGCGATCGTGCTGTTCACCGTCGCCGTGCGGCTCGCGCTGCATCCGCTGGCGCGGGCGGCGGCGCGTGGGGAGAAGGCGCGGTCCGTGCTCGCGCCGAAGGTCGCCGCGTTGAACAAGAAGTTCAAGGACCGGCCGGAGAAGCTGCGGGAGGCGCTGGCCGAGATGTACCGGAAGGAGCAGGTGTCGCCGTTCGCGGGGTGTCTGCCGCTGTTGGTGCAGATCCCGTTCTTCTCGGTGATGTACCGGCTGTTCACCACGCCGAACGACCTGCTCGACCACACGCTGTTCGGTGTGCCGCTGGGCCTGCACGTGACGGGGGCGCACGGGGCCGGGCAGGTCGTGGTGTTCGGGGTGCTGTACGCGGGGATGGCGGCGGTGGGGTACGTCAACTTCCGCCGGGCGCGGCGGGCGGCGGCAGCGCAGCCCACCCCTCAGCCGGGGGCGGGGCTGCTGCCGTTCCTGTCGTTCGGGTCGGTGCTGTTCGCGCTGCTGGTGCCGGTGGCCGCCGCGCTGTACCTGCTGACGACGAGCGCGTGGTCGGCGGCCGAGCGGGCCTGGCTGTACCGGGGCGGGTCACCGGTGCCGGCGGCCGCGCTCGTCGGCTGAGCCCCTGCTCAGAAGTGGCGCAGCAGTTCGGGGAAGGCCCCGAGCTGCAGCGTCGCCTCGTCCGGGCCGAGGTCCTCGTGCTCCAGCACCCAGGTGTGCTGGTGCGGGATGTAGACGGTGCGCAGGCCGGCCCGGTGGGCGGGGGCGATGTCGGACTTGGGCGAGTTGCCGATCATCCAGGTCCGGTCCGGGTCGAGGCCGAGGTCGGCGGTCAGCTGCCGGTAGGTGTCGACCGACTTCTCGGCCACGATGTGGATGCCCCGGAAGTGGTGGTCGACGGTGGACGCGGTCACCTTGCGCTGCTGCTCGTCCTGGTCGCCCTTGGTGAGCAGCAGCAGGTGGTGGCGGTCGGCGAGGGCGGTGAGGGTGTCGGCGACGCCGGGGATCAGTTCGACCTGCCGGTTGCCCAGCGGGGCGAGGAGTTCGTCGATCCGGGCCTGGTCGGCCGGGGTGGCGGTGCGGCCGTCGTTGAGCTGCTGGAGGCAGTCGACGAGGCTCTGCCGGAAGACGGCGGCGCCGTAGCCGAGGGCGGCGGAGTTGGCGGCTTCGATGTCGTCCAGGAGGGAGCGGGTGCGGTCCCGCTCGGCCGGGGTGGCGACCCAGTCCAGGAAGCCGTCGATGGCCCGCTCGAAGAGGACGTTGTTCTCCCAGAGGGTGTCGTCGGCGTCGAATATGAGGATCTGGTCGGTGTGCATCCGGTGGTCTCCAGGGGGAAGGTGCGTCAGGCGGGCGGGAGCAGGCGGGCGGCGCGGGTGAGGGTCTCGCGGAGGTTGTCCTCGGTGGTGCGCTGCTGGGCCTCCTCGACGGTGAGCCACTCCAGTGGGGAGGCCGGGTTCTCCGGTCGGGCCAGGTCCGGGCTGTCGGTGGCCAGGAGGAAGCGCAGGTCGGCGTGCTCGTGAGCGGGTTCGACGGGCGAGGCGGGGACGGGGACGACGGCGAGGTGGACCAGCGCGGCGTCGGGCCACGGGGTGAGGTCGGCGAGGCCGGTCTCCTCCAGGCCCTCGCGCAGGGCGATGTCCAGCGGCCGGGTCTCGCCCGGGTCGCCGTGGCCGCCGACCTGCAGCCAGGCCTGCTGGCGGACGTGCCAGCGCAGCAGGACGCGGCGGGTCGGCGGGTGGACGATCAGCGCGGAGGCGGTGAAGTGGAGCGGGAAGGTGCCGCGGTTCCAGGGGTCGGCGGCGCCGAGGAGGTGGCGGGCCCGCTCGTGGTCGGCGGTCTCCACCGGACCCTGCGGGCGGTGGTCGTCCAGCAGTCGGGCCAGGTCGGGGCTGTGCGACGGGCCGTCTGTGGTCACCATGGATCTGTACTCCTCGTTCCGCTCCGGGACCGATCCGGGACGTTCCCCCGGGCTGCCGCGGACCGCTTCGGCGGTGTCAACGGGCTTGCGGGGAAAGGGCGGTCGGGCCCGGGCCTTCCGGTTCCGGCGAACCCGCGCAGCCTAGCCCGGGGGCCGTCGGGCGGCCCACCGGTTTTCGCCCGGCTGCACCGTCGGTACGGCCGGCGCCGGGGCGGGAGTGCCGGCCGCGCCGGGGCGGGAGTGTCGACCGGGACGTGGACGACGTGCCGGCCGCGCCGTGGTGGCCGGTCCGGCCGGGCCGCCGGGGCCGTACCGGCTGGTCGGGGCGTTCCCCGGAGGCCGTAGCCTGTGGTGATCGTTTCGGGACAGGTGGAGGGATGTCGTCATGGTGGCTGCTCCGGCGCTCGCCGAGCTGCGCGAGGTGTGCCAGCCGCAGGCCAAGCTGCAGAGCCGCAACGGTGAGCACTGGGCGGGCCGGCTGTACATGCGGCGGATCTCGTTGCGGACCACCCGGCAGCTGGTCCGCACCTCGGTGTCGCCGAACACCCTCACCTGGGTGATGGTGGTGTGCGGGGTCGGCGGCGGCGCGGCCCTGCTGATCCCGGGCCTGACCGGCGCGGTGCTGGCGGCCGTGCTGTTCCAGCTGTTCCTGCTGTTCGACTGCGTGGACGGCGAAGTGGCTCGCTGGAAGCGCCAGTTCAGCATGGCCGGGGTGTACGTGGACCGGCTGGGCGCGTACCTGGCGGACGCCGCGCTGATGATCGGCGCGGGCGTCCGGGCGGCGCGCGGCGGCTCGGAGCTGTGGGTGTCGGCGGGCCTGGCGGCCGCGTTGGGCGTGGTGCTGCTCAAGGCCTCGACGGACCTGGTGGACGTGGCCCGCGCCCGCAGCGGGCAGGCCCCGGCGGACGAGGAGTCGACTCAGCCGCGCTCCCAGGGCATCGCGACGGCCCGTCGGCTGGCCTCGCTGTTCAAGATCCACCGGGTGACCAACGGCATCGAGGCCTCGCTGGTGCTGCTGGCGGCGGCCGCGGTGGACGCCGGGCTCGGCAACCTGGACGCGACGCGGGCGACGCTCGCGGGGATCACGGTGATCACCTGGGGCATGGTGGTCGCGCACCTGGCGTCGATCCTGTCGTCCTCGCGCCTGCGCTGAGCGCGCCAAGCCCCGAGTGGAGCCGGCCTCCCGGGCGGGGCGGGTGAGGCGTTCCTCCCCCGCCCGGGGGAGGAACGCCGGCGAAGCCCGTCCCCGGGTGGACGCGGGGGGCCGGTGCCGGGCGGGACGGTAGGGGCATGACGATGACCCAGCCCGCCGCCACCACCCACGTCACCCCCGGTACCGGCACCCCCGCTACCGGCACCGCCGCCGTGCCGGCCCCGCCCCGGTGGGCCGTGCGGGCCGCGCACGTCGCGGCCGTCGCCGCGCTGCCGTCCGGGCTGTGGCGGCTCGGGCTGGTCGCTGGCTGGCACGGCGGGTACACCGACGCGGGCTACCAGGCGATGGGCTTCACCGGGTGGGGCGCGGTGTGGCCGGTCTTCCTGAGCCTGTTCACCGAGGCCCTGGCCCTGCTCACCCTCGGGCTGGTCCGCCCCTGGGGCACGGTGCCGCCGCGCTGGGTCCCGTTCGTCGGCGGGCGCCCGGTCAGTCCCCGCGCGGTGGTCCGCGCGGCCCTGCTCGGCGCCGCCGGGCTGGCCGTGCTCTGGACGCCCTTCGCCGGGTGGTGGGCCGTGCCGGGCACGGGCATGACCCCGCTGGGCCACTTCCTGGTGGGCTTCCTCTACCTGCCCACCGTCGCCTGGGCGCCGCTGCTGGTCGCCGTGGCCGTGTCGTACCACCGCCGCCACCGGACGGCGACGACAGCGACACTCCCCCGCACGGCCTGAGGCACGACCCGCACGTGCCCGCCGCGGGGTCCGGCGCAGGGCGCCGCCGCGAAGGCCACGCTGGAGCAGTTGCGGCCGGCCGAGCGGGAGGTCTTCGCGCTCTGCGTGTGGGAGGAGCTGGATCACGCGGCGGTCGCGGAGGCGCTCGGCAGGCCGATGGGGACGATCCGTTCCCGGCTGTCGCGCGCCCCGGCCCGGTTGCGGGAGCTGACGGCGCGGGAGCCGGCCTCGGCGGCCGCAACGCGTTCCGCGCGAGCGGCGCAATGCCCGGGCAGCACCGGACAGGTACCAGGTGACCGCACGTCCGCGGTTCGGCCGCCCAAGGAGACGATCCGATGAGCGCCGCCCCCCGGGACCGGTCCGACCGGGCCGGTCGGGAGGAGATGGCCCGGCTGCTGCCGGCCGCGGCCGCCCCGGAACTCGACCAGGGCCGCTTCCTCCTGATGAAGGACCACCTGATGGACAGCATCACCGAGACCCCCGCCCCCCGGCGCGCCTCCCGCCGGCGCACCCTGCTCTTGCGTGCGGCCCTCCCGCTGGGGCTGGCCGCCGCGGCGGCCGGGGCCCTCCTCACCTTCGCGACCGGCGACCCGGGGGCCACGAACGACGACACCGGCCGGTCCCTGGGCAACGCCAGCACGGTCGCGTACACCCTGGAGAGCGCCGAGGACGTCGTCCGGCTCAGCATCCTGGAGCAGAACAAGCCGGTGGACACGGTCCAGCTGCAGCACGACCTGGACCGGTTCGGGATCCGCGCCCGGGTCTACGCGGGCGAGCCGGGCTGCAGGACCAAGCGGCCGAAGCAGCCGAAGAACGTGGACCTCAACGCCGGGTGGGACATCGATTTCCGGCCGCCAACGCCCCGATGGTGCTGACCGTCCACCCCCGTCAGCTCCCGAAAGGCACGGAGATCTTCATCTACCTGCCGCTGGCCAAGACCGATCCGGCCAACAGCTTCCGCGAGTTGGAGGCCGGGCTGATGCAGTCCCCGGGCCCCTCGTGCCTGGAGTCCCGGGTCTTCGTCAATCCGCTGGCCAGCCTGCTCCCGACCACTCCGCCACCGGCGGCCCCGTGATCCGGGCCTGATCCCGAAACGCCGCACCCCTTCTTCGGAACCAATCGGACTACATATTCTGTCCAACGACATATACAGTTGTCCGACAGAAGGGGTGTGGCCCATGCCGCCACTCACCACCACCCGACGCACCAGCGCCCAGCCCGCGACCGCCCAGTCCACAACCGCCGGGCCCACCACCACCCGACCCACGACCACCCGGCTCACCGCCGCCGCGACCGCCGCCCTGCTCGCCACCGTCCGGTGGACCGCCGCCCGGCCCGGCGTCGCCCTGCTCGTCGGGTACGCCGCCGAGCTGCTCTTCCGGCTCGTCCTCGTCCGGCACATGAGCTTCCCGTCCGTCCACCCCGACGAGGACTCCTACCTCGTCCTGGCGCGCGTCCTCGCGGGCCGCCCGACGACCGAGATCCCGGTCGGCGTGGTCATACCCGGCGGCTACCCCCTGCTGATCTCCCCCGTGCTGCGCCTGGCCGACGACCCGGTGACCGCCTACCAGGCGATCATGGTCATCAACGCCGTGGTCAACGCGCTGATCCTGCCGCTCGCCTACGTCGCCCTGCGCCGGCTCGGCCTGGGCCGCCGACTCGCGTTCGCCTTCGGCGGCGTGACCGGCCTGCTGCCGCCGGTGGTCTTCTACTCGCAGTTCGTGCTGACCGACGCCGTGCTGCCCGTCCTGGTGCTCGCCTGGCTGCTCTGCCTGCACGGCTGGCTCGCCGACGGCCCGCTGCGGCGCCGCACCTGGCACGCCGTCGGGGCGGGCGCGTCCGCCGGTTACGCCATGGCCGTGCACGATCGCGGCGGCGTGGTGGTGGCGTTGACCGCCGCGGTGTTCCTCGGTGTCCTGCTGCTGCGCCGCGCGCCGTGGCGCGCCACGGCCGCCGGGTTCGCGACGCTCGGCCTCGGTGTGCTCGGCGCGCAGCTGTTGTCGGCCTGGCTGCACGCGCAGTTCGCCGTCCAGAACAGCGATGTCGGCGGGTTCCTCTGGCGGGGCCTGACCGACCCGGAGGCCGCCCAGCGCACGCTCACCCGGACCGCCGGGCAGATCTGGTGCTTCACCGTCTCCACCTGGGGTGTCGGCGGACTGGCCGTCGTCGCCTGCCTGTGCGCGGTGGTCGACCGCCGCCGACCCCAGGCGCTCCGGATCACCGGCGGCCTTCTGGTGGCGCTGCTGTTCGGGACCGCCCTGGCCTCCGCCGCCGCACTGCCGGCCGACGGCCGGATCGACGACTGGGTGTACGCCCGCTACACCTCCTACCTCGTCCCGGCGGCCTTCCTCGTGGGCGCCGCGGTGCTCGCCAGGTGCGGACGCCGCACCCTGGTCCGGACGGCGGCGGCGACGGCGGGGCTCACGCTGCTGCTCGCCGAGACGGTGATCCAGTCGGCCGGTCCGAAGCTGCGCCACGAGGTCTTCGTACTCTGGGGCATGCCGGACGTCTCGTTCCTGGCCTCCGACTGGGGCCGGCTCAACATGCTCCGGGCCACCGCCGCCGCACTGGTCGTCCTCGTCGCGGTGGTCCTGGTGCGCACCTCCGGGGGCAGGCGGGTGCTCCCCGCGATAGGCCTCTCCCTGGCACTGTTCGCCGCCTTCGCGACCGCGACGATCACCGCGCAGGTCTCCGAGCCGCACGCGAAGTGGCGCAAGGGCCTGGCCACCGGCTTCACCCGCGACTCCGGGATCCGGGCGGACGACAACGTGGTCTTCGCCTGGGACATCGACGGGTCGCTGCGCGGCGCCCAGGCCTTCGAGGTCTACCGCGGCCGGGTCTGGTACCGGGACCCGCGCTGGCAGCCCGTCCCGGCGGAGGCGAACGTCCTGGTCACCCCACTGCCGGCGGCGGGGCAGCAGCCGGAGGCCTATTGGCCCGGCCACCCCACCGACTGGTACGTCGAGCGGGCCGACGCGCGGCAGAACTGGGCGGTCTGGCGGCGGCGTTGAGCCCGGCTAGGCTCCCCCGGCCACCTCGGCCGCCTCGCCGCCCCCGGGTCCACCCCCGGGTCCGCCCGCGAGCTCGGGCACCGTACGGAGGTAGGCGGCGAGGACGGTGTCGAGGAGGCCGGGGAAGCGCTGCTCCAGGTCGACCGTGCGCAGCGCGGAGAAGCGGCGGTTGGCCTCCTCGCGCTGGCTGATCAGGCCGGACTCGCGCAGCACCTTGAAGTGGTGGCTGAGGGTGGAGGGCGCGACGTCCACCGGAAAGGTGCCGCAGGCCCGTTCGGGTTCGGCGCGCAGAACCCGGACGATGGTCATCCGGGTGGGGTCGGAGAGTGCGTGCAGGACGTCGAGGAGGTCGATCTCCTCGGTCGCGGGGTGCGCGAGCGCCGGTCGGCGGCGGGTGCTGCGGGGCACGGTCAGACCTCCCTGATCTGCGATGTTCGACATCCATGGAAACGACGTGGTACCACTGTCCGCGTCAATTTCGTAGTTCGTCGAACATCGTAGTCGAGGGGGAATCGACATGCGCGCACTGGTGATGACCGCACCCGGTGGAGCCGAGAACTCGCAGATCCGGGAGGTCGAGGCGCCGCGCCCCGGGCCCGGCCAGGTGGCGATCGACGTCGCCTACGCCGGACTGAACTTCGTGGACGTGATGACCCGCCGCGGCGACGCCGCGTACGCCGCCGAGTGGCCGTACCGGCCCGGCAAGGAGGTCGCCGGAACGGTCCGGGAGATCGGCGAGGGAGTCACCGGCCTGACCGTGGGCGACCGGGTCGTGGCCGCACCGGTCGGCGCGGGCCTCGCGGAGGTGGTGGTCGCGGAGGCCGCGCTCACCGTGCCCCTCCCGGACGGCGTGGCGCTGAGCGAGGCCGCCGCCGTGCCGCTGGGCCTGGCCACCTCGATGCTGCTGCTGACCGACGCCGGCCGCTTCGACGCCGGCGACACCGTCCTGGTGCACTCGGCGGGCGGCGGCATCGGCCAGGCCATCGCCCAGCTCGTCCCGCTGCTCGGCGGCGGCCGGCTGATCGGCACCGTCGGCCGCCCGGAGAAGGCCGCCGCCGCCATCGCCTCCGGCTACGACCACGCCTTCGCCCGCGACGAGGCACTGCCCGAGGCGATCCGGGCCGCCACCGACGGCCGGGGCGTCGACCTCGTCCTCGACGCGCTGGGCACCGAGGCCCTGGAACTCGACCTCGCCGTCGCGGCACCCGGCGCCCGGATCGTCCTGTTCGGCAACGCGGGCGGCGGCACCGTCGCCGACCTGCCCCCGCTCGGCCGCCTGATGGCGGGCAACCTGACCATCACCGGCTTCAGCCACCGCGGCCTGGCCGCCACCGCCCCCGACCGCCTGGCCCGCGCCATCCGCCGGGTCGTCGAGCTCCTCGCCGACGGCGGCCTGAAGCTGCCCGTCACCGAACTGCCCGACCTCGCCGCCGTCCCGGCCGCCCACGACGCGATGGAGGAGCGGCGGGCGACGGGGAAGTACGTGGTGCGCGTGGGCGGTTGAGCCCGACCGACCCAAAGAGGGACGCCCGGGCAGGCGGAGGGCCTTCCCGGGCAGCCGATCACGTACGCGACGATCACGTACGCGGCGATCACGTACGCGACGCAGCCGCGCGGTTGACCACCGGCCGCCCGCCAGACCGTGAAGGTCGCGCCCGGGTCCGCGTCGGCGGTGCCGGGCGGGCCGTAGAGCAGGACCGGCTCGGCGAGCCGGATGTCCGCGTAGAGGGCGCCGTAGTACGCGGTGAGCAGGTCGGCAGGAGTGCGGCTGGTCGTCGCCCGGGCATAGCCCCCACCCTGGCGGCGTTGGGCCGGGCATGACCAAGATTCTGGTGATCGGTGCAAACGGCAGTGTGGGCAGGCACGTTGTGGCCACGCTGGCCGAAGACCGCCACGAGGTGCGGGCGTTGGTGCGGGATACGGCGAAGGCCGTGCTGCCCAGGGGGGCTGAGGCCGTACAGGGCGATCTGGCCGTGCCGGAGAGTCTGGAGCCCGCGCTGGCGGGCGGGGTGGAGGCGGTCTACCTGATGTGGCCCGGGCTGCCCGTGGAGCCCCGGGCCGTGGAGCTGATCGCCCGGCACGCCAAGCGCGTCGTGTACCTGTCGGCGGACGTGGCCGACCTCGCGGACGACGAGCCGGCCGTGATCTTCCACCAGGAGATCGAGCGGTTGATCCGACGGTCCGGCCTCGGCTGGACCTTCGTGCGGGCGATCGACTTCGCGGGCAACCTGCTCGCCTGGGCCGACCAGGTACGGGAGGGCGTGGTCCGCTGGCCGTACGGGCAGGCGCGCCGTTCGCTGGTGCACGAGCGGGACATCGCGGACGTCGCGGTGCGGGCTCTCACCGAGGACGGGCACGACGGCGGCAGGTACGTGGTCACCGGGCCGGAGTCGCTCGCGCACGCCGAGCTGGCGGCGATCATCGGCGAGGAGCTGGGCATCGCGGTGCGGTGGGAGGAACTGCCGCCGGAGACGGCCCGCGAGCGGCTGACGGCGGCCTGGGGGAACGCGGCGTTCGTGGAGTCCCGGCTGCGGGCGTGGGAGTCGTTCACGCGCGAGCCGGAGCGGGTGACGGACACCGTGGAGCGGGTGCTGGGGCGGCCACCGCGCGACTTCCGTTCGTGGGTGCGGGACCACGCGGCGGACTTCCGGTAGCACCCGGCCCTGCGGCCGGGGGCCACGGCACGCTCCCCGGCCGTTCCCCGGCCGCTCCGGCGCGCGCGCCGGGTCAGCGCGCCCCCTCCGGCGCCTCCAGCGAGTCGAGCCAGCGCAGCAGGCGGGCGCCCTCGCGGGTCATGACGTCCGGGTCGCGCAGGGCGTTGGCCATCAGTGACATGCCCTGGTAGCCGGAGACCAGGGTGAGCGCCAGGTCGTCCGGGTCGGGCAGGCCCAGCTCGCGGAACTGGCCTGCGGTCCAGTCCAGCAGGCGCCGGATCACGGCGCCGGCCTCCGTGTCGAGGACTCCGTCGGCCCGCTTGTCGAGTTCGGTGGCCAGGGTGCCGGTCGGGCAACCGAACCGGGCGGCGACGTCGCGCCGGTCGACCCAGCCTTGGACGAGCGCCTTGAGGCGGTCGCGCGGGTCTCCCACGTTGTCGAGCGCGGCGGCGAGTTCGTCGAGGTGTGCGCTGTGTTCGGACAGTGCGGCGCGGACCAGCTCGTCCTTGGTCTTGAAGTAGTAGTAGACGTTTCCGACGGGGACGTCCGCTTCGCGCGCGATGTCGGCGAGGGTGGTGCGTTCGACCCCCTGCTCGTGGAGGACCCGGGCGGCGGCCGCCGCGAGCCGCCGACGCTTCTGCGACGCCTGTACGCGCCGATTCACTGAGTCAGTCACCCAACTCACTATAGACAGCCACCGGTGGGCGCATGCTACGTTCGTTCTCAGTCAGCCAACTAACTCACAACTGGCGACACGCAACTCATGACACGCAACGCGCAACAGGAGGGGATCGCGATGATCACAGTGACGGGTGCCACCGGCAACATCGGGCGGACGCTGGTGGAGCTGCTGGCCGGGGCGGGTGAGGAGGTGGTGGCCGTGTCGCGGCAGCCGCAGCCTCAACCGCAGCCCGGCCACCCTGCGGCCGGTGTCCGCTGGGCACAGGGCGACGTCGGCGACGCCGCGAGCCTGCGGCCCACCCTCGAAGGATCCCGGGCGCTGTTCCTCCTGCTGGGCGGCGAGCTCAACAGCCGGGGCGAGAGCCCGAACGCCCTGCTGGACGCGGCCGCGGACGCCGGGGTCGAGCGGATCGTCCTGGTGTCCTCGCAGGTCAGCGCCACCCGGCCGGACGCGCCGTCGCACACCCGCCTGCGGGAGTTCGAGGCCGCCGTGAGCGCTTCCGGGCGGGACTTCACCATCCTGCGCCCCAGCGGTTTCGCCTCCAACGCCTTCGCCTGGGCCGAGACGGTCCGCACCAAGCGCACGGTCTTCGCCCCGTTCGGCGACGTGGCGCTGCCCGTCGTCGACCCGGCGGACATCGCGGCGGTGGCGGCGGCCGTGCTGCGCGAGGACGGGCACGCAGGCCGCACGTACGAGCTGACCGGCCCCGAGCCCATCAGCCCGCACCGGCAGGCCACGGCCCTCGCCGAGGCCCTGGGCGAGGAGGTGACCTTCGTCGAACTGTCCCGCGAGGAGGCCCACGCCCACCTGGCGCGGTTCATGCCGGAGCAGGTCATCCCCGGCACCCTGGACATCCTCGGGGTCCCGCTCCCGGCCGAACTGGCGATCAGCCCCGACGTGGCGGCGGTCCTGCGACGCCCGGCCGCGCCGTTCCGCGACTGGGTCGCGCGCAACCTGCCCGCCTTCCGGTAGCCCAGGCCCCGGGGCCGGGGGCTGACGGACGGTCGACACGGTGGTGCGCAGGAAGTCGGCCAAGCCGACTTCCTGCCCTCGTGATTGGAGCCTCGACGCCACCCAGCAGGGAGGTCGACGCGGATCGCATCGGGCGCGGGCTTCACAGACGGCGCCGGGGAGAGCGGCGAGGAGGCTGAAGGCCAGGGACCCGAGCATCAGGGGTGGGCATCACGGTTGCGCCTGTACTCGCGGAGGAGCGCGAGGAGGTTGATGAGGGTGCTGGCCGGGATGTTGCCGACGGAGATCAGACGGCGGCCGTGGAGGTTGATCTCACCCGGGATCGCGGAGGGCCAAAGGAGGCCGAACTCGCGCCCTTCGGTGCGGAGTTCGATGATCAAGTCGGTGAGCTGGCGGGGCGTGAGGTGGAGGAGAGCCGGGTCGGCGGGGTGGATGGGGTGGTGGGCGCTCACGCGGCACCGTCCAGCTGCAGCTCGAACCAGACGCTTTTGCCGAGCTTCTGGGGGTCGACGCCCCAACGGTGAGTGAGGCCGGCGACGAGCTGCAGACCCCGGCCGGACTCGGCGAGGACGGAGAGGGGCTGCTGCTCCGGGAGGCTCGGACTGCGGTCCGAGACGGTGACCCGGAGGGTGTTGGCGAGAAGAAGATGAGGACGACCGGGGAGGTCGTCCCGCCGTGGCGCCAGGCGTTGACGATGAGTTCGACCATGGCGAGCTCGGCGTCGGCGATGGAGGAGGGCGGCCACCCGGCGAGGGTCATCCCGTCCCGGAGGGCATCGCGGGAGAGGGTAAGGGAGGGGGAGTCGAGGTTGCGCACAGGGATCTCCCGAAGGGGAAAGGGTGAGACCGGCGGATGCGTCGCCGTGAACAAGCCCACTGGGCATGGGTGTTCTTCGGTGCCCGAGCGGCGTTACTGACGATCCGTTCGGTGATCGGTGCATCACAGACTGTAGGGCATGTGATGGCAAATTTGCCAGAACACTCAAGAAGATGTGCCTATCTGCTCGCTGGACTCGCCACGCCAGAGCGGTGGATGCTGGGGGAATGCCACCTACCCCAACCGCACGCCGCAAGCGCGTCGGCATCGAGCTGCGAAAGATGCGAGAGGCCGCCGGGCGCACGGCCGGAGATGCTGCTGCCGTTCTCGGGCTGGACCGGAGCAAGGTCACACTGATCGAGCAGGGCACCTACCCGATCAGTGCCGAGCGGGTCCTCGCACTCGCCGCCGAGTACGAGGAGGCCGACTCCGAGTACGTCGACGCAGTTGCCGAGATGTCCGCCGACCGGACCAAGGGGTGGTGGGAGGAGCACAGAGGCCTCGTCCCTGCCGGAATTCTTGAGATCTCCGAGGTCGAGCACTACGCCAGTGCGTTGGTGACGTACCAGATCTGTCATGCACCAGGGCTCATGCAGACCGAGGAGACAGCACGAGCAATCTTCCGCGAGGTCTATCCGCCTCTACGGCCCCTGAACATCGAAGCGCGAGTCGAGAACCGAATGCGGCGAGCCGAGCTGCTGACGCGAAGCAATCCACTCAACTACGAAGCGATTGTGCACGAGGCCGCGCTTCGCATGGAGTTCGGAGGAGCAGCTGTTGCCAGAGAACAGCTGAAGCAGTTGCTCGTACTCTCAGAAGCACCCAATGTGACCCTGCGCGTGCTGGAGTTCAAGGCCGGGGGATTCAAGGGCGCAGGTCAGGCAGTGCTGTACGCGAGTGGGCCCGTGCCCCGCCTCGATACAGTCCAGCTGGACTCCGTAGGATCGCCAGCGTTCCTGACCGAGATGAACCAGCTGGAGAACTACCGGAGCATCCTCGGGGCGATGCGTGATCGCGCGCTCGATCCTTCGGCCTCCCGTGACGCGATCTCCAGCATCATGAATAGCCTGTGAGGCCCCTGTGGAAGAACTCGCTTGGCGAAAGCCCAGCGCATGCGGCGATGGCAATAACTGCCCCGAGGTGGCCATGGCCCCCGACGCCGTCTACGTCCGCAGCAGTCTCCTGCCCGACGCCATCGCCCAACTCACCCCCGACGAATGGCGCAGCCTCGTCTCCGCCATCCGCAACGGCGAGTACGACGCCTGATCCCCCTCTACTGCACCGGCCGGCCTGTCCGGCCGGTGCTTCTGTCTGCTCCCAGACGCTGCGCTACCTTGCTTCGCCTGCTACCTTGTGATGCATGGTACCTGGCATCACAAACCCGGACGGGCCGGTGGCGACCCAGCTGCGCAAGGGCGTGCTGGAGTACTGCGTCCTCGCCCTCCTGAAGGACGGCCCGCGCTACGGGGTCGAGCTGCTGCAGGAACTCGGCCGCTTCCCGATGCTGGCCACCAGCCAGGGCACGATCTACCCCCTGCTGTCCCGGCTGCGCCGCGCCGGGCTCGCCGACACCTTCCTGCGGGACTCGGCCAGCGGGCCGTCCCGCCGCTACTACACCCTCACCGACACCGGCCGGGAAGCGCTGCGCGAGTTCACCACGCTGTGGCCCGCCTTCCGCGAAACCGTCGACCACGTCCTCGACCCGGGAGAGAACCCGTGAACAGCCCCATCGAGCACCCCCTGGTCCGCGCCCACCTCGACGCGGTCACCCGCTACACCGCCCCGCTGCCCGAGGACCGCCGCCGCGAACTCCTCGCCGACCTGCGCGAACACATCGAGATCTCCCTGGCCGACCACGATGTGGCCGACGAGGCCGCCGTCCGCCAGGTGCTGGACCAGCTGGGCAGCCCCCGGCAGATCGCCGATGCCGCACTCGCCGAGGACGGCCTGACCCGCCCCGAGCCGGAGAGCAGCCGCCGGACGAACGTGACGCTGCTCCTCGCGGTGCTCCCGTTCCCGCTGCTCCTGGTCCCGGTCGTCGGGCCCGTGCTCGCGCTGGCCTCCGCCGTCACCGTCGCCGTCCGCGTCACCAAGTCGCAGGTGTGGACCCGTCGGCAGAAGAAGCAGGCGACCCTGCTCCTCCTCGCCCCCGTCCTGACCACCCCCCTGGCCCTCGCCGCGTTCGCCGCCTCCCCCGCCGGGCTGACCCCGGTCAACGTGCTCGTCGCCTGCGCCGTGGGCTTCAGCCCGGTCCTGTCCGCGGCGATGCTGCTGTCCCGCTCCGCCGCCCGCCTGCGCGGCGCCGCCGCCGCGACGGCCTGAACCCGTCGCTCATCGGCCCCGGCGGCGCCTCAACTCCGCCGGCCATTCCCGCACCTGCGCCTCGTCGTGCAGGTACGGGGCGTCTGGCGCGGCCCGCAGGTCGATGCCGTGCAGCAGGTCCAGTGCCCACAGGGACACGTCGTCCCACCGCACTTCGTCGTCAAGGAGCCGGAGTCCGGCCCAGCGGCCGGCCTCGTCCCGGCTCACCCGGCCGTCCGCTCCAGGACGGCGCCCAGGCTCCCGGCGGCGGCGACGTCGGGGTAAAGCTCAGAATCCATCGCGCCAGTATGGCGATACGACCATCGCGGATCGAGAAACGGCTGGATCGCAGCGCTTCCGAACCGCCCCGACCGGAAGGCGGTTTTCCGCTGCGGAAGGCCGGGGTAGTGGCCAAGGCGTTCGCACCCGCACCGACCACAAGTCCGCTGCGGTGGCGAATCTTTGACATTTCCTTAGCGAAGGGATTCACCATGGACAGGATCCTCCGGAACGTCCTCGTCGCCGCCGCTGCCGCCGGCGCCCTGGGTATCGCCGCCGCCCCCGCCGCCATGGCCGCCGAGCAGGCGCAGCCGGTGGCCGGGGTGCAGGCACAGGTCCGCAACCCGAAGACGGTCAAGGCCGACGCCTACAACCAGGCCCGCAGCATCCTCGCCAACGCGGGCAGCCAGACCGCCGCCAAATCGCACCCGATCCACGGCAAGAACGACGTCCCGGTCTCCTACGGCACCAGCCTGCTCGCCTCCGCCCGGGACGAATTCCGAACGGCGGACAAGAACCTGCCCGCAGGCCAGAAGAAGTCCGACATGTCGATCCCCCACTACAGCGCCATCCACAACGCGGCGAAGGTCATGGGCATCGACCGCTGGTGACCACCTGACGTGCACCGTCCCCCGCGTGGCGGCTGCGCCGCGCGGGGGCCCACCCCGCAGTCCGGCGCCTACCGGGGCGTGACCTCCGGCTCGCCCGGCTTGCCGTCCCGTTCCACGGTGTACTCCCGGACCTCGCGCTCCGTGATCACCGTGATCCGGTTCACCCCGGACCACTCCGCCCTCAGGAATCCGTCGCCCTCGTCCCAGGTGCCCAGGTACCAGTGGCGGGCCGTCCAGCCGCTGCCGGTCAGCAGCTCCACGCGGCAGATCGGGTCGATGGACCAGGCGAGGTCGGTGACGGTCAGGACGTGCTCGGGGTTGCCCGGGTCGGGCTTGCGCTCCATCAGCCGACCCTCGCTGCCGAGGAAGTACGTGACGGCCCCGATCGCCACCGCGACCACGATCAGCGGCGACGCGATGGCGGCGCAGCCGAGCTGCGCCCACCGCTCACGGAACTCGAACTGCACCAGCATCGAGACCATGAGCATCACCGCTGCGGCCCCGAGCAGCAGCACCGGGTGGTTCAGCCAGCGTTCGACCTCCACCAGACCGCCCGAGCCCGCCGCCTGATGGCCGATCAGATACACCAGGGCGGCCACCAGCGCCGCACCCCTGAACCACCATTCGATTCGTCTGTGCCGCGCGGCCGCTGCCATGTACTCCCCCTGGGTGAACCTTTGCCCGGACTTTACTACGGGCGCGCTCATGGGCCCTGCGGCCGTACCCCCGTCACCGCCGGTGGAAGACGCTCCGCGACCAGAAGTAGCCGAGCAGCGTCAGGCCGGTGCACCAGGCGAGGGCGCTCCAGGCGCTGGTGCCGATCTCGGTGCCCATCAGCAGACCGCGCAGCGTCTCGATGACGGGCGTGAAGGGCTGGTACTCCGCGAACCAGCGCAGGACCGTCGGCATGGAGTCGGGCGGGACGATCGCGCTGCCGATGAAGGGCAGGAAGGTCAGCGGCAGCGGCGTGTTGCTGGCGCTCTCCGGCGTCTTGGACACCAGCCCGATGCCTGCCGATATCCAGGTCAGGGCGAGGGTGACGAACATCAGCAGCCCGGCGGCGGCCAGCCACTCCAGCGGCCCGGCGTTCGTCCGGAACCCCATGGCGAAGGCCGCGCCGGTCACCAGCACCAGCGCGATCACAGTCTGGATCACGCTTCCGACCACGTGCCCGGCGAGGAAGGCGGACCGCGATATCGCCATCGTGCGGAACCGGTTGACGATCCCCTCCGTCATGTCGACGCAGACGCCGACCGCCGTGGCGACCGAGCCCGCCGTCGCCGTCATCAGCAGGATCCCCGGCGTCACGTAGTCGATGTAGCTGCCGCCCCCGATGCCGGCGCCCAGCGCGGTCCCGTAGGCGTAGTTGAAGAGCAGCAGCATCATCACCGGCATCAGCACGACCGAGAAGGTCATCGCCGGATAGCGCTGCGCGCGCTTCAGGTTCCGCCGCAGCATGGTCAGCGAGTCGCTGACCACGTAGCCCGTCCTCGTACTCGTCGTCACGCTCGTCTTCGTGCTCGTCGTCGTGCTCATCGCACGCCCTCCCCGGTCAGCGTGAGGAACACATCGTCCAGGTCGGCCGTCTCGACGACCAGCGACTCCGCCTGGACGCCCGCGCTGTCGAGGGTGTCCAGCACGGCCTTCACCGTGAGGACGGAGTTATCCCCCGGGATGTCCAGCGACAGGGACTCCCGGTCGGCGGCGGCGTAGTCGAACAGCTCGGCGGCGACGCCCAGTCGGCCGGCGTCGGCGAACCGGAGCCGGATCCGCCCGCCGGGGACGAATCGCTTCAGCTCCTCGGCCGTGCCCTCGGCGACGATCCGGCCGCCGTCCAGGACGGCTATCCGGTCGGCGAGTTGGTCCGCCTCATCCAGGTACTGGGTGGTGAGGAAGATCGTCACCCCGTGGTCGGCGACCAGCCCCCGGATGATCTCCCACATCGTGCGCCGGCTGCGCGGATCGAGTCCGGTGGTCGGCTCGTCGAGGAAGATCACCTTCGGGTCGCCGACCAGCGTCATCGCCAGGTCGAGCTTGCGCCGCATGCCACCGGAGAAGGTGGCGACGGGCTTGCGGGCGGCCTCGGTGAGTTCGAAGCGCCGCAGCAGGTCCTCGGCCCGCCTCCGCCCCTCCCGACGGCGGAGGTGGTTGAGGTCGGCCATCAGCATCAGGTTCTCCTCGGCGGTGAGCAGGTTGTCCACCGCCGAGAACTGGCCGGTCACCCCGATCGCCTTCCGCACCCCGTCGGCCTCGTCGACCACGTCGTGCCCGGCCACCCGGGCCACCCCGGCGTCGGCCGGGATGAGGGTGGAGAGGATCTGCACGGTGGTCGTCTTGCCGGCCCCGTTCGGCCCGAGCAGGGCGAACACGGTGCCCGCCTGGATCTCCAGGTCAATGCCCTTGAGCACCGCCTTGTCCTCGTAGGACTTGGTGAGTCCGATCGCCGAGATCGCGGCCATCAGGCCCGCCGGATGACGACGTTGCCGACCTGGGTGCGGCCGACGACCTCGACCGTCTCCCGAGCGTCGCCCGGGCCCTGCGCCTCGCCGAGGGAGTTGCGGACGCCGCCGAGCTTGCTGTGCACGTCGAGCCAGGCCGCCGTGCCCTCCGCGATGCCGACCTCCACGTCCCCGACGCCGGTCTGCAGGCTGACCTTGCCCCGGACCACCCGGCCGACCCGGAGGTGGCCGTTGGCCGACTTGGCGTCCACGCCCGCTCCGGCACGGCCGACGTGGATCCGGCCGTTGGAGGCGTTGGCGGTGAGCTCGCCGGCCACCTCGTCGATCTCGGTGTCGCCGTTGCTGTTCTTGACCGTCAGCACGCCGCCGACGGTGCCGATCTCGATCCGGCCGGAGCCGGACACCTCGGCGTCCCCGGCGACCACGCCGAGCCGGATGTCCCCCATGTCGGTCTTGAGTCGCACGCTGTCGGCCCGGTCGACCTGGATCCGGCCCAGGGAGGTCTTCAGCCGGCAGTCGCCGAGCGGGCCCTCGGCGACGAAGTCCGCCATCGGGGAGTCGGCGTGCACCTGGGAGCCGGCCGGCAGCTCGACCAGGACCTCGATCGAGCCCTTCTTGCTGGAGAAGACGGTGCGCTGCTTGGGGCCCTTGAGGGTGAGCCGACCCCCGGTGAAGTCGACCTGGGTCAGCTCGGCGGCCTTGACGTCCGCCTCCCTGGCCGCGTTGGCGGGCCGGACTTCGACGACGGCGTCGGTGCGCTTGCCGGCGGTGATCCACACCGCGCCGATCTCGAACTCGAAGGCAGCGGAGATCGGTCCGTCGGTCTCGTACGTAGGCATGGCTGTCCCGTCCTCTTGGCTCGTGTGGGTGTTCCCGCTGGTCGGAGCGGGGGTGACGTCGAAGGTGCGAAGGCTGTGAGAGGTGCGAAGGCTGTGGGGGTGCGGGTGGTGTGGAAGCGTCAGTGGACCCAGCCGGTGAAGCCCTGGCCGCCGAGGGTGCGCGGGGCGCGGGCACCGGAGTCGGCGGCCACGCCGGCGGCCTGCCGGCCGCCGTCCAGTGCGCCGGCCACGGCCCGGACCAGCCAGGCGTTGAGCGAGAGGCCCTCCTGTCCGGCGGCCTCCTCCGCCCGGGCCTTGAGGTTGGCGGGCAGGCGCAGGTTGATCCGCGCCGTGCCGCTCTCCTCCGACTCCGGCACCATCGGCGGCACCATCGGTGGCACTATCGGCGGCACCACGGGTGGCACCACAGGTGGCGCCATGACCGGCACATCGCCGTGGAAGCTGTCGGAGCCCGGCGGAGCAGTCACCACGAACTCCGGGTCGAGCCCGCGCAGGCGCACGTCCACCGAGCCCGGAGCGAGGTCGCGGGTGACCTCGCCCATGGCGGCCGAGAGCGCGTTGAGCAGGGTCAGCCGCACGGCCGACTCGAGCGGGAGCGTCAGCCGGTCGGCCAGCGCCCGGGCTTCGTCCCCGCCGGCGGCGGCGGCCACCGCGAGCTCGTTCCGGAGGTTTTCGACGTACGGCGTGAGGTCCATGGCTTCAGCATGGCACAGTGATGGTGCCATGTCGAGGCATTAGTGGTGCCACTTTGGCGCCATCGGGCGGAGGGGTCCGGCGCCGCAACGGAAACCGCCCCGCCGACCTGGCGGATCCAGGGGTCGACGGGGCGGTCCACGAGGGGGACGTCAGCCAGCGGTAGGCGTCATCCGGGGGAAGGCGTCAGCGCTGCCAGCCCGCGAGGTAGGTGTCGATCTCGCCGACCAGCCGCTTCTTGCCCGCCTGGTCCAGGAAGGAGGCCTCGACCGCGTTGCGGGCCAGCGCCGCCACCCCGGACTCGTCCAGCCCCAGCAGCCGCGCCGCCACCGCGTACTCGGTGTTGAGGTCGGTGCCGAACATCGGCGGGTCGTCGCTGTTGACCGTCACCAGCAGGCCCGCGTCCACCATCTGCTTGATCGGGTGGTCCTCGATCCGCTCCACGGCCCGGGTGGCGATGTTGGAGGTCGGGCAGACCTCCAACGGGATCCGGTGCTCGCCCAGGTAGTCGACCAGCGCCGGGTCCTTGACCGCCTGGGTGCCGTGCCCGATGCGCTCGGCGCCCAGCACCCGGATGGCGTCCCAGACCGTCTCCGGCCCGGTGGTCTCGCCCGCGTGCGGGACGCTGCGCAGGCCGGCCGCCCGTGCCCGGTCGAAGTACGGCTTGAACTGCGGGCGCGGCACGCCGATCTCCGGGCCGCCCAGGCCGAAGCTGACCAGGCCCTCGGGGGCCAGCTCGGTGGCCAGTCGGGCGGTCACCTCGGCCGACTCCAGACCGGCCTCGCCCGGGATGTCGAAGCACCAGCGCAGCACGACGCCGAGTTCCTTCTCGGCGTGCAGCCGGGCGTCCTCGATCGCCTCCATGAAGGCGACGTCGGGGATGCCGCGCCGGACCGAGGAGTACGGGGTGATGGTCAGCTCGGCGTACCGGATGTTCTGGCGCGCCATGTCCTCGGCCACGCCGTAGGTGAGCGCCCGGACGTCCTCGGCGTCGCGGACCAGGTCCACGACGCTCAGGTAGACGTCGATGAAGTGCGCGAAGTCGGTGAAGGTGAAGTACTCGGCGAGCGCCGCCGGGTCGGTCGGCACCTTGGACTGCCCCGCGTGGCGGGCGGCCAGTTCGGCGACGACGCGCGGCGAGGCCGAGCCGACGTGGTGGACGTGCAGTTCCGCCTTGGGCATCCCGGCGATGAACGCCTCGATGCCGCTCGGGCCTCCGGTGCTACCGGTGCTCCCGGTGGGGTTTCCGATCCGACTTCCGTCCGGCTGGACCACGGTGGTTCCCTTCTTCCTTCTCCGTGCCTTCTACGCGCGTATCGCGGACACCGGCCCAGGATAGGCCCAAGCCGGCGGGCCCGGTCGGGCGATCACCCGCCGAGCGCGACCGCCGCGGTGTGGATCAGCAGCCCGGCCAGGGCGCCGACCACGGTGCCGTTGATCCGGATGAACTGCAGGTCGCGGCCGACGTTGGCCTCGATCTTGCGGGAGGCCTCGTCGGCGTCCCAGCCCGCCACCGTCTCGGAGATCAGCGAGGTGATCTCGGCCCGGTAGGTGTCGACCAGGTACTGTGCGGCGTCCTGCAACCAGCCGTCCACCTTGGCCTGCAGCTTGCGGTCGGTGGCCAGGCGCTCGCCGAAGCGGCGCACGCCCTCGCGGATGCGCCGGCGCAGTTCGCTGTCCTCGTCCTCGGCCGCGCCCATCACCAGGGTGCGCACGGCCGCCCAGGTGGAGTTGATCAGCTCCTGCACCTCGGGGCGGGTCAGCAGCTCGCCCTTGGCCCGCTCGACCCGGGCGATGGTCTCCGGGTCGGTCTGCAGCTCGGTCGCGAAGTCGGCGAGGAAGTTGTCGACCGCACCGCGGGCCGGGTGGTTCGGGTCGTCCCGGATGTCGGTGACGAAGCGCAGCAGCTCCTTGTAGACCCGCTCGCCGACCTGGTGGTCGATGAACCTGGGCGTCCAGCCCGGGGTCTTCTGGGTGACCTTCTGCACCACGTCCTCGTGGTTGGCGGTCAGCCAGTCGTGCGCCCGGACGGCGACCAGGTCCACCACGCCGTGGTGGCCCCCGTCGGCGACCACCTTGCCGAGCATCCGGCCCATCGGCTCGGCCACCGAGGTGGCGGCGGCCCGCCGGGTCACCGCCTCGGCGACGACCGCCCGCACGTCGTCGTCACGGAGCACCGCGAGCAGGCCGCGCAGCGCCGCCGAGGCCTCCTTGGTGACCCGCTCCGCGCTGCCCGGCGCGGCCAGCCACTCCCCCAGTCGGCGGCCGATGCCGAGCGCCGCGAGGCGCCCGCGCACGACCTGGCCGGAGAGGAAGTTGTCGCCGACGAAGTCGCCGAGCGAGCGGCCGAAGGCGTCCTTCTTGGTCGGGATGATCGCGGTGTGCGGGATCGGCAGGCCGAAGGGGCGACGGAACAGCGCGGTCACCGCGAACCAGTCGGCCATCGCGCCGACCATGCCCGCCTCGGCGGCGGCCGCCACGTACCCGGCCCAGGGCCCGGCGCCGGCCGCCTTGGCCCAGGTGGAGAGGGCGAAGACCAGGGTCGCGAAGGCCAGCAGGCCGGTCGCGATGGTCTTCATCCGGCGGACGCCGCGTCTCTTCTGCTCGTCGGCCGCGGTGAACCGGACCCCGGGGCCGGTCCCGCTGAAGGCATCGTCACTCACCCCGCCAGTCTGCCCGTTGCCCGGCGCGGACGGGGGCGTGCCTCGCGATCACGCGCCCCGGGTCTGCGGCCCGCTCTCCTGCAAGCCCCCTCACGCCCCGCCCGGCACGATCCGCCGTACCCTCTCGACCGCCCACCGCGCCCGGTCCGTGCACCACCGCCCGTCCAGCAACCCGGTCGAGGCCCGGCCCCGGCGGCGGTGGCGGTGGTGTCAGCGGTGGTGGCCCGGAGCAGGCCCTCGTCGACGACCTGCCTGAGCGCCTCGTCCGGGCCCTCCTCCCGGGGGAACGGCGGCACGCCCCGGTTGACGCTGTCCACCATGCCGGGCGGGATGTCCGCGCCGGTCACCCGGCGGCCCTTCAGCGCGAACTGCACCGCCGGTGGCAGGCCCACATGCCCGGCCCGACCACGCAGACGTCCAGGCTCATCCCTGTCCTCCGTTCACCGAGTTGGCCAGCCGGCGCCACGCCGGGTGGCGTCGCAGCCCGCGCCGCACCTGCGCCGGGACGACGCCGCGCCACAGCTGCTGGGCGGCGTTCAGCGGCGGAACCGCCTGCACGAGCGGCTCCTCGCGCAGCAGGAACAGTTCGTCCGGCAGCCCGAGCCGGGCGTCCCGGAACGCCGGGAAGCCCGCGTAGTGCCGCCGGCCGTCCACGACCACCGGTGGATCGCCGTGCGCGGCCTCGTACCGGATCTGGTCGCGCAGCGCCTCCGGCCGTCCGGCGGCGGCGAGTTCGAGCCGCATCCGGGCGGCGACCGGCAGCCGGTGGTACACCTCGCGGGCGCCGAACCGCTCCACCAGCCGGGCGACTTCGGCGCACACCCGCTCCTGCAGCCCGTCGTCCAGCAGCAGGAATCCTCCCTGCAGCAGGCGCGGCACGTCCCAGCCGAAGCTGCGGGCCCGCAGGGCGTCCAACTCCTCGCCGGATTCGGCGAGTTCGGCCGCCACTTGCTGGAGTGCGGCGATCCCACGCAGCCGGTCCAGCACGCCGGCCCGCTCGGTGGCGTTGCCCAGGTCCTCGCGCAGCACCAGGAAGTAGCAGTCGTAGTCGGCGAGGACGGACACCCGGCCCGCCCGCAGGCAGGCCTCCAGGGTGAACGGCTGGTCCGAGAAGACCTTCAACTCCTCGTCGCGGCGCAGCCCGTGGCGCCGGATGAGGTCCGACCGGAACAGCTCGGCGTCGGCCGGCGTCCAGGCCGGCGCGGAGTCGGCGGAGCCCACCGGCTCCCGCCCCGGCGCCAGGGACTGCCCGACCAGCGAGTCCAGGCAGGCGGTGAGGTACGGCATGGTGTTGTAGACCGCGACCACCACGGTCACGTCGGGTACGGTCATCGGGCGGTGGGCCTCCGGTCCTGGTCGCGGCGTGCGACGCAGGGTCAACTCGGCGTGAAAGCCCGGGGTCACGACCGTCACCCGCACGGCGACGGGGACCAGAACAGGCACCCGGCCGCCGTACGGACACACGGCGGCCGGGAGGCGGGAGACAGCCGGGGAGGCGGGAGAACGGGCCACCCGCCCGACGAGCTGCCCGACGAGCGGCCGGAAGCCGCCCGGGGAACGGCCCCGCTCAGCCGATCGCGACCTCCGCGTACATCCGGGCGATCACGTCCTCGATGGCCGGCTCGCGCACCGACAGGTCCACCAGCGGGTACCGCTCCGCGACCGCCGCCACGATCGGCGCGGCGCTCTGCTGCGCCGGGAAGGTCAGCCACTGGCGCGGCCCCTCGATCTTGACCACCCGGGCCCCGGCCACCTCGATCGGGGACCGGGCCTCGGCGAGGTCCACCACCAGTGTCCGCTCGCTGCGCCCGGTGGCGTGCAGGCCCTCCAGCCCGCCGTCGTACACCACCCGGCCATGGTCGATCACCATGACGCGGCCGCAGAGCTGCTCGATGTCGGTCAGGTCGTGGGTGGTGAGCAGCACGGTGGTGCCCCTGGTGCCCCGGTCGCGGTTGACCTCGCGCAGGAACTCGCGCACCCTGCCCTTGCTGACGACGTCCAGGCCGATGGTCGGCTCGTCCAGGTAGAGCACCTGCGGGTCGTGCAGCAGCGCGGCGGCGAGGTCGCCGCGCATCCGCTGACCGAGCGAGAGCTGGCGGACCGGGGTGTCCAGCAGGCCGCCCAGGTCGAGCAGTTCGACACAGCGGTCGAGGTTCTCGCGGTACCGCCGGTCGGGGATGCGGTAGATGCGGCAGGCGAGTTCGAAGGAGTCGCGCAGCGGGAGGTCCCACCAGAGGGTGGTGCGCTGCCCGAAGACGACGCCGATCCGGCGGGCCAGGGCGACGCGTTGGCGGGCCGGGTCGACCCCGGCGACGCGCAGCCGTCCGGAGCTGGGGACGAGGATGCCGGTGAGCATCTTGATGGTGGTGGACTTGCCGGCGCCGTTGGGCCCGATGTAGCCGACGCACTCGCCGGCGTCGACGGTGAAGCTGAGTCCGTCGACCGCGCGCACCTCGCGCTTGGTGCGGCTGAACCGGCCGGCGCGGGCCCGTACGGTGAAACTGCGGTGGACGTCCTCGAGTTCGATCAGTGCCATGGAAGCTCCTTAAGGGCGACGGGGGATCCAGACGGAGGGGGTACAGACGGACGGGGTGCAGACGGGGGGTTCAGCTGCCGGTGCCGCGGTAGGCGCGCAGCCCGGCGCGCCAGGCGAGGCCGGCGGCGGCAACGCAGAGGGCGGCGGCGACCGGGGAGGCGTACTGGAAGGCGGTGGGCAGGCCGAGCGGGTCGGGCCGGTCGAGGATGCGCAGGGCGGGCAGCCAGTTGACGAAGGCCAGTGGGACGCCGAAGACGACGCCGAGCACGAGGTCCTTGGCGAAGACCGTCGGCGGGTACTGGAGCATCAGGCCGCCGCCGTAGGTGACGGAGTTCTGGAGCTCCTCGGCCTCGCCCCACCAGAACTGCAGGCAGGCGAAGCCCACCCAGAGCGCGCAGAAGATGGCCGTGCCGCAGAGCAGCAGGACGGGCACCAGCAGGACCCTGTCCCAGGTCCAGGTCACGTCCAGCGCGGCGAGCGACCAGGCCAGCACCGCCGCCGACTGGACCGGGCGGCCGATCCGGCGCAGCGAGAAGCGTTCGGCGCAGAGCTGGCCCAGGGCCGGGGCGGGCCGGATCAGCATCACGTCCAGGGTCCCGGTGCGGATGCGGTCACCGAGCGCGTCGATGCTGCCGACCAGCAGGTTGGCCATGCCGAGCGCGAACCCGGAGGTGCCGTAGAGGAAGCCGAGTTCGGGCAGGTTCCAGCCGCCGAGCGTGTCGGTGTGCCGGAACATCAGGATGATCACGGCGAAGTCGAGGAAGGCGATCACCAGGTTGGCCGTGAGCATCATCGCGAACGAGGCCCGGTAGGCCATGGTCGAACGGGTCCACATGGCGGCGCACAGCCACCAGGAGCGCACGGCCCAGCGGGCTCGGGCCGCACCGGAGCGGATGCGCTCGGCGCTGGTACGGGTGCGCCCGGGGCCGGAACGGTCGGCGCCGGTGCGCCGGCGGCCCGAGGGGGCGGGCGCGGGGCCGGGGTCAGCCACCCTGGACCACCACCTTCCGGGTCGCGAGCGCCTGCACGCCGCGCCCGGCGGCCAGCAGCACCGCGGCCCAGCCGAGCTGGAAGCCGAGCGGACCGAGCGCGGCCGCGCCAGTCGCATGCTCCAGGAACAGATCGGCGGGCACCTGGGCCAGCGCCGACCAGGGGAGCACCCGGGCGAGTTCGCCGAGCCACCCGGGAAAGAGCGTGAGCGGCAGCAGCATCCCGGAGAGGAACATCGCCACCACCAGGGCCACCGAGCGCACCCCGTCGGAGTCGTGCAGCCAGAAGCCGGTGAGCGCGACCAGGAACCGCAGCCCGAAGCTGACGATCTCGGCGAGCAGCACGGCGAGCAGGAAGACCAACCAGGTCAGGGGCCGTTCGGGCAGCCGGAAGTGGAAGAGCAGCGCACCGGCCAGCAGCGGCACGCCGCCGCGGACCAGCAGCTGGTAGCCGGCCCGGCCGAGGTCTCCGGCCAGCCACCAGCCCTGGAAGTCGACGGGCCGGTAGAGGTCCACGGCGATGTCGCCGCTGCGGAAGCGCGTCTGGACGTCGTTCTCGAACCCGCCCCCGAAGATCGCGGTGGTGGGCATCAGGGCCTGGCAGACCCAGATGAAGGTGACGGCCTGGTCCGGGCCGTAGCCGCCGAGGCCGGGGCGGGCCTGCCAGAGCGCGACGAAGGTGTAGGCGAGGATGCAGCCGAAGACGGTGTTCGTGACGATGCCGGCGAAGGTGGCGGCCCGGTAGGTGGAGTGGCGGCGGAAGGCGCCGCGGGCGACGGCCGCGTACAGCCCGAGGGAGGCGGCGAGAGCCGCCGTGGGATCGGGGGGTCGTGCCTCAGCGGGGGGTCGTGCCTCAGCGGGAGCAGCGTTCAGCATATTGTCTCCTTGTCGACAAATGCGGGCAGAGAGCTGCCCGCACGCGTCCACACACGCCCCAGCGGCTCCGATCGGCCGTACCCGGGGGTGCCGGGCCAGGCGGGCGGAGCTGCCGAAGTGGGTGCGCTATGAAGTTCGCATCTTTCACCGTACCTCCGACCCCCACCGCCCGCACCCGATTTTCGACACCTCACGGCACCGTGCGCCCGGACGGCGTTCGAAGCACACAACAGCGCACGTCAGCCCCCCACCCGCCGCTGATCGGACGTCAAATAGCACATAATCGCGGCATGACCTTGAGCACCCGACGCCAGGCCAGACGGGCCGCCCGCCGCGAGGCCCGCCGCGCCCTCCCGCTCTGGCGCCGAGCCCTGCCCACCTGGCGAGTCACCCTCGGCACGCTCACCACGCTGTTCCTGCTCGCCGTCGGCAGCTTCGCCGTGCTCTACGTCATCGTCCCGGTGCCCGACCCCAACGCCCACGCCGTCGCCCAGAACAACATCTACCTCTACGCCGACGGCACCACCGAGATCGCCCACACCGGCGCCGTCAACCGCACCGACGTCACCATCGACCAGATCCCGCTGCAGACCCAGCAGGCCGCCGTCTCCGCCGAGGACCGCACCTTCTACCAGAACCGCGGCATCGACCTGAAAGGCATGGTCCGGGCCGGCTGGAACACCCTGACCGGCAAAGGCATGCAGGGCGGCTCCACCATCACCCAGCAGTACGTCAAGAACTACTACCTGACCCAGAGCCAGACCATCGAACGCAAGGGCCGCGAACTCCTCATCGCCCTCAAGGTCGACCAGCAGCGCGACAAGAAGGACATCCTCGCCGGCTACCTCAACAGCAGCTACTACGGCCGCGGCGCCTACGGCATCCAGAGCGCCGCCCATGCCTACTACGGCGTCGACGTCTCCGAACTCACCCTCACCCAGAGCGCCTACCTCGCCTCCCTGCTGCAGGCCCCCAGCCTCTACGACGTCAAGACCGCCACCCCCGCCAACCGCGAGAAGGCCATCGCGCGCTGGAACTACACCCTCGACGGCATGGTCCAGCTCGGCTTCCTCACCACCGCCGACCGCGCCGCCGCCACCTTCCCCGACCCGATCGACCCCCAGCCCGCCACCGGCCTCTCCGGCCAGGCCGGCTACCTCGTCGGCGTCGCCGACGACTACCTGATCTCCTCCGGCACCATCGACGCCGCCACCCTCAAGGCCGGCGGCTGGCGCATCACCACCACCTTCGACAAGCCCAAGCAGGACGCCCTCGTCAAGGCCGTCCAGACCGAACTCACCGACGAACTCGACCCCAGGGCCCGCCCCACCACCGACACCGACGTCCGGGTCTCCGGCGCCTCCGTCGAACCCGCCACCGGCCGCGTCGTCGCCGTCTACGGCGGACCCGACTACGCCAAGCAGCCCTACAACGACGCACTGCGCCAGGACAACCAGATCGGCTCCACCTTCAAACCGATCGACCTCACCGCCGGCCTGCTCGCCCAGCACACCCTCGACGGCCGCCCGATCACCACCGAGTCCCACTACGACGGCACCAGCGAACGCCCCGTCACCGGCGGCCCCACCCCGTACGCGCCGCCCAACGAGGACAACGTCGACTACGGCAGCATCAGCCTGCGCTACGCCATGGTGAAGTCCGTCAACTCCGTGTACGCGCAGGAAGGCGTGGACGCCGGGCTCGCCCGCGTCCGGGAGACCGCGGTCAAACTCGGCATCCCCGACAGCGTCCGCGGCATGGACCCGGCCAACACCTCGATGACCCTCGGCACCGCCACCCCCAGCGCCCTCGACCTCGCCGGCGCCTACGCCACCCTCGCCAACCACGGCCAGGCCCAAACCCCGTGGTCCGTCCTCAAACTCGAACGCAGCAACCCCGGCGGCGCCATCGACGTCCCCAAGACCCCCGAGCACAACCCCACCGACGCCATCGGCCGCGCCATCGCCGACGCCGTCACCGACGTCCTGCGCGACGTCGTCAGCCCCCGCGGCACCGGCGCCGCCGCCCTCGACCTCGGCCGCCCCGCCGCCGGCAAGACCGGCACCACCGACGCCAACCTCTCCGCCTGGTTCGCCGGCTACACCCCCGAACTCACCACCACCATCGGCCTGTTCCGGGAAAACCCGAAGACCCACGCCAAGGAACCCCTGGCCGGCACCGCCGGACTCACCCGCATCAACGGCGGCGCCATCCCCACCAAGATCTGGACCGCCTACATGACCGCCGCCCTCGACGGCACCCCCACCCAGCAGTTCGACCTGCAGACCGGCCACGACAACCCCGGCACCGACACCTGGCCCACCGCCACCGGCAGCACCTCCCCCAACACCGGCCCCACCTTCACCCACGGCTCCGGCCCCGGCCCCACCGCAGCGCCCAGCGCCACCATCCCCGGGCTCGTCACAGCCCCCACCCACGTCCCCAGCGGACCCCCAGCCGCCACCGGCCCCGCCCCCGACCCGACCACCCCCAGCCCGCAGCCCCCCAAGCCCAAGCCCACCGCCAGCCAGGAACAGCCCAGCCCCACCGCCCGACCCACCCAGACCCCGCCGCCCCGGCCCACCGACCCGCCCACCGCCACCGGCGGCCCCGCCACCCGGCCGGCGGCCACCCCGACACCGTAGGCGCCGACCGGACCACCGGACCGGGCACTACCGCCCCGCCGCCAACTCCTTCTCCACCGACGTCCGGAACCGCGGCGTCACCCGCACCTCCCCCAGCCACCCCGCCAACCGCTCCGCCTCCGCCGCGACCGCCCGCCCGGCCTCCGCCCCGACGTCCCGGAACAGCCGCCACACCACCTCGCCGTCGGCACGCTGCGCCCAGCCGCCCACCACCTCACCGCACCACCACACCGTCGGCCCGGCGTTGCCCGCCCGATCGAACAGCGCCGGCACGTCCTCCGGCCGCAGGTACCAGTCCCGCCCGCGCCAGCCCATCACCGCCGGATCCAGCGCGGGCAGCAGCGCCGCCCACGGCTCCGGCTCCGCCACCGGCGCGTCATCGCCCGGCAGCACCAGCCCGGCCACGCCGCCCGACACCTCCGCGTCCTGCGCGCCGACGTCCGCCAGCGCCCTGCGGACGTCCCCCAACGTCCACCCCGTCCACCACTTCACGTCCTCGACCGTCGCCGGACCGTACGCGGCCAGCCAGCGGCGCACCACCTCCGCCTTCGCCTCCCGCACCGGCACCTCCGGCCACTGCGGCACCAGCGCCCACGGGTAGCTGCTGCTCAGCCACGAACCGCGCGGACGACAGCGCCGCACGTGCCCGTCCGAGGCCAGCAGCCGCAGCAGCCGACTGCCCACGCTCTGCTTCGCCTCGTACGCCTTGCCCGCCGACATCAGCATCGTCTCGCGCAACTGCGGGACGTCATCGCCGAGTTCCTTGGTCGTCGCCTCGCCGCGCACCGCCAGCGCGGCCAGCACCTCCCGCTCGGTCGCGGCCAGCCGCCCCTCGTCCCAGCCCTCGGCGTGGTCCCGCAGGTGCTTGAGCAGCGTCGCCCGCTCCTTGGCCGCGATCGCCCGCGCCGCCGCCGAACTCACGTACGGGGCGAAGCCCTCCGTCACCGCGAAGATCGTCCGCCGCATCGACAGCAGCTTCACCAGCGAGACGTCCTCGTACAGCGTCCGCTCCACCGCCGCCGCCGAGGGCTCGGCCAGCCGCGCGCACGCCGACAGGTACACCGTGGCCGCGTCCGTCGCGTGCAGCCCGACCACCGCGTCGGCCACGTCCTCCACCCGCGCCGCCCGCACCGAGGGCGCCAGCAACTGCCGCCGCCCCAGTCGGGCCCGACGCTCACCATCACCGATCACCGGCACACGCCTCGTCATACCCGGACCCTAGCCCCGACCGCCGACAGTTCGGGCTCCGCGCCACCCGCCGCCAGTTCCGCCGCGAGCTCCGCGAACTCCACGAGCAACGGCGACGTCCGCCCCGCCGCCCAAGCCAGGCAGACCCGGTTGGGCGCGATGTCGGAGACCGGCACGTGCACCACGTCCGAGCGCGTGTAGAACGCCGCCACCGACAACGGCAGCACCACCATGCCCTCGTGCGCCGCCACGTACTCCAGCTTCTCCTCGACGGTGTCCGCACTCGGTCGGGCCCGCTCCGGCCGCCGCCCGCCCGGCACCGGCAGATCCCGCCACTCCGGCACCGCATCCGGATCCTGCAGCAGCCGCTCGCCGCCCAACTCGGCCATCACCACCGACCGTTCACCCGCCAACTGGTGCCCCGCCGGCAGCACCGCCACCCGCGGCTCCGCGAACAACGGGCGCAACGCCAGACCCCGCTGGTCCACCGGCAAGCGCACGAAGGACACGTCCACCCGGCCGTCCAGCACCACCTGCGCCTGGTCCCGCCAGGACGTCCGGACCACCTCCACCGCCAACCCCGCATGCCGCCCGCACATCGCCCGCGCGACGGCCGTCACCGTGATCCCCGGCATGAACCCCACCACGAACCGCGCCCGGTCGTCCGCCGACCGCCCCACCCGGCGCCGCAACGCCTCCGCCGCCGCCAGCAACTGCGGCGCATCCTCCAGCAACTGCCGCCCCGCACACGTCAGTTCGGTCGACCGCCGATCCCGTCGGAACAGCTGGGCACCCAACTCCGCCTCCAACGCCCGGATCTGCCGGGAGAGTACCGGCTGCGCGATGTGCAACTCGGCCGCCGCCCGCCCGAAATGCAGCTGCCGCGCCACCGCGACGAAGTACCGCAGCTTCCGCAGATCGACGTCCATCGCCCGCCCTCCCGCTTCCGACCTCCGCTGATACCCCGAGGGTATGACAGCGGACGGAACAAGTCTTGGACGACACCGACCCGCGCGACACAGGATCGAAGCACCTTCCCCCAACCGCGCTCCTCCGGAACCGCGCCGGCACCCCGAAGCACCCCCGAAGCCCGAAAGGCACCACCATGACCCTCACCGACCAGCGCATCGTCGTCCTCGGCGGCACCTCCGGCATCGGCCTCGCCACCGCCGACCTCGCCGCCCGCCAGGGCGCCCGGGTCATCGTCGCCTCCAGCCGGACCGACAGCGCCGAACGCGCCCTCGCCACCCTCCCCACCGGAACCACCGCCGAGATCGCCGACCTCACCGACAGCACCCAGGTCGCCGCCCTCTTCGACCGCCTCGGCCCCATCGACCACCTGGTCTTCACCGCCGGCGAACCACTCGCCCTCATGCCCCTCGACGACCTCGACCTCGACGCCGCCCGCCGCTTCTTCACCCTGCGCTACTTCGGCGCCCTCGACGCCGTCCGCGCCGCCACCCCCCGGCTGCGCCCCGGCGGCTCGATCACCCTCACCTCCGGCACCGCCGGCCTGCGGCCCGGACCGGGCTGGAGCGTCGCCGCCGGCATCTGCGGCGCGATCGAGTCCCTGGTCCGGGCCCTGGCCGTCGAACTCGCGCCGATCCGGGTCAACGCCGTCCGGGCCGGCATGATCCGCACCCCGCTCTGGTCCGGCCTGCCCGACACCGACCGCGAACAGCTCTACGCCGCGACGGCCGCCGGCCTCCCCCTCGGCCGGATCGGCGACCCCGAGGACGCCGCCGAGGCGTACGTCTACCTGATGCGGCAGCACTTCGCCACCGGCACCGTCGTCACCGTGGACGGCGGCACCCTGCTGGCCTGAACGCCCCCGGGTGACCCTCACCCCCCGGCCGACCCGAAACCCCCCGGCCGGCGACCGCTCACCGGACCGGCCGGAGCCCGTCCACGACCGTCCACCCCGGGCCGAGCTCCCGGCGCAGCGCCTCCAGGGCGGCCCGGGCGGCGGCGTCGAAGCGGATCTCCTCGTCCCGCGACCACGGCGACGGACCGCCCGGGTCGTCCCAGTCCAGCGAGGACTGGAACCGGGAGGACAGCCCGTCCAGCTCGGCCGCGAGCGCGGTACTGATCGGCAGGCGGTCGAGCTCGGCCGGGTAGCCGTACGGGCTGTCCACGTCGTCCGGCCACAGGGCGGTGCCGACCACCCCGGCCTCGAAGAAGTACCGCAGGCGCTCCGCGCTCACAGGTACAGCCCGACGCTCACAGGTACAGCCCCGTCGAACCCTCCGTGTCACCGAAGCGGGTCGCGGCCACCGCGTGCAGGTCACGCTCGCGCAGCAGCACGTAGGTGGCGCCCCGGACCTCGACCTCCAGCTTGTCCTCCGGGTCGTACAGCACCCGGTCGCCCGGCTCCACCGAGCGCACGCTCTGGCCGACGGCGACAGCCTCCGCCCACGTGCACCTCTTGCTCAGCTCCGCGGTCGCCGGGATCAGGATGCCGCCGGTCGAGCGGCGCTCGCCCTCGCCGCCCTCGATGCGCACCAGCACGCGGTCGTGCAGCATCCGGATCGGCAGCTTCTCGCCCAGCCGGTCGTGCCGGACGGCATCGTGCGGGTGGTCGGAGCGGGTCTCGTCGTTCGTACTCACGGTCCCGAAGGTACCGCTCCCGGGCGCGGAGCGTGACGCTGGCCCGGCATACGGAAGGCCGGGCGCGCACCGCACCCGGCCCTCAACCGCGTACCCGCGTGCTCGCGTACCCGCGCTTCCCGCGCTTCCCGCGTACGCGTGTTCCCGCGTCAGCCCTTGCGGCGCTTGCGCGACGAGGCGACCAGCAGCACCAGGCCCACGCCGACCAGCGCGGCCGGAACGATCCGCTCCCGCCGCGGCTGCCCCTTCTCGTCCACGAACTGCGCCTTGACCTTGTCCACCATGCCGCTGGCGGCGACGTACGCCCGGCCGGCCTTCTCCTCGACGGCGGCCGCCGCCCTGGCCTTGACCTGGGCGGAGATCGTGCTCGGGTGAACGCGTACGGCCAGCTCGTCCAGGGTCTCCGCCAGCCGGCCGCGCGTGCTCTCGATGTCCGCCTCGATCTGGGCGGTCGTCCGCGCCGACTTGTCCTGCGTGCTCGCCTCGCCCACTCGGGCCACCCCATTCACTTGCCGATGTTGATCTGTGCGATCCGTTGCGATCTGTGCGACTGACCCAGTGTGTCAGCTGCCGCGCACGGCCGCGCGGCCCCACCCACCATCGGAGGTAGGTTTGCCGTGGTACGACCGCCCGTCACAGCAGCACGCACCAGGAGAGTCCACCCATGACTGAGCGTCTCCAGCCCGGCGACACCGCGCCCGCCTTCAGCCTGTCCGACGCCGACGGCAACCAGGTGTCCCTCGCCGACCACGCGGGCCGCAAGGTCGTCGTCTACTTCTATCCCAAGGCGCTCACCCCGGGATGCACCAAGCAGGCCTGCGACTTCACCGACAACCTGGAGGTCTTCGCGGGCGCCGGCTACGACGTCATCGGCATCTCGCCGGACCAGCCGGAGAAGCTCGGCAAGTTCCGCGAGACCGAGAACCTCAAGGTCACCCTGCTCTCCGACCCGGACAACAAGGTCCTGGAGGCGTACGGCGCCTACGGCGAGAAGCAGAACTACGGGCGCACCTACCTGGGCGTGATCCGCTCCACGATCATCGTCGACGAGCAGGGCAAGGTCGAGCGCGCGCTCTACAACGTCAAGGCCACCGGCCACGTCGCCAAGCTGCTGCGCGACCTCAAGATCGAGGCCTGACCAGCCCGCCCCGACACGGCGAAGCGGTGGCGGCACACCCCCCGACCGGGTGCGCCGCCACCGCCGTCCCTCACCTCGACGGGCCGCTGTCAGCTCAGCAGGCCCCGAGGTCGCTCCAGACTCCCCACGCGCCACTGGCCGCGGGGTCGTCGCCCTTGGTCCACCACTTGTTCTGGTAGTAGTGGCCCTTCCAGGACACCTTGGTGGGCGTCGCGTAGGTGGTGCCCGCGTCCCAGCCCGGCGCACCCGCGCAACCGGCCGGCGTGGTCGGCGGCGTCGTGGGCGGAGTGGTCGGAGGCGTGGTCGGCGGGGTCGTCGGCGGCGTGCTGGGAGGCGTGGTCGGCGGGGTCGTACCGCCGTCGGTCGCGCCCCGGGTCAGGTCGCCCTTGATCCCGTACAGCGTGCCGCCCACGTTCACCGTCCAGTTCGACGGCGTGGACACCGGCAGGTAGTAGACGAAGTCCATGTCGACCGAGGCGCCCGGCGCCAGCGACTGCCAGCCCGGCAGCTTGACCGACACCCGGTTGTAGGTGCCCTTCAGACCGCCCACGTTGCCCGGGCCCGGATTGTCCTGCCGGATGACCTGCAGCCCGAACCCGGACTGGTCCTTGGCATTGCCCGGCGCCGAGTTGCCGTAGTCGAACTGGAACTCGGTGCCGCCCGGCAGGGTCAGCGTCGAGTTGTTGACGATGTGCAGCTTCGGGTTGATCGGGTAGTTCGAGTCGCCCAGCGCGAAGTTGGTGAACGACACGTCGACCGGCAGGGTCTGCTGCGGCAGCGCGACCGTCGAACGGGTCGCGCCGTACGGGGCCGCCGACTTGAACTTGTCGTACATCAGCGAGGTCAACGTCGAACCGGGCACGTACTCGCCCTTGCCGCCGTTCGCGGCGGCGTCCCACTTGTAGTCGCCCGCGAGCTCCCAGATCATCGCGCCGCCGGCGCCCTGGTTGACGATGTAGTCCGCCTTGGCGCCCACCGACTGCTCGTCCTCGGTGGAGAGGAACACCTTCTTGGTGTCGTTCCACAGCCACGGCGCCACCAGGGCGGAGCTGTAGTTGCGGGCGTAGGTGCCCTGCAGCGCGGTGTCCGTCACCCCGTACTTGGCGAGGTAGTCGGGCAGGATGCCCTTCTCGAGGTTCTTCGCGTGCCACATCGGGTTCGACCCGGCCGGGGACTCCTTGCCCGCGTCGTCCTTGTCGTTCCAGATGTTGTCGATGCCGACCGCGCCGTCCCCGCAGGAGGTCAGACCGGCCCCGACCGGACAGGTCGTCGCGGACGCCGTACCCCAGAGGCCGTTGGTGCCGCCCTGCACGTTCTTGAACCCGCGGGTGTAGTACGGCAGGCCGACGTTGATCCGGCCACCGGGCATCGCGCCGCGGAAGTAGTGGTACGACCAGTCGGCGTTCAGATAGCCGATGCCGCCGTACTGCCCGGTGCCGTACACGTTGGCGGCCGCCAACTCGCCGTCCTTGCCGTCGTCGAACAACGAGGCGTTCGGACCGACGTACTTGTTCCAGGCGCCGTGCAGGTCGTACGACATGATGTTGACGTAGTCCAGGTACTGCGCCACCTGGAAGGTCTCCATGCCGCGCAGCAGATAGCCGGACGACGGGGCCGCGACCGACAGCAGGTAGTGCCTGCCGTCGGCGGCACCGGCCTTGTCCAGGCTCTCCCGCAACGTCTTCATCAGCGCCGCGTAACCCTTGGCCAGCGAACCCCGCTTGGAGTTGGCGAGCTGCCAGTCCAGCGGGTTCCCGGCGTCCTTCATCGAGGTCGGGTACTCGTAGTCGATGTCGACACCGTTGAAACCGTACGTGCGGATGAAGTCGACCGACGAGGCCGCGAAGGTGTCGATGCCCGCCTGGTTCACGCTGCCGTCCGGGTTGACGGTCATCGAGTAGAATCCGCCGGAGTTCACCCGCTTGCCGTCGTCCCCGAAGTAGCCGCCCGTCTCGGTCCAACCGCCGACCGAGATCAGCGTCTTGACGTTCGGGTACTGCTTCTTGAACTTCGTCAGCAGATTGAAATGGCCCTTGTACGGCAACGTCGGATCCAGCTCGGCCCCGGGCACTCCCGGGAAGGAGATCCCGGTCGCCTCGCTGGTCGGGCCGTCCGCGCCGACGGACAGCTTGTTGTCGCCGCCGACGTGCCCGAAGGCGTAGTTGAGATGGGTGACCTTGTCCCAGGGAATGTCGCTCACCAGGTAGGGCTGATCGCCGTTCTTGCCGGTGCGCCAGCCGGTGAAGTAGCCGATGATGCGGCGCTGGTGGTCCGCGCCCATCTTCTCGCGCCCGCCGGTGTCGTAGACGGAACAGTACGGGACGTCCACCCCCGGGGTCTGGTACAGCCCGTCCGGCCGACAGGCCGCGTTGTCGACGGCCGCCGCCGCCTGCGAGGGCGCCGCACCCAGCGTCGCCATCAGCAGCCCGGCCAGCGACGCCGCCGCCAACGAGGCCGCACCAGCCCGGCCCGCCGGACTCCTACGTCGCCGAACGGCGGTGGGACGCCGTTCGGCAGTGCTTCGGATCAACACTCGGTCCTCCGGGAGAGAGTGTCGGCGCGCGCCTGTGGGAGAGCACGCACGTGGGGGATTCCAATTGGCGCAGAAGCTATGTGGTCTGAACCACATAGGTCAATAGGTCTGTACCAATTGGTAATCAGCAGCCAAACATCCACCGGCCCCGGTGTCCGAAGTGCCCGAACTGCCGCTCCGTCACGGATGCGCGCCGCGAACGGAACAGGAACAGGCGCACGGCGCCGCGCTGAATCTCGCTGTTCCCACCGGAAGTGAAGCCCTAGACTGGAGGCCATGCGGCCTTGGCGGAGCAGGCAGACGCGCCGGACTTAGGATCCGGTGGGGGAAACCCCGTGAGGGTTCGAATCCCTCAGGCCGCACTAGCCTTACACCTAAGGTTCGAAGGCCCTCCCCGAGAAGCATCTCAGGGAGGGCCTTCGGCGTTCCGCGGACGGCGCGTCAGCCGATGAGGTCCTTGACCACCGGCGCGAGGGCGCGGAAGGCCTGGCCGCGGTGACTGATGGCGTTCTTCTCGTCCGCCGTGAGCTCGGCGCAGGTGCGGGTTTCGCCGAGGGGCTGGAGGATCGGGTCGTAGCCGAAGCCGCCGTCGCCGGCCGGGGTGGTGCGGAGGGTGCCGAGGAGGCGGCCTTCGACGACGCGTTCGGTGCCGTCGGGGAGGGCGAGGGCGGCGGCGCAGAAGAAGTGGGCGCCCCGGTGCGGCTCGGCGATGTCGGAGAGTTGGGCGAGCAGCAGGTCGAGGTTGGCGCGGTCGTCGCCGTGCTTGCCGGACCAGCGGGCGGAGAAGATGCCGGGTGCGCCGTTGAGAACGTCCACGCAGAGGCCGGAGTCGTCGGCGACGGCGGGCAGGCCGGTGGCGCGGGCCAGGGCGTGGGCCTTGAGCAGGGCGTTCTCGGCGAAGGTGACGCCGGTTTCGGGGACGTCCGGGATCTCGGGGTAGGCGTCGGCGCCGACGAGTTCGACGTCGAGGCCGGCGCCGGTGAGGATGGCGCGGAGCTCGGCGACCTTGTGCTGGTTGCGGGTGGCGAGGATCAGGCGGGTGGACATATCGCCCACCCTATCCGGCGTCGAGGGGCCGTCAGCCGGTGCAGACCGAGGTGAGGTTGCCGGCCGCGTCGCCGAGCGGCTTGAGGTCGGGGACCTGGTTCTTGTCGGCGGCCCGCTGCACGTTGTCGACCTGCTTCTGCAGGTCGGTGACGGCCTTGGCGACGTCGGTGTTCTTGGAGTTCTTCCCGACCTGGTCGAGGTCGGTCTTGAGCTTCTGCAGCGCCTTCCCGGCGGCGGCCGAGTCGTTGCTGGCGTTGTCGTAGGCCTTGGTGACGTCGGCGATGTCGCCGGTGATCTTCACGGCGGTGTTGCCGCAGTCGATGGCCTTCTGTGCGGCGGAGCAGCTCACCATGCTGAGCGGGAGGATCGCGATCAGTCCGGCCACGGCGAGGGCGGCGGGGCGGGCGATGCTGGACGGCATCCGGTCCTCCTGTGGGGCGCGGGTTCCGTGGTGTGGGACGCGCGCCGGGGGGTGCGCGGTTCCCGCAGCGGGGGTGCTGCGGGAACCGTACGGTCTCCGGGCCCGGCCTGTACAGCAGGCCGGGCGGCGGGGCGTCCGACCTGGATCACGGTTGTGGGGCCCGCGCCGGTTCAGCCTTCGAGGGCCTTGCGCTGGATCTGGTCGAGTTCCGCGCAGCCGAGGCTGCCGAGGTCGAGCAGCTGGTCGAGCAGGGCGCGGTCGAACGGCGCGCCTTCGGCGGTGCCCTGGACCTCGACGAAGCGGCCGTCGGAGGTGCAGACGATGTTCATGTCGGTTTCGGCGCGCACGTCCTCCTCGTACTGGAGGTCGAGCATGGGGACGCCGTCGATGATGCCGACGCTGACGGCGCTGACGCCGCCGGTGATGGGCTGGCCCTTGGCGCGCAGGAGCTTCTTGTCGCGGGCCCAGGCGACGGCGTCGACGAGGGCGACGTAGGCGCCGGTGATGGCGGCGGTGCGGGTGCCGCCGTCGGCCTGGAGGACGTCGCAGTCGAGGACGATGGTGTTCTCGGCGAGGGCGCGGTGGTCGACGACGGCGCGCAGCGAGCGGCCGATGAGCCGGCTGATCTCGTGGGTGCGGCCGCCGATGCGGCCCTTGACGGCTTCGCGGTCGCCGCGGGTGTTGGTGGCGCGCGGGAGCATGGAGTACTCGGCGGTGACCCAGCCTTCGCCGCTGCCCTTGCGCCAGCGGGGGACGCCCTCGGTGACGCTGGCGGTGCACAGCACCTTGGTGTCGCCGTAGGAGATGAGGACGGAGCCTTCGGCGTGCTTGCTCCAGCCCCGTTCGATGGTGATGGGGCGGAGCTGTTCGGGGGTGCGGCCGTCGATGCGTGACATAGGCACTGAGCGTAGTGGCTTCGGGTGGCGGGGCCGTGTCGGTGCGCCGGGGCCCGCTGTCCGGGTGCGCCGCGGCCCGCCGTTCCCTCGGGTGGGGTGGCGGGCCGGGCGGGTGGGCCCGGGTGGCTCGGTGGGTGAGCCTGGGTGGCTCGGTGGGTGAGCCTCGCGGCTCGGTGGGTGGGCCCGGGTGGTTCAGCTCACATCATGTCTTCGATGTCGGCGGCGATCGGGTCGGCGTCGGTGCCGATGACGACCTGGATCGCGGTGCCCATCTTGACGACGCCGTGGGCGCCGGCGGCCTTGAGGGCGGCCTCGTCGACCAGGGCGGCGTCCTTGACCTCGGTGCGCAGGCGGGTGATGCAGCCTTCGACCTCTTCGATGTTGTCGATTCCGCCCAGACCGGCGACGATCTTCTCAGCCTTGCTGGCCATCTGATTTCTCCCTCTGTCTCGGCTCGCCGGCCGCTCTGCCGGGTGCCGTCGTGCGCTGTGCTGTGGGGGTTGTCCCTCGGCCGCGGGGCGGCGAGGTCCGTGCGGCTGACGCGGGTTCAGCTGCGGTCGTGCTGCCGGGCAGCGCGACCAGCATCACCCGCGCAGGTCCGGTTTGCCACGTTAGGACACTTTTGGCCCACTCCGGCGGGCAGGCTCCCGATCGCCGCCCGAGGATGACGATCAGCGGGGCCGGAGTCCCGGAGTGCGACCTGCGTCCGATGGTGGTCTACACCAATATATGTGTACTCCGATGAACGCAGAACCGGCCCCGGGCGTTCCTGAGCCCCGCCCGAGGGTCCCGCAGGGGGCCACTGGCCGGCAACTGCTCCCGGAAGGCGAAGGATGAGTTCGGCAGGCGCCACAGCCCCGCAGACGACGTGGTGGCACTCCTTCTACGGCGGCCTCCAGAAGATGGGCCGTTCGCTGCAGCTGCCGGTGGCCGTGCTCCCGGCGGCGGGCATCCTGAACCGGCTCGGCCAGCCCGACGTGTTCGGCAAGGACGGCCTGGGCTGGGACAACGTCGCCAGGGTCTTCGCCGCCGCCGGCGGCGCACTGCTCGACTCCTCCTTCGGCCTGCCGATGCTGTTCTGCGTCGGCGTCGCGATCGGCATGGCGAAGAAGGCGGACGGCTCGACCGCGCTCGCCGCCGTGGTCGGCTTCCTGGTCTACTTCAGGGTCCTGCACGCCTTCCCGGAGCACTGCAAGGGCGGGACGGTCCCGGTCCCGGACGCCTGGACGGGCCAGTGCGTGGACTACTCGTCGGCGAAGATCGCGGCCGCGACGTACCAGAATCCGGGGGTGCTGGGCGGCATCCTGATCGGCCTGCTGTCGGCCTGGCTCTGGGTCCGGTTCCACCGCACCAAGCTGGTGGACTGGCTCGGCTTCTTCAACGGCCGCCGCCTCGTGCCGATGATCACCGCCCTGGTGGGCCTGGTGATCGCCGTCCTCGCGCTCTGGATCTGGCCGCCGATCGGCCGCGGCCTCAACGACTTCTCGCAGGACCTCGCCGACCTGGGCGCGGGCGGCTCCGGCATCTTCGGCGTGTGCAACCGCGCGCTACTGCTGATCGGCATGCACCAGCTGCTGAACACCTTCGTCTGGTTCCAGTTCGGCGACTTCACCAAGGCCGACGGCGCGATGGTGCACGGCGACATCCCACGCTTCCTGGCGGGCGACCCGACGGCCGGACAGTTCCTGTCCGGCTTCTTCCCCATCATGATGTTCGCGCTGCCCGCCGCCGCGCTCGCGATCGCGCACTCGGCCAAGCTGCACCGCCGCAAGGAGATCTACGGCCTGATGCTCTCGGTCGGCCTGACGTCCTTCGTCACCGGTGTCACCGAGCCGATCGAGTACTCCTTCGCCTACATCGCCCCGGCCCTGTACGCGGTGCACGCCCTGCTGACCGGCGCCTCGATGGCGGTGACGTGGGGGCTCGGGGTGCACGACGGATTCAGCTTCTCGGCCGGCCTGATCGACTACGTGATCAACTGGGGGCTGGCCACCAAGCCGTGGCTGATCATCGTCATCGGCCTCTGCTTCGCCGTCGTGTACTACGCGCTCTTCCGGTTCATCATCGTCAAATTCGACCTGAAAACACCGGGGCGCGAGGACGAGGACGAGGTCGAGGACGTCACCAAAGCCTGAAACAGAGCGCCCCGGGCAGCATCCCGCAATGGCCTCCGGACCCGCCGGTCCGGGGGCCTTCGGCATTTCGGGAAAGGACTTGTTTCCCTGCCCGGCTGACGTTCGAAAGGCAATTCGGCCGCGATACGGCCACCGACGAAGCGCTCCTCGGCGGCGACCGACCACGACGGCGGGAAGCCCCGGTCAGGCGGATCTGCGACACCGCGGTCACTCTCAGCTCCCGCCACCGCGACCCCGGCGGCGGCGGGCTCTTTTTGTTGCGCAAATAGCCAAAATCCCCATCGCACACGTAATCAAGATCGCCGTTCCCCGACTAGGTTTCGATTTCATAGCGCTTCCCCGCGACGGCGCTTTCCGGGTTCCCCGCCTTCTCCACCCGTGCTAGAAACTGGTCTACACCACCCGTGGTGTAGACCAGTTCGCGGTTGGCCCCCTGTGCCCATCCCCCGACCGACCGCCATGCCGTTAGGAACCCACCCCCATGAGTCAGTCTGCGCAGGCACCGGCGCCCGCCACGGCTCCGGCCGCGCCAAGCCCCGCCAAGAAGTTCGGCCAGAACGTCCTCCAGGGCCTGCAGAAGATCGGCCGCAGCCTCCAGCTGCCGGTCGCCGTCCTCCCGGCCGCCGGTATCCTGCTCCGGCTCGGCCAGCCCGACGTCTTCGGCAAGGACGGACTCGGCTGGGGAAAGGTCGCCGAGGTCTTCGCCACCGCCGGTGACGCCGTGTTCAGCAACCTGCCGCTGCTGTTCTGCGTCGGTGTCGCGATCGGCTTCGCCAAGAAGGCGGACGGTTCCACCGCGCTGGCCGCCCTGGTCGGCTACCTGGTCTTCCACAACGTGCTGACCGTCTTCCCGATGGACGGCACCGTCACCGCGGCACTGCCGGCCGGAAAGCCGCAGAACCCGGGCGTCTTCGGCGGCATCGTCGTCGGCCTGCTCAGCGCCGTGATCTGGCAGAAGTACCACCGCAAGAAGCTCGTCGACTGGCTCGGCTTCTTCAACGGCCGCCGCCTCGTGCCGATCATCATGGCCTTCGTCGGCACCCTGCTCGGCGTCGTCATGGGTCTGGCCTGGGGCCCGATCGGCACCGGCCTGACCCACGCCAGCGACTGGCTGACCGGTCTCGGCGCCGCCGGCTCCGGCATCTACGGTGTCGCCAACCGCGCGCTGATCCCGGTCGGCATGCACCAGTTCCTGAACACCTTCTTCCAGCAGCAGGTCGGCAGCTTCACCGACGCCTCCGGCCACACCTGGACCGGCGACATCCCGCGCTTCTTCCACAACGACCCGACCGCCGGCCAGTTCATGTCGGGCTTCTTCCCGATCATGATGTTCGGCCTGCCGGCCGCCGCCCTGGCGATCGCCCACACCGCGCGCCCCGAGCGCCGCAAGGCCGTGCTCGGCATGATGATCTCGGTCGCGCTGACCAGCTTCGTGACCGGTGTCACCGAGCCGATCGAGTTCTCGTTCATGTTCATCGCCCCGGTGCTCTACCTGATCCACGCGCTGCTCACCGGCCTCTCGATGGCCATCACCTGGAGCCTGGGCGTGCACGACGGCTTCGGCTTCTCGGCCGGCCTGATCGACTACGGGCTCAACTGGAACCTGGCCACCAAGCCCTGGCTGATCATCCCGATCGGCCTGGTCTTCGCGGCGCTGTACTACTTCCTGTTCCGCTTCGCGATCACCAAGTTCAACCTCAAGACCCCCGGTCGCGAGGACGACGACGAGATCGAGGACGTCACCAAGGCCTGACGCCCGCGTCCCTCCCGTCCGAAGGGCCCCGCCCCGCCGCCGCTCCCCCGGCGGCGGGGCGGGGCCCTTCGCGCACCCGGACGCCCTGGCGTTCCAGCGCGTGGAAAGGGCGGCGGACGAACCGACGGAAGCCCTGGTCAACTGAGGCGGTGAACGCCTCGTGCCTCACGCCCCCCTGAGCCGGCCCTAGATCCACCCGCGCCGGGCCGCGTGCACGCCGGCCTGGAAGCGGCTCTCCGCGCCCAGGCCGGCAGTCAGTTCGGCGACCAGCCGGCGCACCGTGCGCTCCGACACCTCCAGCTTCCGGGCGATCGCCGCGTCCGTCAGCCCGGCCGCCAGCAGTCGCAGCACGGCGCGTTGACGATCGGTCATCTCGCGTTCCTCCGGTCCGAGCTCCGGCGGCGTCCAGGCCGCCGACCAGAAGTACTCGAACAGCTCCGCCACCAGTTCGACCAGCGCCGGCTCGCGGACCACCACCGCCGCCTCGGCGGCCGGAGCGTCCCCGCCCGGTCCCGAACCGGGCGCCGGCAGGATCGCCAGCCGGGCGTCCACCACGATCAGCCAGAGCGGCAGCGAGTGCGCCGCCCTGATCCTGGCCCCGGCCCCGGTCAGCTCCCGCACGTGCGCCAGCACGGCCGGGCGGCGCAGCGCGGCGGCCGGGTAGATGGTGCGCAGGGCGGCGCCGTGGGCGAGGGCGAGGCGTTCGCGGGCGAGTTTGCCGGCCAGGGCGGGTCCGGAGAGTCCCTGGCCGGGGCGCAGGGAGAGGGCTTCGGTGCGGGCGCCGCGGGCGGCGTCCTCGAGCAGGGCGGCGATCCGGTCGGCGCCGCGGACGAGTTCGAGGCCGGTGCCGGTTCCGCTACCGGTTCCGGTGCGGTGGCGCTGTTGGACGGGCAGGTAGCCGGTGTGCAGCCGGTCGACGGAGTCGCGGGCGTGACGCAGGGCGGCGACGAGGGCGGTGACCTGGGTGTCGGCGTCGAGCAGGAGCTGGCGGACGGCGGTGTCGACCGAGACGGCGGTGCCGGTGGGGGCCGTGTCGGGGGCGGCGGCCGGCTGGAGCAGCCCGAGGGTGTGCAGTTCTGTGGTGGCGGCGGCGAGCCGGGGGGCGTCCCAGTCGAGGCCGAGTGCCTCGGGCGGGTGGCCGGGTTCGGCGAGCAGGCGGGCGTAGAGCCGGGTGGCGTCGGTGCCGGTGGTGCTCTCCATCGGGCGCAGCCTAGTGCGGGTGGGGCGGGGCCGGTCGGGGGTTTCCGCTCCGCGAGACGGCGCGGTCGCCGTCGTCCGCGGCGCGGGCGGCCCCGGCGGAGTCCGCGTTGCGGGACGGGTCTTCCGCTCCCGGTCATGGCCGGTTCCGGTCGGCCCGGGTGGGCTGACCTGCGGTGCGGTGGCGCGCAGGATGTGCGGCATGGCTCTTCCCGAAGCTTCGACGATCTGGTTGGACGGCTCCCTGGTGCCCTGGCGGGAGGCCCGGGTGCACGTCCTCACGCACGGCCTGCACTACGGCACGGGGGTGTTGGAGGGCACCCGGGTGTTCGCCACGGCGGACGGTCCGGCGGTGTTCCGGCTGTCCGAGCACCTGCGCCGGCTGGACCGCAGTGCCCGGATGATCCGGATGGAACTCCCGTACGATCTCGCCGACTTGACGAAGGCGACGGTGGACCTGGTGCGGGCCAACGGCCACCGGGAGTGCTACCTGCGGCACTTCGCGTTCCTCGGGTACGGCTCGATGGGCATCGACATGCGGGCGTCGCCGGTCACCGTGTCGATCGCGAGCTGGGAGTGGCTGGGCCAACTCCCGCCCGCGGACGGCGGGATCACGTTGAAGACGAGCAGCTGGCGGCGGAACGACCCGAACGCGGTGCCGCCCGCGGCGAAGGCCACCGGCCCGTACCTGAACTCGGTGCTCGCCCGTCGGGAGGCCAATGACGCGGGCTACGACGAGGCGCTGCTGCTCGGTCCGGACGGCACGGTGAGCGAGTGCACCGGGGAGAACGTGTTCACCGTGCGGGACGGGGTGCTGCGCACGCCTCCGTCGAGCGCGGGCGCTCTGGAGGGCATCACCCAGGACACGGTGCTGACCCTGGCCCGCGACCTGGGGGTGGAGGTCCGTGTCGAGGGCCTGCTGCGCTCGGATCTCTACGCGGCGGACGAGCTCTTCGTCTGCGGCACGGCGGCGGGCGTCATCCCGGTCCGTGCCCTGGACGACCGTGCGCTCCCCGAGTCTCCCGGCCCGGTCACCGTCCGGTTGCGGGAGGCGTACCAGGCGGCCGTGACGGGCGCCGACCCGCGCTACCGGCACTGGCTGACGCCGGTGCTCTGACCGGGGTCGGCCGCGACACCGTACGGGTCCCGGCAGCGAACGGGCCCCGGCACCGGACGGGCCCCGGCGGGGCGGGGCGGCCCGGTCAGATCTCGTACACCGCGCCGGCGCGGGCGATGTCGACCGGGCCGGCGTAGGCGGCGGCCGCGTCGCGGCGGTTGTGCTCGGCGTCGGTCCACGGGGGGATGTGGGTGAGGACGAGCCGGCGGGCACCGGCGGCGGTGGCGTGCTCGCCGGCTTCGCGGCCGTTGAGGTGGACGGCCTGGTAGGTGTCGCGGCCGTCGATGTACGCGGCCTCGCAGAGGAAGAGGTCGGTGTCGCGCGCGAGTTCGACGAGTTCGGCGCTCTCGCCGGTGTCACCGCTGTAGACGAGCGAGCGGCCGCCGTGTTCGAGGCGGAAGGCGAAGGCGTCGACGGGGTGGTTGACCTGGGCGACGTCGATCCGGAACGGGCCGAGGTCGAAGCTGCCGGGGGTGAGGGTGCGGAACTCGAAGACCTCCTTCATGCCCGGGTTCTCCGGCATGTCGTAGGCGCGGGCGAGCCGCTCGGCGGTGCCGGCCGGGCCGTACACGGGGAGCAGTTCGGGACAGCCCTCGGCGCGGTAGTTGCGGGCCACCCAGTAGGCGCACAGGTCGACGCAGTGGTCGGCGTGCAGGTGGCTGAGCAGGACGGCGTCGACGTCGTAGAGGCCGGTGTACTTCTGCAGGGCGCCGAGGGCTCCGTTGCCGAGGTCGAGGACGACGCGGTAGCCCTCCGCCTCGACCAGGTAACTGGAGCAGGGCGAGTCGGCGGACGGGAAGCTCCCCGAGCACCCCACCACGGTCAGTTTCATCCGAGCCCCTCCACCCCGACACGTCCTGGCTGCTGTTGGAAAACGGCATGGAAAACGGCAGGCCGGGCCGGTGGACCGGCCGGTAGCACTGCGTTGGTGTGTCGAGGGTAAGGGTGGAGCGGCACTTTGCCCCCGTCCCCGTGCCGGGCTGTGGCTGGAATCACCAGAACGCCGGGGACGGGACCGGGGGCGGGAGCGGCGATGGGGGCAGGGGCGGGGGTGTGGGTGGGGATCAGCGGTGCCGGGGGCGGTTGCGGGCCCAGGCGCGGATGGTGTCGGGGTACCAGCGGGGGTGGCCGTTGGCGTCGGTCACGTCCGGGTCGGGCAGCAGACCGTGCCGCCGGTAGTTGCGGACGGTCTCGGGCTGGACGTTGATGTGGCGGGCGATCTCGGCGTAGGACCACGGTTCGGCGCTACGGCTCATGCGCACCGTCCGGTTGTTCGCTCGCTGCGCTCACTCACGAGGCACCTCCGGGGGGGCGGGGGCGGACGTTCGTGACGCAGCCTGTCCGGGCGCGAGCCGGACGTACGGCGCGGAACGGGCACAGTGGCGGTTTCGTGACGAACCGGGAGCAACGCGCGGACAAATACTCAACTGTCACAGCCGACACGGTGGTGGCGTCCGCCCCCGGCCCGGTACGGTTCGCCGCATGAACGGCATGACTGGTACCTGGGTCGTCCTGGCGGTGGCCGGCGTCGCGCTGGTAGCGGCGGTCGTGGCGCTGATGGCACGGCGCACCCGCCCGGCCCCGCGCCCGGCGGGGCCGACCGGCCCGCGTCCGCGCCCGAGCACCAGGGCCCGCCCGGAGCCGCAGGAGATCTGGTGGGCGGAGGTGCCGTTCGAGGACGGCCCCGGGTCGAAGGACCGCCCGTGCCTGGTGCTGCGGGTGAACGCCCGGACCGCCACCGTCGCGAAGATCACCAGCAAGCACCACGCCGAGCGCCCGGGCGTACTGCCGCTGCCGCCCGGTTCGGTGGGCGACCGGCAGGGCCGGGTCAGCTGGCTGGAGACCGACGAGCTGCGCGAGGTGCCACTGTCGGCCTTCCGCCGCCGGGCCGGCACGGTGGACCGGCAGGTGTGGGCCCGGGCGCAGCAGGTGCTGAACTAGGGCCTGCCCCGAGGCGGGCCCGCGAGCGGGCTACGCCCAGAGCTGGCCCTGCAGCGCCTCGACCGCCGCCTCGGTGGACTCGGCGGTGTAGATGCCGGTGGACAGGTACTTCCAGCCGCCGTCGGCGACCACGAAGACGATGTCCGCGCGCTCCCCCGCGGCCGCGGCCTTGCGGCCGACACCGATCGCCGCGTGCAGGATGGCGCCGGTGGAGACGCCCGCGAAGATGCCCTCCTGCTGCAGGAGTTCGCGGGTGCGGCGGACGGCGTCGGCGGAGCCGACCGAGAAGCGGGTGGTGAGCACCTCGGCGTCGTACAGCTCGGGGACGAAGCCCTCGTCGAGGTTGCGCAGCCCGTACACCAGGTCGTCGTAGCGCGGTTCGGCGGCGACGATCTTCACGCCGGGGACCTTCTCGCGCAGGTAGCGGCCGACGCCCATCAGGGTGCCGGTGGTGCCGAGGCCGGCCACGAAGTGGGTGACGGTCGGCAGGTCGGCGAGGATCTCGGGGCCGGTGCCGGTGTAGTGGGCGCCCGCGTTGTCGGGGTTGCCGTACTGGTAGAGCATCACCCAGTCGGGGTGCTCGGCGGCGATCTCCTTGGCGATCCGGACGGCGGTGTTGGAGCCGCCGGCGGCCGGGGAGGGGATGATCTCGGCGCCCCACATGCGGAGCAGTTCGCGCCGTTCCTCGCTGGTGTTCTCGGGCATCACGCAGACCATCCGGTAGCCCTTGAGCTTGGCGGCCATGGCGAGCGAGATGCCGGTGTTGCCGCTGGTGGGCTCGAGGATGGTGCAGCCCGGGGTGAGCCGGCCGCCGGCCTCGGCGCGCTCGATCATGTGCAGCGCCGGACGGTCCTTGATCGAGCCGGTCGGGTTGCGGTCCTCCAGCTTGGCCCAGAGGGTGACCAGGCCCTCGGTGTTGCCGGGGACGGCGGCGGACAGCCGCGGCAGGCGGACCAGCGGGGTGTTGCCGACGGCTTCGAGCGGACTGTCGTAACGCAAGGGAGGCCTCCGGCCACGGCGGTGAGGGTCACACGGCGGTGAGGGTCACGAGGGGTGGTTCCCCCGCCGGTGGCGGGGGAACCGGGAGGTCGGCGGGGTAACCGGGATCAGCGGGCGCCGCCGGCCACGGCGGGCAGGATGGTGACGCTGTCGCCGTCGGCGAGGGCGGTGGAGATGCCCTCCAGGAAGCGGACGTCCTCGTCGTTCAGGTAGACGTTGACGAAGCGGCGCAGCTCGCCGCCGTCCAGCAGGCGGGCGGCGATGCCCGGGTGGCGGGCGTCGAGGTCGGTGAAGAGTTCCCCGAGGTTGCTGCCGTTGCCCTCGACGGCCTTGGCGCCGTCGGTGTAGGTGCGGAGGATGGTCGGGATGCGGACCTCGATGGCCATGGGTGCGCTCCTGTGCGAGTCGTGGAGTGGGTGGGCCGCAGCGGGCGCGGCAGGGCGGACGGGTGCCCGGGGCTCGGCGCCGCCGCGGGAGCGGCGGGCCCGGGTGGGGGTGCGGCGGCTCTCAGCGCGAGCGCGCGGGCGTGCCTGGACAGATCGCGCCGGCGTGCCGGCACAGGTCGATGTGCAGGCGCGCCACGAGGCGGGTGCCCGGGGCCTGGTTGCTCACATCGACGGAACGCATGGGCTCATCGTATAGATTCCCGGGCCCGCTTAGACATGCCCGTCTCGGGATCCGGATGTTCCCGTTCCCAGTGCTGAGACGACAGGGGCCCGCCGACCGTTCGCGAGGGGTCGGCGGGCCGCGTCCGGGTGGGTGCCGGTCAGGCCTGGTAGGCCTCGACGACCTGGACGTCTTCCTCTGTGATCTCGCCGTCCACGATGCGGAACGAGCGGAACTGGTAGGGGTCGCCCTCGCCGTTGCCGTCGGCGGTGGAGACCAGGACGTAGTGGGCGAACGGCTCGGAGGCGTAGCTCACGTCGGTGCGCGAGGGGTAGGCCTCGGTGGCGGTGTGCGAGTGGTAGACGATCACCGGCTCCTCGTCGCGGTCGTCCATCTCGCGGTAGAGCTTGAACAGGTCGCCCGAGTCGAACTCGTAGAAGGTGGGCGAGCGGGCGGCGTTGAGCATCGGGATGAACCGCTCGGGCCGTCCGCTGCCGGCCGGCCCGGCGACCACGCCACAGGCCTCGTCCGGGTGGTCGGCGCGGGCGTGGGCCACGATCCGGTCGCGGAGTTCTCGGGTGATGGTCAGCATGCGGTCAGGATAGCCACGCCCCGGCGGCTGTCCGCCGGGGCGTCCGAGGCCCGGGCACCGGGCGTCCGAGGCGCGGTCAACGGGTGTCCGCGGGGCGGTTCCGGTGCCCGTACGAGGGGCGGGTTCAGCCGGCCTGCGGGTTGTCGACGGCCTGCGGATTGTCGACGGCCTGCGGGTTGCGGCGCTGGAGGAAGCGGTAGCCGATCACCAACAGCAGCGCCCAGCCCGGGAAGACGTAGAGCGAGATCCGGTTGTCCTCGTCCAGGCCGATCAGCACCACGACCAGGGCGAGGAAGGCGAGCGCGGCCCAGCTGACCCAGGCGCCGCCGGGCGCCTTGAAGGAGGGTGCGGGCAGGTGGCCGGCCTTCCAGGCCTTCCGGTAGCGGATCTGGGAGATCAGGATCATCGCCCAGGTCCACAGGCCGCAGACCGTGGCGACCGAGGTGATGTACTCGAACGCCCGTGCCGGGACGAGGTAGTTGAGCACCACGCCGATGCCCATCAGCAGGCTGGAGACGGTGATCGCGAAGGCCGGGGTGCGGCGGGAGTTGAGCTTGGTGAGCTGCCCGGGGGCCTGTCCGCGCAGGGCGAGGTCGCGCAGCATGCGGCCGGTGGAGTACATCCCGGAGTTGCAGGAGGAGAGCGCGGCGGTGAGCACCACGAAGTTGATGATGCCGGCCGCCGCCGGGATGCCGATCTTGCCGAAGGCGGCGACGAACGGGCTGACGCCGGGCTGGAATTCGGTCCACGGCACGAGCGAGAGGATGACGACCAGGGCGCCGATGTAGAACAGCGCGATGCGCCAGGGCAGGGTGTTGATGGCGCGCGGGAGGGTCTTCTCGGGGTTCTCGCTCTCGCCCGCGGTGACGCCGACGAGTTCGACGCCCAGGTAGGCGAACATGACGATCTGAAGGGTCATCACGGTGGAGCCGATGCCCTTGGGGAAGAAGCCGCCGTCCTGCCACAGGTGGGTGATCGACGCGGTGTCACCGGCCTTGCTGAAGCCGAGGGTGAGCACCCCGACGCCGATCAGGATCATGCCGATGATGGCGGTGACCTTGACCATGGAGAACCAGAACTCGATCTCGCCGAACAGCTTCACCGAGATCAGGTTGGCCGCGTAGAGGACGACCAGGAAGGTCAGCGCGCTGGTCCACTGGGGTATGCCGGGTGCCCAGAACTTCACGTACACGGCGGCGGCGGTGGTCTCGGCCATGCCGGTGACGACCCAGAACAGCCAGTACGTCCAGCCGGTCACGTAGCCGGCGAAGGGGCCGAGGAACTCCCGCGCGTACTCGGCGAAGCTGCCGGAGACCGGACGGTAGGTGAGGAGTTCACCGAGGGCGCGCATGATCACGAAGATCACCAGGCCGGCGATGGCGTAGGAGAGGATCAGGCTCGGGCCGGACTTGGAGATCGCGGTGCCGGCGCCGAGGAAGAGGCCGGTGCCGATCGCTCCGCCGATCGCGATCATCTGGATCTGGCGGCTGCCGAGTCCCCGCTCGTAGCCCTCCTCGTCCGGCTTGGTCTCGACCACATGGTCGGACAACTTCTCGGCCATGATGCACCGTCCTGGTCGTCTCGGGGGTGGAGAAGTCGTACCACGCGACGTCCGGACAGCGGTGCCCATCTGAGCGATATTTGAGCATGACCTGTCAGGGTTTGTCCTATTTTGCATGGAAAGGACCCAGCGAATCGTCCACATGCTGGACGAAACCGCCTGGGCTTGCCCGAAACCGGGCAGGCTTGCCCCGGAAGCGCGAACGGGAGCGGACCGAGCCGCTCCACGTTCACGCAGGAATTGCCTTGAGTTCAGGCCCTGTTCACTTGTCCGGGACTCTGCTCACCCGACCGGGCCCTGCCCACTCGGCCCTACCCCACGCGGCCCGGCCCGTTCGCCCGGCCGACGCCGCTCAGTCGGCCATCGCCTCCAGCAGCGACTCCTGCAGCGCCCCCAGCCACAGGTACGCCATCACCAGCGGCTTGCGCTCGTCGCCGTCCGGCAGCGCGTAGAGGCCCTCCTCCTCGCCCTCGGTGACCTCCAGCCGGACGCCGAGGGCCAGCCGCAGGTCGTTCAGCGCACCCAGCCAGCGCGGGCAGTCGGGGGTGCCCAGCTTGAGCACCCCGTCGCCGCCGAGGCCGTCCAGCGCCCGGATGACGAACAGCGCGTCGTCCCGCTTGCGGGCCCGCAGGTCCAGCTCGGTGAAGCGGCGGAACTCCCCGGACGCGGCCGTGGCCTCGTCGTCGTCCGGCTTCTCCGGGTCCCCGTAGGCGTCCGGGAAGAACCGGGCCAGCACCGGGTCGGCGGGCGCCTCGGTCGGCCCCTCGGCGAACAGCGCGGCCAGCGGGTCACCGCCCTCCCCGCCCGGGCCGGGGCCGATCAGCTCCAGCAACTGCACTTCCAGCGAGCGGAGGATGGAGGCCTCCCACTCGTCCAGCGCGATCGTCGCGCCGCCACCGCCGGTGCTCTCGAACAACCCAGCCATCTGTATCGGTCAGCCCGTCTTCGTCGTCTTCGGTCATCCGGCCGGCGGTCCGGCTCCAGTCGCGCCGCAGCGCCGGTCGTGCCGCAGCGCCGGTGATGCTGCGGCGTCAGTCGTGCTGCAGCGTCGCCCAGAGGCCGTAGCCGTGCATCGCCTGGACGTCGCGCTCCATCTCCTCGCGGGAACCGCTGGAGACCACCGCCCGCCCCTTGGTGTGGACGTCCATCATCAGCTTCCGGGCCTTGTCCTTCGGATAGCCGAAGTAGGCCTGGAAGACGTACTGGACGTAGCTCATCAGGTTGACCGCGTCGTTGTGCACGATGGTCACCCAGGGCGTGTCCGGCTCTGCCACCGGCAGCCCTTCGACCTCAGGGCGCTCGATCTCCGCGGGCGCGACACTCACGCCGGGTCCTCCTCGCTGCACACTCGTCCGTTACTCCTCAAGCCCCATGCTGCCATCCGGGGGACACCCGGGCGATTCCGACCCGGCCCACCGGCCCGAGCCGAAGGGCGCGTCGGGGCCGACCCTCGGCACCGGATCCCGGGCGCCCGGGGGGCCCGCCGACGAATCACTCCGAGAAATCGTCACTCTGACGCTAAGTGGTAGTAGCATCATCCGCATGGACGCCACTTCAGTGCGCGCGGCCGGCTCGACCGCGCTACTCACCGACCGCTACGAGCTCACCATGCTGCAGGCCGCCCTGCGCAGCGGGGCCGCGCACCGCCACTCCGTCTTCGAGGTGTTCACCCGTCGCCTGCCCGGCGGCCGCCGCTACGGCGTCATGGCCGGCACCGGCCGGGTGCTCGACGCCGTCGAGAACTTCCGCTTCTCCACCGCCCAGCTCGACTGGCTGGCCGGCCAGGGCGTGGTCGACGAGGACACCCTGCGCTTCCTCGCCGACTACCGCTTCCGCGGGGACATCCAGGGCTACCCCGAGGGCGAGGTCTACTTCCCCGGCTCGCCGCTGCTCACCGTCGAGGGCAGCTTCGCCGAAGCGGTGATCCTGGAGACGGTGATCCTGTCGATCCTCAACCACGACTCGGCGATCGCGGCCGCCGCCTCCCGGATGACCGCCGCCGCCGGCGGCCGCCCGGTGATCGAGATGGGCGCCCGCCGGGCCCACGAGCAGGCCGCCGTCGCCGCCGCCCGGGCCGCGTACGTGGCCGGGTTCGCCGCCACCTCCGACCTGGAGGCCGGCTTCACCCACGGCATCCCGACCACCGGCACCGCCGCGCACGCCTTCACCCTGGTGCACGACAGCGAGCGGGACGCCTTCCGCGCCCAGATCGCCTCGATGGGCAAGGGCACCACGCTGCTGGTCGACACCTTCGACCTGCGCGAGGCCGTGCGCACTGCGGTCGAGGTGGCCGGCCCCGAGCTGGGCGCCGTCCGGATCGACTCCGGCGACCTCACCCTGCTGGCCCACCGGGTCCGCCGCCAGCTGGACGAACTGGGCGCCGAGAAGACCCGGATCATCGTCACCTCGGACCTGGACGAGTACGCGATCGCCGCCCTGGCCGCCGCCCCGGTGGACGGCTACGGCGTCGGCACCAGTCTGGTCACCGGCAGCGGGCACCCGACCTGCGCCATGGTCTACAAGCTGGTCGCCCGGGCCGGGACCGACGGCGGGCCGCTGGTGCCGGTGGCCAAGCGCGCGGCGGGCGGCAAGACCAGCATCGGCGGCCGCAAGTGGGCCGCCCGCCGGCCCGACGCCGACGGTGTGGCCGAGGCCGAGGTGGTCGGCACCGGGCCCGTCCCGGACGAGCTGCGGCCGCACCTCGTGCAGGTGCCGCTGGTCCGGGCCGGCGAGACGGTCGGCCGGGAGCCGCTGAGCGCCGCCCGCGAACGGCACATCCGCGCCCGGGCCGCGCTGCCCCTGTCGGCCACCCAGCTCTCCAAGGGCGACCCGGTGCTGCCGACCGAGCTGGTCCTGCCGACCGACCCGACCCACTGACCCGTACGACCCACCGAACCGTACGACCCACTGACCCGACCCGACCCACTGACCCGTACGACCCACCGGCCGACGCGGTCCGCCGACCCGGCCCGTCGTCAGTCGGTCGCCACGCGGAGGCCCCGGGTCCGGCCACCGGGCCGGCCCCGGGACTTCCGCCCCCGCGCGGCACTCCCTAGAGTCAGCCGTAGAGTTCCCCGGAGCTCCCCGAGAACCCCCGAGCCCCGCACCGCCGGGCCGAGTACTCCCGAGGGCTCCCCCACCGGGGCGCCGCCTCCCGCGGGCCCCCGACATCCGAGGATGCGAGCCATGCACCGGGCACTGATCGTCGTCGACGTTCAGAACGACTTCTGCGAGGGCGGCAGCCTGGCCGTCACCGGCGGCGCCGAGGTGGCCGCCGCCATCACCGACCTGATCGCCGAATCCTCCCCCGGCTACCAGCACATCCTCGCCACCCGCGACCACCACATCGACCCGGGTGCGCACTTCTCCACCGAGCCGGACTACGTCGACAGCTGGCCGCCGCACTGCGTGGCCGGCACCGAGGGCGTGGGCTTCCACCCGAACTTCGCGCCCGCCGTGATCTCCGGCGCGGTCGAGGCGGTCTTCGAGAAGGGCGCCCACTCGGCGGCGTACAGCGGCTTCGAGGGGCTGGACGAGAACAACCGCGGTCCGGTGGAGTGGCTGCGCGAGCGGCAGGTCGACGAGGTCGACGTGGTGGGCATCGCCACCGACCACTGCGTCCGGGCGACCGCGCTGGACGCCGCCCGGGCGGGCTTCGCCACCCGCGTCCTGCTGGACCTCACCGCCGGGGTGGCCGCGGAGACCACCGCCGCCGCGCTGGAGGAGCTGCGGGCGGCCGGGGTCGAGCTGGTCGGCACACCGGTGGTCCGTTCCTAGCGCCCCCGCCTGACGCCCCGTGATGCCCCGTGATGCCGCGCCGACGGCACCGGGAGGACACCGGGAGGTTCAGACCACCAGAAGCTCCACCACGTCCGTGCCGCCGACCCGATGGGCCTCGCGCAGCTCGCCGCCGACCGCGTCCGGGTCGGCGGCCAGCCGGGCCCCGGAGACGTACACCACGCGGATGCCCAGGTACTCCATCCGGTGCTGGCCGCCGCGCACCCAGGCCGCCTCGCCCTCGCTGACGCAGCGCAGGTCCGAGTCCACCTCCACCGCGACGCCGCGCTCCGGCCAGTAGAGGTCCGGGACGGCGATGTACGTGCCGCGGCGCATCCGCAGCTCGGGGGCGTTCAGCGGGACCGGCAGCAGCCACTCGTCCACCAGGTGACCGACCCGCTCCAGCACCGAGTCCCGCTCGGCGGCGAGGAGTTCGTCCAGCGCGGCACGCACCCGGGGCTCGTCGGTCAGCCCGGACTCGATCAGCTCGGCGGCCAACTCGCGTACCGTGCAGCCGTTCTCGCCACGGGAGACGGCTTCCCGCAGCACCGCGCGCACCGGCGCCGGAGCCCCCGGGTCCGCCGTCCACTCGCCGAGCGCGTCCGCGACCGCCCGGGCCACCGGCGCACAGGCCAGGCCGTGCACCGAGCGGGCCACCAACTCCCGTTCGGTGCGCCGGATCCGCACCTCGCCGACGTCCTTCAGCCGACGCTGGCGGGGCACCAGGACGTCCACCCCGGTCACCGCGGGCAGTCGGGGCACGGCCGCGAAGCCGTACAGCGCCAGCGCGGCCGCCCCGGTGATCACCGCGCCCTCGCGGCGGCCCTCCTCGCGACCGTTCTGCGCCGCGTACAGCAGCGCGGCCCAGATCCGCTGCTCCGGGGTGGGCTCGTCGGACTGCAGCAGGTAGACCCTGGGCAGCAGCCGCCGCCAGGGGCCGCCCCGGCGGCAGTGCTCGGTGACGACACGAGCCGGCACGCCCCGGGCGCGCAGCTGACTCGCGGTGACGACGTTCTGCTGACGCTTCGCCAGCTCCTCCAGCGACAGCGGAGGCGAGGGAATCCGGTAGCTCATGCCGACACCATCCCCAACCGCCGCGACCCGCGACCGGGAGCCTGACGCACTGTTACGCAACCGTCGCGAAACCGGGACCAGCCCGCACTAAAGTCCTCATACCCTCACTCATTTGGAGTAATTGACGCCCATACAGTTGTCATATCTGATTGAAAACGATCGCCGACCTGGTCGCCTGACCCAGAGTGACCAAGGGCATACGGCGAGGGACCCTCCGGGCGTCAATCCCACCCCAAGGATTGCCTAGGCTTACGTCATGTCACGTGACGAGACCGCCGGCCTCCGCGCGGCCCAGCTCCGCCTCGGCCGCCTGCCCGGATACGTCCGCCGCCCGGACCCCGCCCGCCGGAGCGGCGAAAAGGGCCATACGTACAAGAAGGGCTGGGAGGTCCGCTTCACCGCCCGCAGTGAAGCCGAGATAGCAGAGATCCGCGACCTGGTCGTCGCCGCCGGATTCGCCCCGGCCAGACCGTTCTTCAAAGGCCACCAGCTCATCCAGCCGGTCTACGGCATGGCGGCGGTACAGGCCTACCTGGCCGCCAGACAGGCGGCCGAGGAACACGCCGCCCGGGCCGCGGTCGGCCGACGCCGACGAGCCGCGACGGGACGGCCTCCCGGAGGACACGGCACCACCGGCGGACACGGCACCACCGGCGGACACACTCCGGCGGTGCACGCGGCCGGGGCGCACGGCCCTGGCTCGCACGCCTCCGGGGCGCACGCGACCGGGGCGCACGCCGTCGGTGCGGCACACCGGTGCGAGCGCGAGGAGGCCGCCGCCGGAGCAGCTGCGGCGGCTGCGGCCGCAGCCGCCACGGCCGCGCAGGCCGCCCGGCGACGGGCCGTCGAGTCCTTCCCCGCCCAGCTCGAACGGGACACCGCCCCCGACCGGCTCTCCCCGTCGGAGGCCGGGACGACCTCCTGACGGACAGCCTCCCGACGGACGAGCTCCCGGCGGGCGACCGCACCACTCGTCCGCTTCGGCCGCCCGCTTCGCCCGTCCGCTTCGCCCCGGCCGCCGAAGCCAGCTTCCGGCCGCCGGGGCGTGGTCGATGTGCACGGGGGCGACCGGCAACCGCAGGACCACCCGGATCAGCGACCCCGCCCCCGACCACGGCCCCGGACGCGGCCCCGGATGCGGCCATGCGTGTGGTCGTACGGGCGGTCGTGGTGACGCCCTCGTCCCTGTCCGCACCCCTCGGCGCGTTGATCGCCGCGGTAATCGTGAGCGCGGTTGCGCGGGTGGTTGTGCGGGCGCGGGTTCGCGCCGGGGGCGTGGACGTCAGCCGTCACAAGCCCTACGGTGGCACATCAACTGCCTTGCAGTCATGGCCGTCCTATACCCTCTGACCAGCTGCGACGCGCTCGCACCTACGCCTCCCCCGCCACTGCGCGGCACCGCCCCGCCGGCCCCGCGCCGGTCCGCCGCCCGGCCGCTCCACCACCGCTCCGCACCCGGTCGTCACCGGAACCGGCCGGGCGGCGGCGGGTTCCGGGCATTCCATCGGATTGGTCACCCAGCGCACCGAGGGCCTACCGTAGAGTGAGCACAGATGATCGACCGCCAAAGACCCATCTCCCTTTCCGAGAAGACGAGATGACCAACCGTCACACGACTTCCGCCGAGCCACCCCCGGGGCCCGGCGAGCCGGAGGACGTACCTCTGGAGTTCACCGCATTCTGCGAACTCCACCGCCCCCGGTACCTCAGCTACGCCCGGGTGTGGCTGACCGAGCGCAGCGACGCGGCCACCGCCGTCCAACAGGCCTTCGCCGAAATCGCGGTGCACTGGCGCGAGTTGATGGGCAGCTCCAACCCGACCGCGCACGCCTGGGAGATCCTGCGCGGCACCGTCGCCCAGCACACCCGGCGGGAGTCGCCGGACCCGGACCGCCACCCCGCCGAGGACGACCTGGCGATCCTGCACTACGTCGTCGGCCTCGCCGCCCCCGAGATCGCCGACGTCATCGGCACCGACGCCGCCAGCGTCGCCGGACGACTGCGCCGCACCATGCTGCGCGAGGCCTCCGGCTGGTGACCTCGCGCCCCGCGCGACCCTCGGAGGGTCTCAGACCCGCTCGCCCGTCACGTCGCACAGGTGGTGCACCGGGTCGTGGATCAGGTACCGGGAGAACGACTCGACCGTGAACCGCGCCCCGTCGGAGCGGCTCCCGGTCCGCAGCCACTGCTCGCCGGCCACCCGTTCGAAGGCCGCGGCCAGCGTCTCCGCAGCCTCCGCCAGCTCCCCCGCCACCACCCGCGGCAGCTGCTCCCCGTAACGCTCGGCGACGGCCGTCTCGTCCTGGTCCCAGTTCGCGAACAGCGGGTCGTCCCGGTCGAGCATGAGGTTCAACCGGACGTGGAACAGCCGGAAGACGTCCCGGACGTGGCACGCGTACTCCAGGTCCGACCAGACACCCGGCTCCGGCCGACGGCGCAGCCCGTCCTCGTCCCCGGCCAGCACCGCCAGCCAGCCCTCCGCATTGGCCCTGATCATCCCGGCGACATCCGCGGGCACCACCTTCGGCGTGTCCAACCCACAGTCGGAGCACGGGCGTTCGAGCACCCAGGTCCAGTCCTTGGTGTCGGGGACGATCTCCCCGGCGGCGGCGCCGGAGGCGTTCGTGGCGTCCGTGGCGTTCGCGGTGTCCGGGGCGTTCTCAGAAGTGCTCATGGGCCCAGCATGGCCGCCACCGCAAGCACCCCACCAGCGGCAGGAACGCCAGCGGCCGCCGAAATACTGCCAGCCCCGTCGGGCCCCGCTCAGCGCTTCCGCTCGTACTCCACCCGCGCCGCCAGCAGACCGCCCAGGTGCTCACGGCTCCACGCGCACACCGCGTCCATCGGCCCCAGCAACGTCCGGCCCAACGACGTGAGCGCGTACTCGACCCGCGGCGGATTCCCGCCGTACTCGGTGCGGTCCACCACACCGTCCTGCTCCATCGAACGCAGCGACTCCGCCAACACCTTGGCGGTGATCCCCACCAACGGCACCCGCAACTCCGAGAAGCGGCGCGGACCGCCCTCCAGGCAGCGCATGATCTTCCACGCCCACTTCCGGCTGCCCAACACCGGCACGGCCGGCACCGGGCAGTCCGGGAAGAAGTCCGCCGTCAACGGCACCGCGGCGCCACCCTGCTCCACACTCACTGCCGTACCCCCAGTCATACCCCGACCGTACCCGCCGCCGCCCCGGCATCACCCGACGTCCCCCCAGTACCGCCCCGGTACCGTTGAAGTAACCGGCACCCCCCGGTCTACCGTCACCACACCGGCGGGCGACAACGCCCGCCCCAACGGACGGAAGACCGCCATGACCAGCAACGACACCACCGACGCCACCGCCCCGAAGGACGCCCAGCACACCACGGACGTCATCGTCTACGGCGCGGGCGGCCAGGTCGGCCGCGCCGTCATCGCCGAGGCCCTCCGGCGCGGACTCACCGTCACCGCCGCCGTCCGCCACCCCGAACGCCACACCGACCTCGACCGCGACGGCGTCACCCTCCTGCGCTGCGACGTCACCGACCCCGCCGCCATCGCCACCACCGCCCCCGGTCACGCCGCCGCCGTCAGCAGCATCTACACCCCCGACACCCCCTCCACCGACTTCTACCGTGCCGCCACCACCGCCCTGGTCACCGGCCTCGGCCAAGCCGGCGTGCGACGCCTCGTCCACGTCGGCGTCGCCACCACCCTGCAGACCACCCCCGGCACCGCCATCCACGACGACCCCGACTTCCCCGACGCCTACCGCGCCTTCTCGCTCGGCCACAGCGCCGCCCACGACCTCCTCCACGCCTCCCCCACCACCCTCGACTGGGTCGTCGTCACCCCGCCGATGGACCTCGACCGCACTGCCCCCCGCACCGGCCGCTACCGCGTCGGCGGCCCCCACGTCCTCGGCCCCCGCATCGCCCAGGCCGACCTCGCCACCGCCATCGTCGACGAACTCACCACCCCCACACACCACCGGGAACAGATCGCCGTCGCCGAATGAAACGCGTGGACGAACCGGAACCCCCCGGCCATCCTGAGCCGCACGACCGCCGGCCCGCCCACACCTACGCAAATCCGGCTTCACCCTCGAAGACCGCGCCCGCGAGGCCCCCCTGGGACAACCGCTACTGGGACGTCCTCCACATGGCCGCCCTACGGGAGGAATGGCTGAGCACTCACTGATACGTCCCGCCAAACGGAGGCTGCTGGTACCCCCCGCCGGCCGCCACCCGCCTCCGCCGCCGAACCCGCACCACCAGCGCAACCACCACACCCACCACGAGCACCACCCCACCGGCCGCCGCCCCCACGACAAGCCCCATCCCGTTCCCGCTACTCCCCCCACCATCCGCCCCAGGCGCGACAGCCGCATCCGAAGCCTCATCCGTCGGATCATCCGCCGGCGGCGCGCCCCGCGACTCCGGCCGATTCACCAACGGGTTCCCCAGAGGCCCGTTGTCCACAGCAGGATTCGCCTCCAGAGCCTTCGCAGGCGCGAGGATCCCGTACCCGTAATGGTTGTTGGGCACCACCGTCCCATCGGCGGGAGGGGTAGCCGACTTGATCATCCGATTGATGACCTGCCCGGCCGACAGGTTGGGGTACTTGGAGCGAATGAGCGCGGCAGTGGCGGAAACGTAGGCAGTGGAATCGGAGGTGCCGTTGGCAACCCCGTAGCCTGTCGAGGACTTGGCACTCGCCCGGTAGATCTCTGCGCCGGGTCCTGCAAGAGTGGTCTCCGGTCCGTACGTGGACTTCTCCCACAAACGCCCCTGCCGATTCACCGCGCCCACCGCCACCACGCCCGGAAACGCGGCCGGATACTCGACAGGCGCCGCCTCCTGCCCGCTGTTTCCGTTCGACGCGACGAGGACCACATCGTGGTCGATGGCGTACTTGACGGCCGCCCTGGTCTCCTGGTCGGTTCCCGAGTAGCCGCCGATCGACATGTTGACCACCTTGGCGCCGTGGTCTACGGCGAACCGGATGCCCTTCGCCAGCCCACTCTGCGCCACGGCACCATCGGTGCTCCAGCTCACCCGGACCGGAAGAATCTTGGCCTTCGGAGCCAGTCCCATGATCCCGGCGTTGTCACCGTGGCCATGCCCGGCGATGAGGCTCGCCATGCCGGTCCCGTGGCCGTCCTTGTCGATCGTGCCGTCACTGCCCTCGCCGGTGAAGTCGGCACCAGCGAGCACTTGGCCGATCAGGTCCTGATGACTATTCATAACACCGCTGTCGATCACAGCTACCGTGATGCCGCTGCCTTGCGACACCGGCCACAACGCGCTTCCAGCGTCGTAGTTGGTCAGCACCCACTGCGCATCACGGGTACTGTCCGCACAAGCCGGGCCAGCGCTGATCGCGGCAACCAAACCTCCCGCCATCAGCGCAGTCACCCCACGCCGAAGCTGCCAGTCTCCCAAGGCCGGTCACCCCACTCAGCACAGCGACGGCCCCGTGGTCCACGAACCACGAAGGCCCTGATCGAATCACCTGGTCTCCTGAGGACCAGGGTCATTTCACCACGTCAGGATTGGCGGGCTCGTCTGACGCCCAGGTCTCCTCGTCCTCCACCAGGTAGTCCGGCCGCTTGCGGTCCTTCTCCTTGTCCTTGCCCCGCCCATGCCCCCCTCCGAGCGGAAGCGCCGAGCTTGAGGAACCTCCAGACGTGGCCGCCGACTCCGCCCGAAGCCTGCCGCGCTGTCCCAGACCAGACCCGCCCTCGGTGAAGGCCCGCTTGCCGCCCGGCATCGCTTCGCCCGCAGACGCCTTGCCTCCTGGCACAGCTCGCTCGCCTGCCCCGACCACGGTGCCACCCGTTCGGCCGTTTTCGGGGCCTGCCATGCCGGGGCTGCCCCCGTGGATACCCTCAGCGGCGCGTGCCGAGCCGCCACGGACTGCTCCCGGGCCTATCGGATGGTCACCCCGGCTGGCAATCCCTCGCTCGACGAATTCCTGCTTCTGCCCTCCACCGCCAAACAGGCCGGGTTCCGGTTCTCCCCGGCTGGGGCCAAGCCAAGTGGGGCTGGCACCGGTCTGCGGTCCGGATCCGGTCGGGGTCGGCGTGCCCGTCACCCCGACGGGCGACGGCCCGCCCGCCGTCGGCTTCGAAATGGTGTTCACACCGTCGACCGCGGTTCCCGCACCGAAATTGGCCGCCTCGGGCTTCCCTGCAGCCTTTGCCGTTCCGCCCGCGATCCCGGGCTCCGATGGAATCGACGCGTTTCGTGAGGTGGTCGACGGCTTCGGAGCAACCACACCGCCCCTGCTCCCGCTGCGGTTCCGAGGCTCAGCCGGGGCATCCATGGACTTGCCGAAGGATCCTCCAACCGAATTGAGATTGCCGACGCCCATGCCGGTCATCACACCGCCCACTGCGGCGAATGCACTCGGGTCGCCGGCGGTCTGATCGGAAAAGTCGTCCCGTCCGCCGGGAGTCACCGGTGGCTTCTTAGGGTCATAGGGCGGCGGAGCCTTCAGGGCCGGGGTCGCGATGCGGTAGTGCATGGCGAGGGTTTGCATGATGGTGGCGGCTTCGGCCTTTTTGCGGTCGGCGATGGGGATGTGTTCGTCGTCGCTGTCGCTGAAGACGGCGGAGACGCCGTCGCCGACGGTGTCCTTGAACTTGTCCCAGTTGCCGGGTTCTTCGGGCATGTCGCGTTTGGCCTTGGCCATGGCCTCGGAGACGTTGTGGAGGATGTTGGCCGCGTCGTTGGCGTAGGCGGCGGCGTTGTTGATGCTGGCGGCCAGGTTGAGCATGCGGGTGTGGAAGGCGTCGCTGGTGGTGCCTTCCCAGGTGGTGGCGGCTTCGGTGCTGGCTTTGGTGAGGGTGAGGCGGATCTGTTTGAGGGTGTCGGCGGCGGTGCGCCAGGGGTCGCCGGCGGCCATGACCGTGCCGGGGTCGAGAGCCTGTGCCATGGCGCGGAGTTGGGCGTGGCTGTATTTGGTGAAGTCGGTGTAGACCACGGGCGGTTCGCCTCCGTTCGTGTCCGGGCGGGCGGCGGTCAGATGGTGGCGTTGCCGCGGTTGGACGGGGTGAGGTTCTTCTCGTACGCGGCCTGGCTGGTTGTGGAGGGTTGTTCGACGGACCAGCCGTCGCCGCCGAGTTTGAGTTTCTGCGCGGTGTGCTGGTCGTGTTCCTCGTACGTGGTGGCGGTGAGGTCGGCCTTCTGCTGGGCTTCGTTCACGGCTTCTTGGAGCTGGTTGAGGACGTCGCGCAGCGCGTCCCGCATGGTGCTGTAGCGGTCGTGGATCTCGGTGGCTTCGGCGAAGGTGCCGAAGGTGTTCTTGCCGACGCCGCTGCGTCCGTGTGTGGCGGTGCCGTCGGCGTGTTTCTGGAAGTCGGCGAGCAGGAGCCGTACTTGGCCGGCGAAGGTGCGGAGTTGTTCGGTTTCGACGCGGTAGCCCTGTCCGGCTCCGCCGGTGGATCCGGTACCGGTACCGGTACCCGTCCCCTTGCCTGTCCCCGTGCCTGATCCCATCTCGGCGCCCCCCGTGCGTCCGTCCCTGGCGGTCGGGGCCGGGCCCCGGTGTCTCATGTCTAACACACGGGGCCCGAATCCCGCCCGGGGCTTGGTCAGTTCGCGGTCGTCCCGCTGCGCTGGGCTTCGGCGAGGGCGCGGCGGCACAGGGAGTCCGCGTGTCGGGTGGTTTCGGGGAGGCGGTAGCGGTGGGCGAGGTCGAGGGTGGTGCGGACGGCGGTGTCGAGGCCGATGCGGTGGCCGACGGAGACGAAGACGGGTTTGACTCCGGGTCGGGTGCGGACGGCGCGGCCGACTTCTTCGCCGGTGGTGGGGTCGGTGAGCGGGGTCCAGGAGCCGCGGGGTGCGTCGGGTTCGTGGTGGTCGAAGGTGAAGGGGGTTTTGGCGACGCCGAGGGTGCGCAGGCCGGTGAGGACGCCGAGGTGGCTGGCGAGGCCGAGGCGGCGGGGGTGGGCGAGGCCGTAGCCGTCGCAGACGACGGTGTCGGGGGTGTGGGTGAGGGCGGCCAGCGCGTCGAGGACGGCGGGCAGTTCGCGGAAGGCGAGCAGTCCGGGGACGTAGGGGAAGGCGATCCGGCCGACGGCGGTGGCCTGTTCGACGACGTCCAGGGTGTCCTGGTCGAGCAGGACGGCGGCGGCGACGACGAGGTCGCGGTCGTCGTCGTAGGCGACGTCCACGCCGGCGATCAGTCCGCTGGGGGGCTCCTGGTCGTCGTGGGCCTGGACGAGGGGGCGCAGTCGCTGTTGTTCGGCGAGCGCCTCGGCCTCGGTGGTGGGCCAGTCGGCGGGAATGGGCACGGTCGGTTCCCCCGGTGAGTGGTGATGGTGCGCTGCGGCGCGTGGTGGTGCGTAGTGGCGTGTGGTGTCGACAGGTTCCGCTTCACCGTACAGACCGGGGCGGACGACCCTGGGGTGAGCCCGTGCGCCCCCTGTGCCCCCGGGCCGGTGGATTAGCCTGGAGGTAGCGAACTGCCTTGCCGGGTAGGACTTCTGGAACCGGCACCATTCCCGCCCGTTTCCTCCGACGTGCGAAGGACCCCCGCCATGCCGCGTCCCTCCGCTGCCCAGGCCTGCCTCGGCTCGTTCACTGTCGTCGCCGCCACGGTGGCGCTGCTGGCTGTCTCGGGCGCCTCGGGCGTCCTGGCGGTCGCGGTGCTGGTGGTGTTCTCGCTGGCGCTCGGCACCGTGGTGACGGTGCTCTCGCTGTCCGCTTCGGCCACCGCCGCGAAGCCGGGCCCGGCCGGGACCTCCCACGCCACCCCGGCGTCCGCTGCAACCCCGGCCACCCCCGCCACCCCGGCGTCCGCTGCAACCCCGGCCACCCCCGCCACCCCGGCCTCCCCGGCCGCCCCTGCCACCCTTCCCGCCGCCGCCGAACGCGCGTACGCCCGGCAGCAGTGATCCGCCGCCGGGCGCGGGCGCGTTCCGTGCCGCCGCTCAGACGTTCGTGGTGACCACCACGGTTTTCGCGGCCTTGTCGTGCACGCACTGCCGATACGGCTTGTCGAAGACGCCGAAGATCCCGTCGATGACCCACCAGAGCGCGGCGCAGCAGAGTACGGCCGGGAGGATGAAGACCGCCGAGCGGGTCCAGGCGGCGGACTGGGTGGGGGTGTTGCCGTCGATGAGCATGGCGACTCGGATGTTCATCGCCTTCTTGCCGAGGGTCTGGCCGTCGTGGCTGAGCATCAGGGCGTCGTAGATGAGGTAGATGCCGCAGGCGAGCCAGAAGGCCTCGGCCGAGCCGTTGCGTTCGCTGAGGTCGACGAAGGGCGCCACCACGAGCACGGCGATGGCTTGAACGATGAGGTAGTCGATCAGCCGGGCGCCGATCCGCTTGGGCCAGGTGCCGAGCGGCGGCATGCCGGGGACCGGTCCGGCGCCGGGGGTCCCGTATGCGCCGGGGCCGTAGCCGGTGCCGTAGCCGGACGGGGGCGGGCCGTACGGGTTCTGGCCGTGCGGGTTCTGACCGTGGGCCGGTCCGCCGTACGTGGTTCCTCCGTAGGTGCCCTGGTACGCGCCGGGGCCGCCGGCCGCACCGTCGGGCGGGCCTTCCGACGTGCCTTCCGACGGGCCCTCGGACGGGGTCGGGCCCGACGGCTCGCCTTCCGGCGTGCCGCCGCCCGGCTGCGGGGACTGCTTGTCGAAGGAGGGCTTGCCGCCCCCCTCCGGCTGGGAGCCTGAGGGGTCGTGGGTGCTCATGCCCCGAGTAGAACATCGCACATTCTTGGGGTTCGGGATATTTCGTCCGTTTTGCTGCCTCGGGCACGGAAGGGCCGAGGGCTGCAGGGCCCACCACCTCAGCTGCGGAGCCCACCGTCTCAGGCCCGCACCACCCGGGTCCGGGCCGCTCGGTCCTGCCACCCGCGCCTCGCCGGACGGTCGAACACCGGCCAGACCAGGCCGAGCAGCAGCACCACGCCCACCTGTCGGACGGCCCACCGGAGCAGCGAGCGGCCGAGGCTCAGCCGGGTCTTGGCGGCGGGGGCGGCGGCGTCCACCACGCGGATCCGGGCCAGCCTCTTGCCGAAGGTCTGGCCGGTACGGGCGATCGGCAGCACCTCGTGGAGCAGGCTGACGAAGAGCAGGATGCCGATCAGCACGGCGATCTTGCCCAGCACCACGTCGTCCACCAGCCAGACCTGGACCTGACGGCGGGTGAGGGCGCTGGCCATCCGGGCCTGGTCGAGCTTCTGCCGGAGGTGCTCGGACACCGAGTTGCCGAGTGGGATGCCGGCTGCGACGGCGACCACCAGCAGCACGGCGGTGTCCACTGCCCGGGCCGCCAGTCGGCGTCCCAGCCCGGCCGGCACGGCGGCGGGGGCCGCGGAGCGACGACGGGCGGCGGCCTGCCGGGCCGGCCGCACGGCGGGCAGCGGAGTGGTGGGGGCGACTGTGGCGGCCGCGACCGGCCGCGTGGACGCAACAGGCCCAATGGACACAGCGGACACGACGGACGCAGTGGGCGCGGCCGGGCCCGACACCGAGATCGCCTGCTCCGAGGCCGCGCCCGAGCCCGAGCGCGTGCCCGCGCCCGTGCCCGCCATCGCTTCCTCGATCACCGACGCCGTGACCGCCGGCGCGACCACCACCGGCACCGCGCCCGAGGCCTCGACGAATGGCGTCGGGGCCGCCCGCACCACCGCCGCCGTGGCGGGCGCGACGGCGGCGGCCAGTTCCACGCCAACAGAAGCGCGCTCCGGTTCCGCGCGCCCCTCTTCCTCCTCGGACGCCCCCGGAAGCACCCCCCAGGAGACCCAGCGCGGCGCATCGCCGGTGTCCATCAGTCCCCGTTGCGCCCGCGGATCGGCCTGCCATCCCGACTCCCCGGGCATCGCCTCGGCCGCGGCCACCGCCTCGGGCGCCGTACCGACCACCGGCTCGTCGATGCCCCCTGCCGTCGGCCCGACGGTCCGGAACACCGGCCCGCCGATCACCTCCGCCACCCGCGGCCCGAGCACGAAGGACGCCCCGCCCGAGGTCTGGTCGAAGTACACCGGCCCGGTGTCGCCCCCGCCCGCAGGTGTCCGCCCCTCCGCCGCAGGCGCCGACACCGGCACCGGCACCGACATCGGCACGGCCGCCGGAACCGCGGCCACCGGAACCACCGGCGGCGGCACCGCCCGCGCCGGCGGCCCGGCCTGGTTGGGCCGGCGGGTCGCGTACCGGGGCGGCTCCAGCACCTCGCCCTCGGCGGGCGAGGGTCGGCTGGTGCCGGGCACCCAGGCCGAGCCGCCCCAGTACCGGACGAAGCCGGGGATGGAGGGGTCGGGGTAGTAGCCCGGCTCGGGTGCGACGGCCGGGTCGCCGTCGGCGAAGGAGCGGTCCGTCATGGGGGTCTTCTTTCCTGGCAGGTCCTGATGAGGGCAAGGAATGGGGGCAAGGAAGAGGCGAGGAAGGACGAGGGACGGCGACGTAGGCCGCGGGGCGGCCGGTGGATCGGCGTGGTTCGACTGCGACGTGTCCGCCCGCGCGCACAACCCGGCCCACGGTCGGCGCTCGGCGGGCATGGGGGCGCCACCGATCGGCGGACAGTCGTCGGACAGTCACAAAGGGTAGTACCTCGCCGAAGTCGCGACGGGAAGTTCGCGAATCCCCGGACAGCTGAGGGCCGCTCGCGCTAGGGAACCAGGCGCGCGAGCAGCATGCGCGCGCCATGCAACCGCCCGTTCACCACCCCTCGCCGAACTTCCCGAAGAAATCCCGGAAACGTGTGTAAGAGCCGGTGCGGACCGCCCTCTCAAAGGTCACAGGGCCCGGAACCGGGCACGCCCCGAAGGCGGAGAGGAAGACGATCATGGAACGCCCCGTCAGCGTCGTCGAGCACGAGCTGGAACTCAACCTGGTGCTCTCGCCGGAGCACAGCGTCCCCGTCCCGGCGCGGCTGTCCTACGGCAGCCACGACCCGTACGCGGTCTACATCACCTTCCACCTGGACACCGGCTCCCCGGTGACCTGGGTGTTCGCCCGCGAGCTGCTGGTCGAGGGCACCTTCCGCCCGTGCGGCCAGGGCGACGTGCGGATCTGGCCGACCCGCTCGGGCCGGCGCAGCGTGCTCTGCCTGGCGCTGAGCTCGCCCGCCGGGGACGCGCTGCTGGAGGCGCCGCTGCCGGCCGTCGCGGCCTGGCTGGAGCGGGCGCACCGGCTGGTGCCGCCGGGCAGCGAGCTGGCCGCGCTGGACCTGGACGGCTCGCTCGCCGAGCTGCTCGCCTAGGCGTGCGTCACAGCGCGCACCACAGCGTGCGTCGCGGTGTGCACCGGCACGTGCCCGATCGAGGGGGCACACGACGGAGCACGCGAGGGAGCAGGAGCGGCGCCCCCGCCGGCTCAGCGGGCCGCGGGGGCCTGCTGACGGCCGCGGGCGGCGTCCGGGCCGCCGTCGCGCTGTCCGGGCAGCCGGACTGGCGGAGCGCCGGCGGAACGTCGCCGCGCCCTGATCCGGATCGCGGCGGCGAGCAGGAAGCAGAGTCCGACCCACGGGTAGACCGAGGTCGGCAGCTGGCGCCACGGTGACATGTGGAGGACGGCCGGGCCGAGCGGCTTCGCCGCCCACATGGCGAACGAGAGGAAGGCGACCAGCGTGGCCCAGAAGACGGCCCGCCAGCGCAGTCGGCGGACGCCCGCCGGGCGGGCGTGCTCGACGGAGGCCTCGGCGGCGAGCAGGGCGAGCAGCGGTACGCACCAGACCCAGTGGTGGGTCCAGCTGATCGGCGAGATCAGCACGGCGGTGACGGCCGCGCAGCAGACGCCCCAGGCCTCGGCCCGGGGCAGCCAGCGGCCGCTGCGGGCGGCCCAGGCGGCGACGGCGAGGCCGGCCAGCGCGACCAGGCCGGCCCCGAGGGTGGCGACGGTGCCGGGCTCGGCGGTGTGCAGCAGGCGGGCGAAGGCGCCGCGCAGCGACTGGTTGTCGACGATCTGGGTCTTGCCGACCCGGGAGGAGTCGTAGAGGTACTTGGTCCAGAAGCCCCAGGTCGCGTCGGGCAGGACGAGGGCGCCGAGCAGGAAGGTGCCGAGGAAGGTCAGGCCGGCCACGAAGGCGGCCCGGATCCGGCCGGTGATCAGCAGGTAGACGGCGAACAGGCCGGGGGTGAGCTTGATGCCGGCGGCGATGCCGATCGCCACGCCCTTGCTGCGGCGTTCAGCCGGACGGGTGAGATCCCAGAGGATCAGGCAGGCGAGCGCGAGGTTGATCTGACCGTAGCGGAGCGTGGTGAAGACGGGCTCGAGCCAGACCCCGAGGCCGGTCACCAGGATCACGCCGATCGGCCGCAGCTCACGGCGCGGCCAGCCGACCAGCTTGAACGACAGGTGGGTCAGCAGGGCGAGCAGCCCGAGGTTGCCGAGAGTGATCGCGACCCGGAGGAAGGAAACCGGGAACCAGGTGGTCGGCACGAACAGCATCGCCGCGAACGGGGGGTAGGTCGCGGGCAGGTTCCACTCGGTGACGCGCAGCCCGTACAGGTCGGTGCCGTTGGCGACGGCGGCGCCCTCGGCCCGGTAGACGATCATGTCCACCATCGAGGTGTGGACGAAGTGGCGCACCACTGCGTACACGACCAGGGACAGCAGCGCCAGCGCGGAGGCGGCCAGCAGCGGACGGCGGGGGGCCTCCCGCACGGCCTGGACGGGAGCACCGAGCGTCCGGCGCAGCCGGTCCGACAGCGGGGCGGGCGAGGGATCGGGTGCGGTCCGCACCGGGCTGCGCTCGTCTTGCACCGCTGTCACTGCTCACTCCGTCCACCGCTCGGCCAACCAGCGACGATACCGGATGCCTCCCGAACGGGGCCGGACACGTTCGACTACACAGTGTGACAGCAGGGCGCCGGCCGCCCGAGCCCTGCCCGCGGGCAGCTCACGGGCAGGGCACGGGCGAACGGCGTCCCGGCCTCGGAGAGGCCTCAGCCCGTGTACGCCCCCAGGGCCCGGGTGAAGTCCAGCGGCTGCCGGACGACGCTGCTGCAGGTGGCGTCGGCGTAGGCCTTGGCGCCGCCCTCGCAGGCCTTGTCCCGGGTGCCGGACCACATGGCCAGCCAGGCGAGGTGCTTGGCCGTGGCGAAGTCGGCGAGCTGCTTGGCGTCGGCGACGGTGAAGACCTCGCTGGCCACGTCGTTGACGCCGATCATCGGGGTGACCGCGACCTTGCGCCAGGCGGCCGCGTCGTCCAGCCCCAGCACGCTCTTGACCTGGGCCTGGGTGGCGGTGGCCGCGGCGATCGCGTACGTGCCCATCCGGCCCTGCGGGTTGGGGGCGACGCCGTCGCCGAAGTCCATCGCCATGATGTTGACGGCGCCGATCGCGACGCCGTTGGCCTTGGCATCGGCGACCAGGTTGACGCCCTCCTGGGTCAGGCCGGAGGGCAGCGCGGGCAGGGTGAAGGAGACGTCGAGGGCCTTGCCCTCGGCGGCGGCGTTCTTCTGCAGCTGGGCGACGGCCTGGGCGCGCCGGGTGTTGGCGGCGGTGTCGGCGATCGCGCCGCCCTCGACGTCGAAGTCCAGCTTGGTGGCGCCGTACGCGTCCACGACCTTCCGGTACGCGGCCGTGAGGTCGGCGGTGGAGCCGCAGGCGAGGGCGAGCTCGCTGCCGTTGGCGCCGCCGAAGGAGATCCGGACGTCGCCGCCGGTCGCCCGCAGCGCGCCGATCTGGGCGGCCACCGCGTCGGCGGACAGGTCGCTGACGCCGCCCCACTTGGGCACGCAGCCGCCACCGGAGACCACGAAGGCGAGGTTGAAGGTCTTCACGCCGCTCGCCTTGGCGGTGGCCGCCAGGTCGTACGGCGGGTAGAGCGAGGTGTCCACGTACGGGGCGAAGCCGGCGCCGACTGGCGGAACGGGCACACCGGTCGCCGTGGGGGTGGCGGTCGGGGTGGGGGTCGGCGCCGGGGTGGTCGGCTTCGCCGTGGCGGTGGGACTGGGCTTGGCGGTCGCGGTCGCGGTCGCGGTCGGAGGAGTCGTCGGAGAGGCAGTGGCAGTGGCAGTGGCGGTCGGACGCCCCGAGGGGGTGGGCGCGGTCCCGTCGCCCGCCTTGCAGGAGGCCTTGTTGATCAGGCAGTTGGCCGGCTCGGCCTGCGCTGCGCCCGCGCCCTGGGCGACGAAGCCGACCACCACGCTCTTGCCGGGCTCCAGCCGCTTGCTCCAGGCCTCCGGCCTGACCGTGACGTGCTGCCCCTCGGCGGTGTAGGTGGCGTTCCAGAGCGAGTCGATCTTCGCTCCGGCCGGCAGGTCGAAGCTGAGCGTCCAGTCCTCGATCGGGCTGCTGTCCGGGTTGGTGACCAGGTACTGGCCGGTGTAGCCGGCGTCCCAGGTGCTGGTGCGGCTGTAGACGGCGCCGAGCGAGGCCGCGCTGGCCGAGGAGGCGAGGACGACCGTCCCGCCCACGACCAGGGCGGCGGCGACCGCGGCGGCCCCGATGATCGCGCCCTTGCGGCCGCGCCTGCGGTGGCCGGAGCGGCGGGTGGGCTGGATGGTCATGGCGCGTTACCTCCGCGGGTGCCTTCGGTCGGCCGCCGTCCGGGCACGGGGGTGCCTGCGGATGTCCGGTCGGCCGGTCCGGCTCGGTCGGGTGACCGGCGCGACCGACGCTAGCGGCGGCCGGGGGGCCGAACCGGCGTACTGAGCGAGGGGTAGAACTCCCTTAGGCCGCAGTTAAGGAAGACCCCTCGAAGACCCCCACCCAAGACCCCGGCAAGACCCGCACCGAGCCCCCGCCGCGTCACAGTCACCGCGTCACCGCGTCACCGCTGGAAGAGCGCTCCCCGGCTGCGCCGCCGCCCGGTCCGCGTGAGCGCCGCCTCCTGCGGCCGGGTGCGCAGCCGTAGCCGGGTCTCGGCGCCGCCGAGGACGGCGGAGCGGCCGAGCGCGAGATCGCCGCCGGTGGCCTCGGCGAGCTTGCGGACGATGTCCAGGCCGAGGCCGGTCGAGCCCTCCCCGCCGTGGCCCTCGCCGCGTTTGAGGGCGGCGGCCGGGTCGCTGTACCCGGGTCCGGCGTCGCCGACCAGCACGATCACCGAGCTGTCGGTGGCCAGTACGTCCACGGAGAAGGCGGTGCCGATGGCGGTGTGCCGGAAGACGTTGCCGAGCAGCGCGTCGACGGCGGCCGCCAGGTCGCCGCGCTGGACGGGTACGGGTGCCGCCCGTTCGGCGCCGGCCAGCTGCCAACGGCGCCCCTCGTCCTCGGCCAGCGCGGACCAGAAGCCGACCCGTTCGCGGATCACCTCGGCGGCGTCGCAGCCGACCGTGACGGCGGGCGCGTCCTCGGGGGCGCGGCGGGCCGAGCGGATGATCTGGTCGACCTCGCGCTCGAGTTGGGCGACCGCGTGCCGGGTGGCGTCGGCCGCGTCGCCGTCGCCGAGCGAGGCGGCGTTGAGCCGCAGTACGGTCAGCGGGGTGCGCAGCCGGTGGGACAGGTCGGCGGCCAGTTCCCGTTCGGCGGCGAGGAGTTGGACCACCCGGTCGGCCATGGTGTTGAACGCGTGGGCGGCTTCGCGCAGTTCTTCGGGGCTGCCGTCGATCTGCTTGCCCTCCACCGGGACCCGTACGGCGAGGTTGCCGGCGCCGAGCGAGCGGGCGGCGCCGGCGAGCCGCCGGGCGGAGGCGACGATCCGGTTGCCCATCCGGTCGGCGACCAGCACCGAGATGGCGACCAGGCCGAGCGCGACGGCGGAGAGCACCAGCCAGGCGGTGGTGACGCCCCGGGTGAGGTCGCTCTCGGCCACGAACACCTCGACCACGGCGGTCCGCCCGGTGTCCACCGCGACCGGCTGGAGCAGTGCGTAGCCGCCGGGCACCTGCACGGTGAAGGAGCGGCCCTGCCCGCCGGCCGTGGCCACGTCGCCGTCGGCGGCCCGGCCGTCCCCCAGGGTCGGGCCGCCGGGCCCGCCCGTCCCGGGGGTCTCGGGCTGCCCCGCGGCCGGCAGGTGGACCGCCATCCGTCCCTGCCCGCCCGCGTCCGTGCTGGCCAGGGCCCGGGTGACGGCGTCCTGGTCGGTGGTGATCGCCAGGGCCGGTCCGAGTGCCGCCGCCTGCCGGTCGGCGGCGGTGAATGCCCGGTCCCGGGCGGTCTGCTGGACCATCAGGCCGAGCGGGATGAGGAAGGCCAGTGCGACCATGGTGGTCCCGGCCACGGCGGCCTTGATCAGGGCCCAGCGCAGCGAGTGCCCGAACCTCCTCATGTCCGGTGCCCCGCCGGGCCCCTGGTGGCCTCCAGCCGCACCCCCACGCCCCGGACGGTGTGCAGGTAGCGGGGGTTGGAGGCGGTCTCGCCGAGTTTGCGGCGCAGCCAGGAGAGGTGGACGTCGATGGTCTGGTCGCCGCCGTAGGTCTGCTGCCAGACCTCGGCGAGGATCTCCTTGCGCGGCACGACCACGCCGGGCCGGGCGGCGAGGAAGGCCAGCAGGTCGAATTCACGGCGGGTCAGGTCGAGCGGCCGACCGTCCAGGGAGGCCTCGCGACGCTGGAGGTCGATGGCCAGGCCGCCGACCCGCAGGACCTGGGCGACGGGTGCCGCGCCGCTGCCGAGCCGGCGCAGCACGGCGGCCATCCGGGCGCTGAGGTGCTCTCCGGAGAAAGGTTTCACCAGGTAGTCGTCGGCACCGTCGTTGAGCAGCCGGACGATCTCGGCCTCGTCGTCCCGGGCGGTGGAGATGATCACCGGCACGTTGGTCAGGCCCCGGATCATCTTGAGTGCCTCGCTGCCGTCCAGGTCGGGCAGGCCCAGGTCGAGGATCACCAGGTCACAGCCGACCTGGGCGACCTCCCGCAGCGCCTCGAGTGCGGTGCCCACGCTGCGGACCGCGTGGCCGGTGTCCGTCAGGTGGCGGATGAGGGCGGAACGTACGAAGGGGTCGTCCTCGACCACGAGCACTGTTGCCATGGGCCTGCACGGTACGCCATCGGCGGACAGTGGTCTGTACCTCGGGGGCCGGTCCCGACATTGTGCAACTGCCCTGAGGAATACCGGGGGTGCCGGTCTCGGACAGGGGGAAATACGGCAGGATGTGCGGACGATGCGGAACGGACTGGTACAGCTCGGCGCCTGGGCGGCGGCCACCGGGGCGGCGGTGGCGCTGTCCTGGTTCGGCGTGCACGCGGTGCTGACCGGCGCCGCGTTCGAGCGGCCCACGGCACTGCCGCTGCCCTCCCCGAAGGCCGACGGCACGCCGTACTCCCCGACCGCCGCCCCCGAGCAGCCGCGCTCGGCGGCGCAGTCCGCGACCCCGGCCCAGCCGACCTCCCCGCCCGCCACCGCGACGCACGGGCCGGCCCCCGTCACGACCGCCCCGCCGCCCACCCGCCGGCCCGCGCCGACGCCCACCGCGACGTCCACGGTCAGGAGCTATCCGATCCCGGGCGGCAAGGTCGCGCTGGACCTCCAGGCCGACCGGGCCTCGCTGGTGTCCGCCACCCCGGACCCGGGCTGGCAGATGCAGGTGTGGGACGGCCCCCAGTGGATGCGGATCGACTTCACCAGGGACGCCCAGGCCAACTCGGTCTTCGTCTCCTGGAACGGGCACCCCCCGACCGTGGAGACGGCCGTCCGCTAGCAACCCGTCCGTTCGGCACGCCGACGGCCCGCCCGGGAGTCGCTGGTCAAGCCGTGCCCCGGGGCGGGAGAATCGGCCGCGCCGCTGTACAGAATGCCCACCGGAGGACGGTGCCGCGATGACCCCCGCCCCATCCCCGAGCTCCCCCAGCTCTCCCAGTTCCCCCGGCCCGGCCGACCCCGTCGCCCCGCAGGGCGCCGTCGCGGGCAGCACGAACGACACCATCGACGCCCTGGACGGCCGGCTGATCCGGCTGCTCGCCGAGGAGCCCCGGATCGGGGTGCTGGAGTGCTCGCGCCGGCTGCAGGTCGCCCGGGGCACCGTGCAGGCCCGGCTGGACCGGCTCCAGGCCAAGGGGGTGATCGGCGGCTTCGGCCCGGAGGTGGACCCGGCGGCGATCGGCTACCCGGTGACGGCCTTCGCGACCCTGGAGATCTCCCAGGGCCAGGGCACGGACGTGCGGGCGCACCTGGCGGGCGTGCCGGAGGTGCTGGAACTGCACACCATCACCGGGATCGGGGACATGATGGTGCGGATCGTGGCCCGTTCCAACGCCGATCTGCAGCGGGTGATCGACCGGGTGGTGGGCTTCGACGGGATCGTCCGCTCGTCCACCGCGATCGTGCTGGAGAACCCGGTGCCGTACCGGATCCTGCCGCTGGTGGACCAGGCCGCCGCCGAGTAGGACGGGGTCCGGCCGTCGGCAGGGCGCGCCCGGTCAGCAGGCGGGGACGCTGCCGCCGCTCTTGAGTGCCTGCAGCACCGAGACCGCCTCGCCGAGCGTGCCGACCGGCACCAGTCGCAGCGACGCCGGCGTGTTCACCTTGGCGTCCGTGCACTCGTCCCTGGGGAGCAGGAACACCGTCGCGCCGTCCCGGGCGGCCGCCTGCGTCTTCAGCGGGACGCCGCCGACCGGGCCGACCGTGCCGTCCTTGTCGATGGTGCCGGTGCCCGCGATCGTGCGCCCGCCGGTGAGGTCGCCGCCCTGGCCGTCGCCGGCGAGCTTGTCGACGATGCCCAGCGCCAGCATCTGGCCGGCGCTCGGGCCGCCGACGTCGCCCAGGTCGACCTTGACCTTCACCTGGTCCGGCGACAGGTGGAGGTAGCTCAGCGCGGCCGCGGTGGCGCTGTCCTGCGACTCGGCCATCTGCTGGGCCGTGACCTCCTCGGCCTTGGCCGGGTTGCCCTGCGGGTAGACCGTGTCGGTCGGGCGGACCGCCTCCTTCGGATTGAACCAGGCCTGCATGGACCGCAGGAAGGTGTTGCGCTGGTCCGGGTTGGTCGCCGTGATGGTGACCATCCGCAGCTCGCCCTCGGTGGTGCGCAGTGGTGCCCCGGTGATGGTGAGCACCGGCTTGTCCTGGTAGCTGCCCAGGGTGTCCGCGGTCAGGCCCGGCCAGGTGACGGTGTACGGCAGCGGGACGAAGGCGGCCACGCCGAACAGCGCGGTGACCAGCGCTCCGCACAGCGCGAGCGCGCGGGTCCGCGGGGCGGTGAGGGCCTTGGAGAGCTTGGTGTCGGACACAAGGGGAATCCAAACACACCCGACGCCCCGCCGTGGTGCGCCCGCTCGCCTCGGGGCGATCGGGAGCGGGGGCGCTACCTCGGGGCGCTCGGGGCGGGGGCGCTACCTCAGGGCGTCGGCCACCTCGGTCGCCGCCTCCACCACCCGGGGCCCGACCCGCTCGGGCACCATGCCGTTGAGCATCACCACGCCGACGCTGCCCTCGATGCCGCTCAGTCCGAGCAGCGCGGCGGCCGCCCCGCACGCCCCGGACTGCTCCTCCGCGCGGGTGATGACGAAGCCCTGCTCGGGCCGCCGCTGGCTGGGGAAGGTGCGGGCCTCCAGGATCGCCCGTCCGGCCGCGCTCTCGGTGAGCGGGTGGCGCAGGCCGGTCCGGTAGGCGACGTGGAAGTCGGTCCAGCTCGGCTCGACCACGGCGACGGCCAGCGCCTCGTTGCCGTCCACCAGGGTCAGGTGGGCGGTGGCGCCGAGGTCCTCGGCGAGGCTGCGCAGGGCCGGCAGCGCGGCCTCGCGCAGCAGCGGGTGCACCCGGTGCGCGAGCCTCAGCACGCCGAGGCCGACCCGGGCGCGTCCGCCGATGTCCCGGCGGACCAGGCCGTGCTGCTCCAGGGTGGCCAGCAGCCGGTAGACGACGGTGCGGTTGACGGCCAGCCGGGCGGCGAGTTCGGTGACGGTGAGCCCCCGCTCGGAGTCGGCGAGGAGTTTGAGGACCCGGACGCCTCGGTCCAGGGTCTGGGAGGTCTCGGCTGTCACGACGGGCAATCCTTTCCGCGGCGCTCGCGGGGCGGGCGGCGCCGGCCGGGGGTCGGTGTCGCGCGCAGGTGGGGGTGGCCGCGCTCGGGCCGTACGCGGTGTCGTCCTTGACGCCGGTACGGTCCTGCGACGCCGTCCCGCGGGGGGGTTGCCCGGCGGAAGAGCGTGGGGGAAAGGTAGTGAAGGAAATGTCGCGGCGGAAGTGGTTGTCCAAAATTCGGGCGTGATCGACTTCAACATCGCCGCAGATTCCGGACAAACGCCCCCAATTCTCCGGGCAGATCAGGGCATGCGTTCGACTCAGGTCCGAAGTCCGGACACTCCCGGACACGGACCACAGAGTCGGACCACAGGGGCGGACCGCAGGGTCGAACCGCGCGCTCCCGCCGAACCGTTACTTCGCCCACTCCCGGATCTTGGCGATCCGCGCCGTGAGCTGGTTGGCGGTGGCCTGCGCGGTGAGCGGCCCGCCGCACTGGCGGCGCAGCTCGTTGTGGATGGTGCCGTGCGGCTGGCTGGTGCGGTGGTGCCAGGCGGCCACCAGCGCGTTCAGCTCCTTGCGCAGCTCGCGGAGCTCCTGGTGGGTGACGACCGGCCGCTGCTCGGCCGGCAGCTCCAGCAGGTCGGCCTCCTCGGCGGGCTTGGTCTTGCTGCGCTGGATCTGCCGGTGCTGGCGCTTCTGCAGCAGCATCTGCACCTGGTCCGGCTCCAGCAGGCCCGGGATGCCGAGGTAGTCCTCCTCCTCCTCGCTCCCCGGGTGGGCCTGCATGCCGAACTCCATGGCGTTGTACAGCACCCGGTCGAAGACCGCGTCGGAGCCCAGCGCCTCGTAGGAGAACTCCTCGCCGCCCGCGCCGTCCGGCCCGTCGTTGGCTCGTTCGGCCTCGGCGAGCAGCCGGTCCTCCTCGTCGAAGAGGCCCTCGCCCTCCTTCTTCGGCCGGTCCAGCACGTGGTCGCGCTGGACCTCCATCTCGTTGGCGAAGCCCAGCAGCATCGGGATGGTCGGCAGGAACACCGAGGCGGTCTCGCCGCGCTTGCGGGCGCGCACGAAGCGGCCGACGGCCTGGGCGAAGAACAGCGGGGTGGAGATCGAGGTCGCGTACACCCCGACGGCCAGCCGGGGCACGTCGACGCCCTCGGACACCATACGGACCGCGACCATCCAGCGGGAGGTCCCGGCCGAGAAGTCGGAGATCCGCTGGGACGCCTCGGTCTCGTCGGAGAGCACCAGGGCGACCTTCTCGCCGCTGATCTCGCGCAGCATCTTGGCGTACGCGCGGGCCACGGTCTGGTCGGTGGCGATCACCAGCCCGCCGGCGTCCGGGATCGCCTTGCGGACCTCGCTCAGCCGCCGGTCGGCGGCCTGGAGCACGGCCGGGATCCACTCGCCCTGCGGGGACAGCGCGGTGCGCCAGGCCTGGGCGATCAGGTCCTTGGTCATCGGCTCGCCGAGCCGGGCCTCCAACTCGTCGCCGGCCTTGGTGCGCCAGCGCATGTTGCCGCTGTAGCTGAGGAAGATCACCGGGCGGACGACATGGTCGGCGAGGGCGTGTCCGTAGCCGTAGGTGTAGTCGGCGACGGACTTGCGGATGCCGTCGCCGCCCGCTTCGTACTGGACGAAGGGGATCGGGTTGGTGTCCGAGCGGAACGGCGTACCGGTCAGCGCCAGTCGGCGGGCGGCCGGCTCGAAGGCCTCGAAGCAGGCCTCGCCCCAGGACTTGGAGTCACCGGCGTGGTGGATCTCGTCCATGATCACGAGGGTCTTGCGGGCCTCGGTGCGGTTGCGGTGCAGCATCGGGTTGACCCCGACGCCCGCGTAGGTGACCACGATGCCGTGGTACTCCCGGGACAGCGGCCCGGAGGAGTACCCTGGGTCCAGCTTGATGCCTATCCGCGCGGCGGCCTCGGCCCACTGCTTCTTCAGGTGCTCGGTCGGCGCGACCACGGTCACCTGCTGCACCAGGTGGTTGTGCAGCAGGTACGAGGCAAGGGTGAGCGCGAAGGTGGTCTTTCCTGCGCCCGGGGTGGCGACCGCGAGGAAGTCACGCGGCTGCGACTCGATGTACTTGTCCAGCGCGCCCTGCTGCCAGGCCCGCAGCTTGCCCGCGGTGCCCCAGGGGGCACGGCCGGGGAAGGCCGGCGACAGGTGGTGCGAGCCGACGGGCGCGGCATGGCCGACGGCCCGGACGGGCTCCTGCGGCTCCGACGTGTCGGAGAACAGCGGCATCGAGGAGGCGGCGGCAGTACTCACGGTCTCCGAGGGGGATCATCGCAGGTCAGGGGCGGTTTTGCGGCCCCGCCCCGCGGTCGGGCGGCGATCGGACAACCCGCCCAGCCTACCGGTCCGGCGCCGTTCGGGCCTCCAGGCGAGGCCTCGCGCCCGGCTCGCGCGGCCGGAAATCGATGTGACGCGGCTCACGTCCGATCGCTCTCGAAACCCGGTAATCACGGCGGTCACCAGGACTCTCACCAGGGTGAGGCCGCACCGACCCCCTGCCCCCAGCGCGGCCTCGCACCGAACCGAAGGGACCGCCCGTGCGCACCGTCGAAGAGACCGTCCAGGCCCGCCTGATCCTCTCCCCCCACCGCTCCGCCCGGCTGCGGGTCGTGCTGTCCTACCTGCCGGAGGACCCGCTGGCCGTACGGATGGCCTTCCCGGCCGAGTTCTCGCTGGACGAGGCCGAGGAGGGCCAGAGCGCCGAGGACATCGTCTGGGTCTTCGCCCGCCGGCTGCTCTCGTCCGGCATCGAGCTGCCGGCCGGCGTCGGCGACGTCCACGTCCGGCCCGCGCTCGGCCGCCGCACCATGGTCGAGCTGCGGGCCCCGGAGGGCACCGCGCTGCTCCGGTTCGACACCGGCGACCTGCGCCGCTTCCTGTGGCGCAGCCGGCTGCTCGTCCCCGAGGGCGAGGAGCACCTGCACCTGGACGCCGACCGCGCCCTCGCCCAGTTGCTCGGCTGACGGGCGAGCCGGCGTCCGGGAGCGCCCCCCGCGCTTCCGGGCCGCCTCTCGCCCGCCTGCCACTCGCCCACCCAGTCGCCTGCTCGCCCCTCCCTCAGCCCGACAGCTTGCGCATCAGCCGGACGCCCTGCGCCGCCGTCAGGTGCGGCAGGTACGCCTTGCCGATCGCCCTCGTGATGCCGGGCAGCGCGGCCGGGTCGGGGTAGGCCATGTACATCGGCCGGTACTCCGGCTGGAACTTCGCCTTGAACGCGAGCAGCGAGCGGAAGCCGTACACCGGCTCCAGCGCCTTGCCCATCCAGTCCAGCATCCGCTGCAGCCCGGTGGGCCCCTCGTCCTGCCCGGTGCGGGCCAGCGGCGCGCCCGACAGCGACAGGAAGCGGGCGCCCTCCTCCTTGAAGCCGAGCGCGGCCGAGGCGATCAGGAACTCGCTGACACCGCGGAAGCCGTCCGAGCGCCGGCGCATGAAGTCCAGCGTCCAGCCGACCGGCACGCCGTTCTCGTACACCGGCATCCAGCTGGTCAGCCCGTGCACCACCCGCTGCTCGTCCACCGCGACCAGCACCCGGACGTCCGGGTCGTCCAGCTCCTCCAGCCCGCCGAGCGTGAAGCCCATCTCCGGCAGGCCCTTCTCGGAGACCCACTCCTCGGAGATCGCCCGGATCTGCTCCCGCAGGGCGAGCGGCGCCTCGTGGTACGCCCACCACTCCGCGGTGATGCCCTGCTTGCCGGCCTTGTTGAGGGCGGTGCGGATGTCCTGCCACTTGCGGCCGGTGAAGGCCAGCTCGGGCAGCGGGACCACGGTGTCCTCGGCGACCTGCACCGAGCGCCAGCCGAGCTGCGCGGCGGCGTCCCTGGTCTGCCCGTAGACGCTGTAGAAGCACGGCGTCCAGCCGCGCGCGTCGCAGTACCGGGCGAAGCCGGCCACCGCCCCGGCCCGGTTCTCCGGCGCGCCGAACGGGTCGCCGGTGGTCAGCGCGATGGTGCCGATCACCCGGTAGGCGACGCCCGCCCGGCCCTGCTCGTCGAACCAGTAGTGGTTGCCGTCCCAGGTGGTGATGAAGGACAGCGTCCCGCCGCCGTGCTCGGTCAGCAGCGCCCTGGCCCGGGCCGCCGCCTCCGCGTCGGTGTGCAGCACCGGCCGGCGGAAGGCCGACAGCAGCGCGACCAGCGCCACCACCCAGAACGCCAGCCCGCAGTACGTCTCCAGGAAGCGCGCCACCGATCCGACCGCGATCGGGTAGTCCGGTGTCAGGTCGTTGTACGCGGGCGGCAGGAACTGCGCCGGCAGCCCGTGCAGCAGTCGGCGGACGTTCGCCCCCGGCTCGAACTGGTCGGCCACCAGCCGTCCGAGCCCGACGTACGCGGCCGAGGAGAGGAGCGCGGCGCAGCCCGGCACCAGGGCCAGTCGGCGCACCGACCGGCCGGACAGCCGCACCCGGAACCGCTTGTGGGTGGCCAGCAGCAGGCCGGTGGTCAGCAGTGGCAGCAGCATCGCCTCGACGAAGTACTGGACCACGTCCCGGCTGACCGGCCCGGCGTCCAGGTACAGCCAGCCCAGCAGCGCCACCCAGAGCAGTTCGGTGGCGATGGTGACCAGCCAGGCGAACCGCAGTCCCCTGCGCAGCCCCTCGGCGAGCACCAGCAGCAGGGCCGGGAACAGGGCGGCCATCAGCCGGCCGGGGGTGTCGAAGATCCGGACGACGGCGTGCGCGCGGGCGCAGTCGTGCGCCGAGAGCGAGCAGAAGTCGGCGACCTCGTCCGGGCTGAGCCGGTGGGAGAAGTACAGCTCGGAGAAGGCGTTGAACGGTCCGCTGGCGTTGTCGTACAGCGAGGCGATCAGCGGCCCGAAGGCGGCGACGACCAGGCAGAGCGCGACCAGCACCCGGGTCTCGGAGTGCGAGGAGCGGTGCGAGCGCAGGTACGGGCGGCCGCGGCTGAGCAGCGCGCCCACGCCGAGCCCGGCCAGCGCGGCGGCGCACCGCTGGACGCTCTGCAGGTGGCCGACGTACAGCGTCATGACCAGCGGGACGAGCAGCACCAGCAGGTGCAGTCGGCGGCGCCAGAGCACGGTGAGCCGGTACCCGAGGACCCCGGCCAGCGCGAACAGGCCGACGCCGGGGCCGACCGAGATCTGGTCGGCCACCGAGGCGGTCCACTGTTCCCCGGCCGAGGAGCCGAACGCGATGAGCCCGGCGCCCAGCAGGGTGCCGACGACCTGCCCGCCGACCAGCACCGCGAGGGTGCGCAGGCGGCCGAGCCGGTGTTCGGCGGCCGGGCCGACCAGGAGCAGCAGCAGGCTGGTGAACACGTACGAGCCGCTGCCGGAGCACCAGGCCATCGAGGTGACCGGCGTCCACCAGTGGCCTTCGCCGAGCGTGGGCAGGCCGACCCCGGCCTGCTCCAGCAGCCGGTCGGACGGCCCGCTGCCCAGGCTGCCGGTGGCCGCGCCGACCAGCCAGAGCCCGGCCAGCAGCGCCAGCGTCAGCGGCGCCGCGCGCAGCCGGGAGCCGAGCGCCCGGGCCGCCCGCCGCACCCGCTGCGGGCGCGGCTCCGGCGTCCGGGTGACCGGCGCGCGGTCCGCGCCCCGCTCGGAGTCGCGCCGCGCGCCCCGCTGGCCGACGACCCGTTCGGACGTCTGCGCGTGCTCGCCGGCGACCGCGGTGCCCGCCCCGCTCACCGGGTCAGCCCGGTCTGTTGGGCGATCCACGGGATCTGCCGGACGATGCCGGGGCGGAAGACCACCCAGCCGTGGCCGCCCGGCATCAGTTCGAACTTCGCCTTCATCCCGGCCCCCTGAACAGCCTGGTAGATCTTCTCCATCTGCGGCCTGAACTCGTCGTCGGTCTCGCCGACGAGGAGGGCGACGCTGGTGTCCGGGAACTTCCTGCGGGCCATCACGTGGACCGGGTCGACCGCGTCGAACTTCTTCGCGTCGCCGCCGAACGCGGCCCTGATGGTGCCCTCCCGGTTGCCCAGGGTCGGCTCGTCCTGCCCGGACATGTCCAGGACGGTGCCGTACACGTCGGGCGCGTTGACGCCGAGCTGGAGCGCGCAGGTGCCGCCCATCGAGGCGCCGCCGATCGCCCAGCTCTTCCGGCTGGTGGCGGTCTGCAGGTTCTCGTGGATCCAGTCGGGAACGTCCGACGCCAGGTAGGTCTGCATCTTGGCGAGCTTGGAGTCCATGCAGAGCGTGTTGAACCAGGTCGAGCCGAGCTCGTCGGGCATCACCACGATCGGCGCGAGGCCGTTGTGCTGCGCGGCGAACGCGTCCATCGTCTCGTTGATCTGCCCCGAGAGCACCCAGTCCCCCGGCGCCCCGGGCTGGCCGGTGAGCATGACGACCACCGGCAGCAGCGGTCGCGGGGTGGCCTGGTAGGCGGGCGGGAGGTAGACGTAGGCGTCGCGGGCCTTGAAGCCCGACCTGAGGCCGGGGATCGGCACCACCGAGACGGTGCCCTTGTCGGGCAGGTTCGCCGGGGCCTGCCAGACCTCGTCGAGCACCTTGTCCGGCGGGGCGGCCACGGTCTGCCCGACCTTCGCGGGGACCAGCCCGCTGGTCTTGGTCAGCCACGGCGCCAGCATCACGCGCCCGCTCGGGTACTGCCCGAAGCCGATGTTGACCTCGGAGGCGGCCATCAGCAGCACCAGCCCGCTCAGGCCGAGCGCGATCCCGCGCCGCCGCCAGGTGAGCCGGCGGATGCGGTAGCCGACCAGGCAGAACCCGAGCAGGGCGATGGCTATCCACCAGGTGACGTACTCGGGCGTGCCTTCCGGGAAGGGGTGCCACCAGCCGTCGACCACGACGTCGAGCAGCAGGCTGAGGGCGGCCGCGGTGGCCAGCGCGGCGGGCAGGCGGAACCGCCACCAGCTCCGGTCGCGGCCGACGGCGAGCGCGAACAGCGCCGCCCAGCCGGCCGCGAGCACGGCGTGCGGGATCGGGCCCTCGGTGAGCGGCCAGTCGATCGGATTCCAACGGGTGGCAAGGGTGAGCGTGCTCATGCGGCTATGCCCGGATGGGTGGTGTCGGCCAGGAAACCGTAGGCGACGACGTTGCCGTCGTAGCCGTGTTCCTCGCTGTACGCGCCACCGCAGGTGATCACCCGCAGCTGCGCGTCCGAGGCCTGACGGTAGACCCGTTCGTCCGGGAAGTCCTTTCGATCGTGCACTTCGATGGCGTACAGCTGGTAGACGGCGGTGGCTCCGTCCGCCCGGGCGATCTCGATCCGGTCCCCCCGACGGAGCGCGCCCAGATGATAGAAGACGGCCGGACCCGCCTTGTTGTCGACGTGCCCTGCGAGGATCGCGGTGCCGCGCTGACCGGGGCTGGCCCCACCGCGGTACCAGCCCGCCAGGTTACGGTCCGCCTCGGGCGGGGCCTGCAGGTGGCCCTCGGAATCCAGCCCGAGCGTGGTGACCGGGGCGTCCAGGCGGACGGCCGGGATGCGGATCCGGGTCGGCGCGGACGGCCCCAGCGGCGGGACGACGGAGACCGGCGCGATGCCGGCCTGGGCCTGGACGCCGTCCGGGGCGGGCGGCAGCACCGGCGAGCCGCCGCCGTGCAGCAGCCAGGCACCGAGCACCAGCGCGGCTCCCGCCGCCAGGGTGCCCGGCCAGGGGCTCCTGCTCTGCTGGACGCCCACGGGCGCTCCCCTCTGCCGACGGAATCCCGCTTCCTGGGAGTTTCCTGGGAACAATTCAACCGGATCGGACTGTAAAGCACGTCCATACGATGGTCATACTGACACCCGCCGATCGGCAGGGCTGCCGGCCGCTTTCCTGCCCGACGTGCGCGGCCGGTCGCGGAGCGCGACGAATACCTCCCGCCGGCGATCACTGCGGGCACCGCGCCCGACACGAGCCAGCGACGGTTCTACGGCCGCGATCGGTTGCGGCGTTCGGGCGATCGGTTACGACCATCCGCTGCGCCTCTTCGACCACTTCCGCCCGCATGCCATGCTGACGCGGTTACGGGTTCGATCCCCCGGATGTCAGATCGGACCCCGCACTCCCGCACGCTGCCGACCGCCTCACGAACGGAGTGACCATGGACGCTCTCTCCCGCCGCACCCTGCTGGCGGCCGGCGCCGCCACCGCCGCCACCCTGGCGGCCGGCTGCGGCAGCAACCACGCCGCCGGCGGGGAGCGGGCGACCGGTTCCGCCAAGCCCACCGGTGGCGCGGACGCCGGGCAGAGCGCCACTCCCACCCCGGCCCCGGCCCCCAAGCCGCAGGCCGTCCTGATCGGCGACGGCTCCACCTCCGACACCGGCGTCCAGCCGCGCCAGCCCGTCCCCGAGCGGCTGCAGCCCGGGCAGCGCCCGCCCCAGTTCGTGGTCTTCTCCTGGGACGGCGCCGGCGAGCTCGACAACGGCCTGTTCGCCCGCTTCCGCCGGCTGGCCCAGGATCACGACGCGAAGATGACCTTCTTCCTCAGCGGCCTCTACCTGCTGCCCGAGTCCAAGAAGGACCTCTACCGCCCGCCGCAGCACAAGGTCGGCGCCTCCGACATCGGCTACCTCAGCGACCGGCACATCCGCGACACCCTGGAGAACGTGCACGCGGCCTGGCTGGAGGGCCACGAGATCGGCACCCACTTCAACGGCCACTTCTGCGGCGCCACCGGCGTCGGCAAGTGGTCCCCGGAGGAGTGGGACAGCGAGATCCAGCAGGCGATGGACTTCGTGACGAACTGGCGCACCAACACCGGCTTCACCGACCTGCCCGCGCTGCCCTTCGACTACCGCAAGGAGCTGATCGGCAGCCGCACCCCCTGCCTGGAGGGCCAGCGCAACCTGCTGCCCACCGCGGTCAAGCGCGGCTGGCGCTACGACAGCAGCGGCAACGGCACCCAGGTGTGGCCGCAGAAGATCCAGGGCGGCGCGCTGTGGGACCTCCCGCTGCAGTCCATCCCCTTCCCCGGGCACACCTTCCAGGTGCTCTCGATGGACTACAACATCATGTACAACCAGTGCGGCCCCAACACCAAGGCCGACCCGGCGCTCCACCCGGGCTTCCAGGCCCAGGCCCGCGACGCCTACCTGATGGGCTTCGACCGCACCTACAACGGCAACCGGGCGCCGTACATCATCGGCAACCACTTCGAGGAGTGGAACGGCGGCATCTACATGAACGCCGTCGAGGACGTCCTCAAGACCGTCGCGGGCAAGTCGGAGGTCCGGCTGGTCTCCTTCCGCCAGCTGGTCGACTGGCTGGACGCCCAGGACCCGGCGGTGCTGCGCAAGCTGCAGACCCTCGCCCCGGGCCAGTCCCCGACGGGCGGCTGGGAGGCCTTCCTCGGCACCCCGGCGGCGGCGCCCGTCCCCTCCTCCGCCGGCACCGCCACCACCGCCACCACAGCCACCACAGCCACCACAGCCGCCGGCTGACCGTCAGGACCGGGTACGGACCCGGCCGGAGAGCAGCGCTCCCAGCAGGGCGACCCCGGCCATCACCAGCAGGATCACCGCAAAGGCGCCGGGCGAGCCGGCGCCTTCGGCCTGTCCGTGGCCGGCCGCCAGGGCTCCGCCGCCCAGCGCCGCGAACAGCACCCCGGCCAGGCCCGTGAGCAGCACATTGCCCAGCGCGTCGCTCATCTGCAGCGCGGCCGAGTTCGCCCCGGCGTCCTCCGGCGCGGACAGCTTCATCATCAGCACGCTGACGCTCGCGATGGCCAGTCCCATCCCGACGCCGCCGATCCCCCAGGCCACCGCCGCCACCCAGGCCGGCACCCCCGGGACCAGCACCAGCGCGGCGCCCGCGATCGCCGCCGCGGTCAGCACGAAGCCGCCCCGGATCATCGCCTCGCGGTAGCGCTCGGCCCCCGGCCGGCCCTGCAGCCAGGAACCCAGCGCCCAGGAGAGCCCGCCGCTGGTCAGGGTGAGCCCGGCCAGCGTCGGCGACAGGCCGCGCTGGGTGGTCATCATCAGCGGGATGAAGGCCTCGGCCGCGAAGAACGCCCCCGCGGCCACCCCGCGCAGCAGGATCACCGTCGGCAGCCCACGCCCCGCCCGCAGGGTCCGCTTCGGCAGCAGCCCCAGGACGGCCGGCGCCAGCAGCGCCGCCCCGGCGATCCCGGGAAGCAGCCCGATCAGGTCGCGGCGCTGGCCCGCGTACTGCAGCAGCCCGGCACCGAGCGCCGCCATCGCGGCCAGCACGGTGCGGCGGCGGTCGAAGTCCGCGCCCTTGGCCACCGGGTGCTCCCGCTCGGAGCGGGCCAGCGCCGGGCCCATCACGGCCAGCGGCAGCAGGATCAGCACCGGCACGGCCAGGAACACCCAGCGCCAGCCGAGGTGCTGGGTGACCGCCCCGGCGACCAGCGGGCCCACGATCGAGGGCAGCACCCAGGCCGAGGAGAAGGCCGCGAACACCGACGGCCGCAGCCGCTCCGGATAGGCCCGGCCGACCACCACGTACAGCGCGACGATCACCAGCCCGCCGCCGAGGCCCTGGATCGCCCGGCCGGCCACGAACACCCACATCCCGGGCGCCGTCCCGGCCACCAGCAGGCCGACGCCGAACACCCCGATCCCGGTGAACAGCGGCTGCAGCGGCCCGCGCCGGTCGCACCACTGGCCGGAGACGACCAGGGCGAACAGCGTGGTGGTGAAGTAGCCGGAGAAGGCGAAGGCGTACAGCCCGAGGCCGTGCAGTTGGCGGGCCGCCGTCGGCATCGCGGTGTTGACGGCCGTCGCCTCGAAGGCGATCACCAGGACCACCGAGACGATCCCCAGCGTCAGCGCGCGGTAGCGGCCGCTGAGCACCCCGCCGCCGGGGTCGTCGTCGAGGGGTATCGGTACGGGGTCGACCGAGGTGGGGGAGGCAGTGGTCATACGTGACATCGTAAGAGCCGTCCGCCGCGATGACCCCTGACCAGAGTCGGTGACCGACTGGTCCCGTGGGCCTAGGTCCCCGTCGGTGCCACGTCAGTGCAGCACCTTGAGGCCGACCACGCCGGAGACGATCAGCAGCAGGCAGGCGATCCGGGCCATGGTCACCGCGTCCCCCAGGGCGGCCATCCCGTAGAGCGCGGTGCCGACCGCGCCGATGCCGACCCAGACCGCGTACCCGGTGCCGATCGGAATGGTGCGCATCGCGTACGCCAGGCCGCCCATGCTGAACAGCAGCGCGACGCCGAAGACGAGGGTGGGAACGAGGCGGGAGAAGCCCTTGGACGATTCCAGGGCGACCGCCCAGACGGTCTCCAGGAGACCCGAGACGATCAGAACGAGCCAGGCCACGACGGTGCACCTCCGCAGTCCACAGCGGCCGGATTGCCGCTGAACTGCGCCGTCTTGTCGTCACCGGGTACGACGCGCTCGTCCGGGGTGGCGTGAATAACGCCACCGCTCTTCGACCGTAGCACACATTGCCATACAGAATTTACAAAACTTCGTTGACCCTCCTCCCCCGGATCCGCCACCATGAATTCACTGGCCGTGTGCCCGAGTGGCTGAGGGGACCGTCTGCAAAGCGGTGTACGCGGGTTCAATTCCCGCCACGGCCTCGATGAAAAAGGAATTGCCGGTCGACCCGGAAAAGTCGACCGGCAATTCCTTTTGCGCATTTCCCCACTCAGGCCGTGACGGCGTCCTCCGGCCGGATCGGCAGCCGGCCGACCGGCAGGGCCGTGGCGGCGCGGACGGCCGCGGCGACGGCCGCCGGGGCGACCACCGCGGGGGCCGCGCCGACCGCCTTGGCACCGAAGGGGGCGACCACGTCGCGCTCCTCCAGCAGCGCGGCGATCCGCACCTGCGGGGTGTCCAGCGCGGTGGGCAGCCGGTAGCCCGTGAGCGAGGGGTTCTGCAGCACGCCGCCCTCGGTGCGCAGGTCCTCCAGCAGTGCCAGGCCGACGCCCTGGGCCACGCCCGCCTCGATCCGGTCCTCGATCTGCCGCGGGTTCAGCGCCCGGCCGACGTCCTGGGCGACCGTCATCTCGACCACCCGCACGGCGCCCAGCTCGATGTCCACATCCACCACCGCGCGCATCGCGCAGAACGAGATGGAGACGAAGGCGTCGCCCTGCCCGGCCTCGTCCAGCGGCTCGGTGGGGTGCGGGCGGCACTGCGCGGTGGCCCAGAGCTCCTTGCCCTCCAGCGCCTCGGCGACCGGCATGCCGAGCACCCCGTCGTACGAGGTGATCTTGCCGTCGGCGATCTGCAGCAGCTCCGCCGACATCCCGAAGTTGGCCGCGATCGGCTGCAGCAGCTGGTGGCGGACCATCAGCGCGGCCCGCTCGACGGCGCCGCCGGAGACCCAGGTGTGCCGGCCGCGGGCGGAGGGCCCGGCGATCGACTGGTCGCTGTCGGCCGGCGCGATGTAGACCTCGCTGACTCCCAGCACGGTCTGCACGATCTGCCGGGCCAGCGTGGCGAAGCCCTGCCCGGCGTCGACGGCCGCGCAGATCACCGTGGCGTGGTCGCCGCTGACCCGCACGGTCGCGGTGGACACCTCGTCCTCGCCCTCGGCGCCCAGCATGTGCACCATGCCGACGGCGTAGCCGATGCCGCGCCGCACCGCCGCCGGGTCGCCCGCGCCGCCGGGCCCACCCGGCAGCAGCCACTCGGCGTCCGGGTCGTCCACCGGCAGGGCCGGCAGCGGCTCGTCCGCGACGGCATCCAGCAGCGCGCGCACCGGCGCCGGGCAGGTGACCGCCTGCCCGGTGGGCAGCAGGTCGCCGGTGGACATCGCGTTGCGCCGGCGGATCTCCACCGGGTCCACGCCCACCCGGGCGGCCAGCTGGTCCAGCTGCGACTCGTACGCGAAGCAGGCCTGCAGCGCGCCCTCGCCGCGCATCCGCCCGGCCGGCGGGTTGTTGGTGCGCACCGCCCAGGCGTCCACGAAGACGTTGGGGCAGACGTACGGGCCGGCCGAGAAGGCCGCCGCGGCGGCCAGCGCCTCGGCGGAGACGTCCGCGTAGGCGCCGCCGTCCAGCAGGATCTGCGCCTCGACCTTCACCAACGTGCCCTCGGCGTCGGCGTGGTGGCGGTAGCGCAGGAGCGCGGGGTGGCGCGAGGTGTGGGTCTGGAAGGACTCCTCGCGGGTGAGGGTCATCTTCACCGGGCGGCCGGTGCGCAGCGCCAGCAGGGCCAGGGTGACCTGGAAGGAGATGTCCTCGCGGTCGGTGGTGGCGCCGGGCACGCCGGTGACCACCAGCCGGACCCGGTCGGGCTCCAGGCCGAGGCAGGCGGCGGTGCGGTCGCGGTCGCCGTGCGGGTCGGTGGAGGACAGGTGCAGCTCGACGCCGCCGTCCGGGCGCGGCACGGCCAGGCCGGCCTCGGCGCCGAGCGGCGCCGGGTCCTGCCGGCCGACCTGGTAGAGGCCCTCGACGACGATCTCGCCGACCGCCTCGGAGTCCCCGGTGCGCAGCGGCAGGTGGCGGAAGAGGTTGCCGTCCGGGTGCAGCGGCGGCGCGGTGAAGGCCTGCTCGGGGTCGGTCACGGCCTCCAAGGGCTCGTAGTCGACCGTGATCAGACCGACCGCCAGCCGGGCGGTGTCCGGGTGGTCGGCGGCCACCGCGGCGATCGGCTCGCCGTGGTGGCGCACCACGCCGGCGGCCAGCACCGGCCGGTCGGCGACGACCGGGCCGGCCGGGGCGCCGTCGGGGGTGCCGTCCGGGCCGGGCGGCAGGTCGGCGGCGGTGACCACGGCGTGCACGCCGGGCAGCGCGAGCGCGGCCGAGGTGTCGATGCCGCGGATCCGGGCGTGCGGGTGCGGCGAGCGCAGCACCGCGCCCCACAGCAGCCCCTCGGCCCACAGGTCGGCCGCGTACGGGTAGATGCCGAGCGCCTTGGGCAGCGCGTCGCTGCGCAGCGGGGAGCTGCCCAGGCCGAACGGCTCCGGTGCGCCGCCCTCGCCGCCGTCCTGCTGGAGTGCTGCGCCGATGTCGGTAGGCGACGTCATGATGCGTGGTCGTCCTCGGGGAGCCGGATGCCGTGGGCAGGGGTGGCACCGTACGGGACGCCGGCCGGGGCACCGCCCTCGACCGGGGCACCGTGCGGGTGCTGGGCGGCGTACGGGGTGCCGTGCGGCGGCGTGCCGTCGAAGGCGGCGCCGGGCAGCGGGGTGCCGTGCGCGGGGGTCGGCTCGTAGACCGGGGCGTCGTACCCGGTGTCGTAGCCGTTCTGCTGCTGGTGGCCGTCCGGGTAGGGCAGGTAGGTGCCGTGGGCGGGGGTGGTGCCCTGGTACGGCTGCTCGGGGTAGCCCTGCGGCGGGTAGTAGACCTGGTCGCCGGAGGTCTGGGCGGGGATGCCGCCCTGGAGCGGGGCCGGGACGGTGGTGTCGTACACGCCGGTGTCGTAGCCGCCCGACGGGTCGCCGTACGGCGTCGGGGCGTGGGCCTGCTCGACGGGCTGCTGCTCGACGGGCTGCGGCGCGGCCGGGTGGGCCTCGACGTGCTGCGGTTCGAGGTGCTGCGGTTCGAGGTGCTGCGGCTCGACGTGCTGCGGCTCGACCTGCTGGTGGGGGACGTGCTGCTGCGGGACGTGCTCGATCCAGGCGTCGGCGTCGGTGTAGACCGGCAGCTCGACGGCCGGCTCGGGTTCGACGGCCACAGCCGCCTCGGCGGACCGGTCGTCGGCCTCCGGAGCGGGAGCGGCGGCCTCCTCCGCCTCCTCGGCCACCGCCGCGCGGGCCTCCGCGACGGTCTGGACGGCGGCCAGTACGCCCTTGTAGCCGGTGCAGCGGCAGAGGTTGCCGCAGAGCGCCTGCCGGGCCTCGACCTCGGTGGGCCGGTGGTTGCGCTGGAGCAGGTCGTGCACCGCCATCGCCATGCCGGGCGTGCAGTAGCCGCACTGCACGGCGCCGGAGGCGGCCAGCGCCTGCTGGACGTCGCTCGCGCCGCCGGCGGCGGACAGGCCCTCGACGGTGTTGATCTCGCTGTCGGCGGCCAGCGCGGCGGGCACCAGGCAGCCGGCCACCAGCTGGCCGTCCACCTGCACCGAGCAGGCCCCGCACTCACCCTGTTCACAGCCGTCCTTGGCGCCGGCCAGGCCGAGCCGCTCGCGCAGCACGTAGAGCAGGCTCTCGCCGATCCAGGCGTCGGTGACGGGCCGTTCGAAACCGTTGACCCGCAGCGTGTAGGAGGCGCACGGGCGCAGCTCGCGGCTGACCTGCGGGGAGAGGCCGAGCGGGTCGGCGTCGAGGGTCTCGATGGGGTCTGTGGTCACTTCAGCGCCCTTCCCAGTGCCCGTCGGGCCAGCACCGCTACGGTACGCCGCAGCCGAACGGCCGCTGCGGTCGGCCCCTCGGTCACGGCCTCCCAGGCGCCCTCGGCGCCGTAGTTGTCGGGGACGCAGGCGGTGGCCACGTACTCGCCGAAGGCGGCGTTCGCGGCCGGGTCGATCTCCCGGCTGCCGTCCCAGTCGATGCAGCCGGCCACCCAGGCCTCGGCTTCCAGCGGGCGCAGCGGCACCGGGGCGACGGCGCCGACGGCGCAGCGCACCGAGCGCCGGGCCGGGTCGAGGACGAGGGCGACCGAGGCGGTGGCGCGGGCCGGGCCGCTGCGGCCGGTGGCCTTGAGGAAGACCTGCGGGGCGTGCAGCAGCGGGACGCGCACCCAGGTGAGCAGTTCGCCGGGGCGCACCGGGTCGAGGCCGGTGAGCAGGTGACTGACCGGCACCTCGCGGCTGGCGCCGGCCCGGGCGAGGGTGACGGTGGCCTCCAGTGCGGCGAGCACCGGGAGGGTGTCGCCGGCCGGGGCGGCGGTGACGATGTTGCCGCCGAGGGTGCCGACGTTGCGGACCTGCGGCGGGCCGGCGGTGCGGGCGGCGTCGGCGAGCGCGGGGATGAGCGCGGCGAAGTCGGGGCGGTCCATCCGGGCGTGGGTGAGTCCGGCGCCGAGGACGGCGGTGCCGCCGTCCTCGTAGCGCCAGCCGCGCAGTTCGGTGATCCGGCCGAGTCCGACCAGGGCGGCGGGGCGCAGCCGTCCTGCGTTGACGGCTTCCATGAGGTCGGTGGCTCCGGCCACCGGTACCGCGGCCGGGGCGGCGGCCAGCGCGTCGACGGCCTCGTCGAGCGAGGCCGGCAGCATGATCGTCCGGTTCACCTGGGTCCCACCGTGCTCCACTTGCTCATCGATCGCCTGCCGCCCGCGGCCTTGGGCCGTGGTGTCCGCGTCAGCAGCCCGGCCTGGCCCGTAGGGTACGGGCGATCGGGCCGGGTTGGGCAACTCTGGCACACAATGCTCGATGATCACTTCGGGGCCGGTGAACGGGACTGCCCGATTGGGACGGATACCGGGCGGTATCTGCCCCGTCCCTGGCCGGGCCAGGGCAGATGTTCATCAGTTCTTGACGTCCGACGACCACTCAGAAGTTCCCGGAAGGCGATCACCGCACCGGCGGCGGGCCCGCGATCGGCCGGCCGGCCACGCCGGGGCGGCGCTGCCAGGGCAGCGGCCCGTCGGCCGGGCGGTACTCGACGCCGAGCGCGTCCAGCACCTTCAGGTGCGTCGCCAGCCGCCGCTCGAAGCCGGCGAAGTCGCGCTCGGCCGGCCCGGCGGGCAGCTCGGACCAGGCGACCTCGGCGAAGGCGACCAACCGGGGGAAGGCCCGGTAGTCGATGTCCCGGGCGCTGTCCATGAACTCGCTCCACAGGTTGGCCTGGGTGCCGATCACGTGCCGCGCCGCGGCCTCGTCCAGCTGCGCGGGCACCGGCTCGAAGCGGTAGACGTCCTCCAGCGTGCGCACGAAGCCGACCGGGATCGGCTCGTCCGGCCCGTCCGCCTGCCGGTGGTCGAAGTAGACGTGCTGCTCGGGGCACATCACCACGTCGTGCCCGGCCTCCGCGGCGGCGATCCCGCCGCCGAAGCCCCGCCAGGAGGCGACGGCGGCACGGGACCGCCCCCACACCTCCGGGCGCTCGGCACGCGGCGCCGACGGTCTCCCCCAGCCTGGCGGCCGGGAGGTGCCCCCACCCGCCGGCGCTCCCCCCTTCGGCGTGGTGGCAATGGCGAGCCCGCCCTCCAGGATCTCGTCCCAGCCGATCAGCCGGCGGCCGCGCTCGGCCAGCCAGCGGTCGAAGTGCCGGATGAGGTGGCTCTGCAGCTCGTCCTCGTTGGCCAGGCCCAGCTCGCGGATCCGGGCCTGGGCGGCGGCGCTGTCCTTCCACTGCTCCTTGGGGCACTCGTCGCCGCCGAGGTGCACGAACTCGGACGGGAAGAGCTCCAGGACCTCCTCCAGCACCCCCTCGAAGAAGCGCAGGGTCTCCTCGGAGGCGTTGAGCACGTGGTGGCTCACCCCCCAGTCCGTCCAGACGCCGAGCGCGGCGGTGTCCACCACGTCGGTGTTGCCCAACTCGGGGTAGGCGGCGACGGCGGCCTGGGTGTGGCCGGGCAGGTCGATCTCCGGGACGACGGTCACCCCGCGCGCGGCCGCGTACGCGACGATCTCGCGCAGGTCGTCCTGGGTGTAGTAGCCGCCGTGCGGGCGGTCGTCGCGGCGCCCGGCGGACCGGTAGCCGACCATCGAACGCTCCCGCCAGGCGCCGTGCTCGGTCAGCCTCGGGTAGCGCCTGATCTCCACCCGCCAGCCCTGGTCGTCGGTCAGGTGCAGGTGCAGCACGTTGAGCTTGTGCGCGGCCAGCAGGTCGACGAAGCGCAGCACGTCCGACTTGGGCAGGAAGTGCCGGGCAACGTCGAGCAGCGCGCCGCGCCAGCCGAACCGGGGGGCGTCCTCGATGTCGGCGCCGGGCAGCACCCAGCCCTCACGGCGCAGCGGCGACCGCCGGAAGGCGTCCGGCCCGAGCAGCTGCCGCAGGGTCTGCGCCGCCCACAGCGCGCCCGCCGGGCCGCCCGCGGCGAGCAGCGCGTGGCCGGGGCGCACCGTGATCCGGTACGCCTCGGCGGCGAGCGTGCCGTCCCGGACCAGTTCGATGCCCGCGCCCGGCCGGCCCGGGCCGAACGGCAGCCCGGTGGCGGCGGACAGCGTGCCGCGCAGCCAGCGCTCGGCGTCGGCCAGCGCGGGCGGTGCGGTCAGCGTGGTGGCGGCGTCGAGCGGGAAGTCCTCGTCCGGGCGGCGAACGGCGCTCGAAGGAGCGGGAATGAGGTCCATTCCGACATCCTGCCCACGCCCCGAACGATTGGCATAGACCACCTCGGAAACGCGGTGCCATGCAAAACGGCGCCGCGCACCGGCGGGCTACTTGTTGTTGTTGTCGCCGTCGCCGCCCTGCGGCTTGCCGATGCCGTCGTAGATCTCCTTGCACATCGGGCAGACCGGGTACTTCTTCGGGTCGCGCCCGGGCACCCACACCTTGCCGCAGAGCGCCACCACGGGAGACCCGGAGAGCGCGCTCTCCATGATCTTGTCCTTCTGGACGTAGTGCGCGAAACGCTCGTGGTCGCCGTCGCCGTGGGACACCTGTGGGACGGGCTCGACCAGGGTGCCGGTGCCGAGGCCGCGCTCGGGCTCAAGAGTGCTCATGGGTGCCAAGTCTATGGGCGCCCCGGGAAACCGGGCCAGTGTCGCGCGGCGGGCCTGCGGCTCAGTTCATCGTCGGGTCGTCCGGGTAGGTCGCCAGCAGGGCGAGCGGACCGCGCTGGCGGCGCAGCACCGAGCGCCACAGCCGCTCCGGCTCGGGGCTGGAGACGTCCCCCGGCTCGCAGTCCACCAGGTACCAGGCGCCGCTCTCCAGCTCCGCCTCCAGCTGCCCCGGCGACCAGCCGGCGTACCCGGCGAAGATCCGCAGGCTGCCCAGCTCGCCGGCCAGCACCTCGGGCGGCGCCTCCAGGTCCACGAGGCCGATCGCGCCGTGCACCCGCCGCCAGCCCAGCGGCTGGCCGGTGCCGGGCTCCCCCGGCGCCACCGCGAGGCCGAGCGCCGAGTCCAGCGCCACCGGTCCGCCCTGGAACACCACGGCCGGCTGGCCGACGAGTCTGCCCCAGCCGTCCAGCACGCTGCCCACCTCGACCGGCGTCGGCCGGTTGAGGACCACACCGAGCGCCCCCTCGGCGTCGTGGTCGAGGAGGAGCACCACCGCCCGCGCGAAGTTCGGGTCGGTGAGCAGGGGCGTCGCGACGAGCAGACGGCCGGTGTGGGACCGGCCTCCGTGCGAATGGGCCGCCGTCATGCCTCACATGATCCCGCAGAACGGCACCGGTCGGACACCGCAACGCCCGAAACCACGCCACGCCGGACCAACACCCGTACGGCCGCATCGGCGGGCCCCTTACCCCCGGAGAGAGCACCATCACGGGGAGAGGCTCACGGGAACCAACGGCACGCCCACTACCATCTACGTCTGGTGGACGCCTATACGGTGCCGACTCGGTTTCGCCGGGGGCCCGAACGCGCCCGTACGACCGGTCCACCACCGGCTCTCTACCGGAGCCCTTCCCCACTCCTCTGGCACCCCGGATTGCGAGAACGATGACCGACGACGTCCTGCTGGTCCACGGCGGAAACCCGCTCGAAGGCGAGATCCGCGTCCGCGGAGCGAAGAACCTGGTCCCCAAGGCCATGGTCGCCGCCCTCCTCGGCCAGGGCCCCAGCAGACTGCGCAACGTCCCGGACATCCGCGACGTCAAGGTGGTTCGCGGCCTGCTGCAGCTGCACGGCGTGACGGTGCGCGCCGGCGACGAGGACGGCGAGCTGATCCTCGACCCCTCGCACGTCGAGAGCGCCAATGTGGCCGACATCGACGCACACGCCGGCTCCTCGCGGATCCCGATCCTGTTCTGCGGCCCGCTGCTGCACCGCCTCGGCCACGCCTTCATCCCGGGCCTGGGCGGCTGCGACATCGGCGGCCGCCCGGTCGACTTCCACTTCGAGGTGCTGCGCCAGTTCGGCGCCACCATCGAGAAGCACCCGCAGGGCACCTACCTGGTCGCCCAGCAGCGCCTGCGCGGCACCAAGATCGAGCTGCCCTACCCCTCGGTCGGCGCGACCGAGCAGGTGCTGCTCACCGCGGTGCTCGCCGAGGGCGTCACCGAGCTGCGCAACGCGGCCATCGAGCCGGAGATCGTCGACCTGATCTGCGTCCTGCAGAAGATGGGCGCGATCATCACGCTCGGCACCGACCGGACCATCCTGATCACCGGTGTGGACGAGCTGAACGGCTACAACCACCGCGCCCTCCCGGACCGCCTGGAGTCCGCCTCCTGGGCCTGCGCGGCGCTCGCCACCAAGGGCGACATCTACGTCCGCGGCGCCCGCCAGCTGGAGATGATGACCTTCCTCAACACCTTCCGGAAGGTCGGCGGCGCCTTCGAGGTGGACGACGAGGGCATCCGCTTCTGGCACCCGGGCGGCGAGCTCAAGGCGATCGCCCTGGAGACCGACGTGCACCCGGGCTTCCAGACCGACTGGCAGCAGCCGCTGGTCGTCGCGCTGACCCAGGCCACCGGCCTGTCCATCGTCCACGAGACGGTGTACGAGTCGCGGCTCGGCTTCACCGGCGCGCTGAACCAGATGGGCGCGCACATCCAGCTCTACCGCGAGTGCCTGGGCGGCACCCCGTGCCGCTTCGGCGCCCGCAACTTCCTGCACTCCGCGGTCGTCTCCGGCCCGTCCAAGCTGATGGGCTCCGAGCTGGTCATCCCGGACCTGCGCGGCGGCTTCTCGTACCTGATCGCGGCGCTGGCGGCCGAGGGCACCTCGACCGTGCACGGCATCGACCTGATCAACCGCGGCTACGAGAACTTCATGGAGAAGCTGCGCGACCTGGGCGCCCACGTCGAGCTGCCCAGCGAGCAGCTGGTCGACGCCTGATCACCGGCCCGACATACGGCGAGAGGCCGGGCTCCCCCCGCGGGGGGAGCCCGGCCTCCGGCCGTTCAAGGGGTGGCTCAGGCAGCGCCCTTGGCGGCTTCCTTCAGCTTGGAGCCGGCGCTCACCTTGGCGCTGTAGCCCGCGGCGATCTGGATCGGCTCGCCGGTCTGCGGGTTGCGGGCGGTGCGGGCAGCGCGGTGGGTGCGCTCGAAGGTCAGGAAACCGGGGATGGTGACCTTCTCGTCGCCCTTGGCGACGACCTCGCCGACGATCTCGGCGAAGGCGGCCAGAACGGCGTCGGCGTCCTTGCGAGTCACCTCTGCGCGCTCGGACAGCGCGGCCACCAGCTCACTGCGGTTCATGTGTACTCCTGTGGTCTGTTCGCTTGCGGTGTGCGGGGGCCCATCGGTGCTCCCACCGGGGGGCACCCGGATAGGCCGCAGGTCCGCACACTGTGCTCATGCAGGCAATGCGTGGTCGCAGGCCGGGTCCGTACCCGATGCCGCGCGCCCGTGCCTTCGAAGGCCCGCCCGCCTGCCTGGATACGAATCCTGCCCCGACCGGCCCCGAGAAAGCCAATCGGGCCCCGACCGAGGCACCCGAACAACGCCCGCCCGTTGGAGGTGTGACGCTCCGTCGGCTCCGGCGGACCGGGCGCGGACGGCGGTCGGGACGACTCGCCGGAAGACCAGGGGGACGTTCCGTACTTGTCGGACACGCCTGCCCCGTGCAGGGCTACCGTACGCCCTAGGACTGACAAGCCCAAACACGCCCCTCGCCCTTGTGTCGCAAGGGTTCGGGGCGGGCTGGGCGGGTATGACCGCTATTCGCACATTTGAGCGACCAACGGCACGTCCGCCGGTCGGGCCGTCAGAGCTTGACGGTGGGGAAGGCGGAGGTGTCCAGGGTGCCGACGATGCCCGGGGTCGGACGGGCCGGCACGGGGGCCTCCACGGCGTCCGCCAGGGCCGCATCGCGCACGGCGGCGGCGACGGTCTTGGCGACGTCCTTGTGGAAGACGCTCGGGATGATGTAGTTCGCGTTCAGCTCGTCGTCGGCGACGGTGGTGGCCAGCGCCCGGGCGGCGGCGATCATCATCTCGGTGTTGACCGTGCGGCTCTGGGCGTCCAGCAGGCCGCGGAAGACACCCGGGAAGACCAGCACGTTGTTGATCTGGTTCGGGAAGTCGCTGCGGCCGGTGGCGACCACGGCGGCGGTCTGCCGGGCGACGGCCGGCTCGACCTCCGGGTCCGGGTTGGCCAGGGCGAAGACGATCGCGTCCTCGGCCATGGTGGCCAGGTCGTCGCCGTCCAGCACGTTCGGGGCCGAGACGCCGATGAAGACGTCCGCGCCCGCCACGGCCTCCTTGAGGGTGCCGGTGCGGCCCGAGCGGTTGGTGTGCTCGGCGATCCAGCGCAGGCTCTCGTTGAGGTCCTCGCGGCCCTGGTGGACCACGCCGCGCACGTCCGCCACGGTGGCGTGCTCGACGCCGGCCGCCATCAGCAGCTTGAGGATCGCGGTGCCGGCGGCGCCCGCGCCCGACATCACCACGCGGATGTCGGCGATCTCCTTGCCGACCACCTTCAGCGCGTTGGTGAGGGCGGCCAGCACCACGATCGCGGTGCCGTGCTGGTCGTCGTGGAAGACCGGGATGTCCAGGGCCTCGCGCAGCCGGGCCTCGATCTCGAAGCAGCGCGGCGCGGAGATGTCCTCCAGGTTGATCCCCGCGAAGCCCGGGGCGATCGCCTTGACGATGGCGACGATCTCGTCGGTGTCCTGGGTGTCCAGGCAGATCGGCCAGGCGTCGATACCGGCGAAGCGCTTGAAGAGGGCCGCCTTGCCCTCCATGACCGGCAGCGCGGCCTCCGGGCCGATGTTGCCCAGGCCCAGCACCGCCGAGCCGTCGGTGACCACGGCGACGCTGTTGCGCTTGATGGTGAGGCGACGGGCGTCCTCGGGGTTCTCCGCGATCGCCATGCAGACCCGGGCGACACCCGGGGTGTAGATCATGCTGAGGTCGTCACGGTTGCGGATCGGCAGCTTGGACGACATCTCGATCTTGCCGCCGAGGTGCATCAGGAAGGTGCGGTCCGAGACCTTGCCGATCGCCACGCCGTCGATCGCCCGCAGCTTCTCGACGATCTCCTCGCCGTGCGCGACCGAGGAGGCCGCCACCGTGACGTCGATCCGCAGCGCCTCCAGGCCGGAGGCGGTGACGTCGAGACCGGTCACCGACCCGCCGGAGGACTCCACGGCCGTGGTGATCGCACTGACGGCGTTGCCCCGGGCCGGGACCTCCAGCCGTACCGTGATCGAGTTGGAGACACTGGGCACCGTCGCCATCGACGCTTCCTTCTTCCGTCTGTCCCGCAGGCTCAACATTTTGTTGAAGGCATCGCCCGCGCATGCTAGACCTCGATCGTCGCACCTTCCAAGGGGTAGCCAGAAATAACGTTCATTGAGTGTGCGGATCCGACAATCCCGGCCGGCTTCCGCCGACCTCCCCGCGACCTCCCCGCGCCTACTCCTTGCCTCTCCGGGCCGATGCGTTACATTGGACAGGCACCGGCTCGATCCAAGCCCCCGGGCCCAACCTTCGTCCCTTCGAGGGACCACTTGCCGCGAGGCGAGCATGGCGGGTCGGTGTACTAAACGTCTGAAGGCCCCTCACCAGCCGGTGAGGGGCCTTCTTCCGTAGGTCCTGCGGGTCCTGCGGGTCCTGCGGGTCCCGCGGGTCCCGTGTGGTTCCCGCGGGTCCCGTACGGTCCGTCAGCCGTGCAGCAGCGCGGGCACGCCGGCCGCGTCCGGCAGGTCGTCCGGGCCGGACAGCACGGTCAGCCGCTGGGTCGCCCGGGTCAGCGCGACGTACAGCACCCGCAGGCCGGCCTCCGACTCGCCCGCGATGCCGGTCGGGTCCGCCACCACGGTCGCGTCGTACTCCAGGCCCTTGGCCTCCAGGCTGCCCAGCACCACCGCGCGCTCGCCCAGGCCCTCGGCCCACCCGGCCGCCTCGGCCCGGCGGTCCATCGGCACCACGATCGCCACGGTGCCGCCCACCTCGGCCAGCAGCTGCTCCAGCTCCGCCCGGGCGGCCTTGCCGAAGGCCTCCGGCGAGGGGTCGGTGACGGCCGCGAAGCGCGGCTCCACGCCGACGTGGCGCACCGCGCTCGGCGAGGGCGTGCCCGGCGCCGCCAGCGCCAGCACCTTGGCCGCGACCTCGGCGATCTCGGCCGGGTTGCGGTAGTTCACGGTCAGCGTGAAGCGGCGCCGGGGCTTGCCGGCCAGCACCTCGTCCAGCGCGGCCTGGGCCTCCTGCGGGAACGGCCAGGAGGACTGCGCCGGGTCGCCGACGATCGTCCAGGTGGCCATCCGGGCCCGGCGGCCGATCATCCGCCACTGCATCGGGGTGAGGTCCTGGGCCTCGTCCACGATGATGTGGGCGTACTCCGTGCGCTCCACCGGCTGGCGCTCGCGCTGACGGGTGCTGCGGTCGGCGAAGGTGGTGACCTCCTCCAGGCCGGTCAGCAGGTCCATCGCGTTCACCTCGCGGACCTTCGGCCGGGCCGGCTCGCCGAGCAGCACCTGGAGCTCGTCCACCAGCGCGACGTCGTGCGCGGACAGCGCGCCCTCGCCCGCCGGGGACAGGTGGCGCCAGGAGGCGGCCAGCAGCCGCGCCTCGTCCGGGGTGACGGCGCGGCGGGCGATCCGGTTGGTGTGGCGGTGCTGCTTGAGCGTGGCCAGCACCCGGCGCGGGGTCAGGGCGGGCCACCAGGCGTCCAGGAAGTCCAGGAACGGCGCCTCGTCCGAGACGTACTCGTCGAAGCTCTCCTTCTCCTCCTGGCGCTGCTCCCGGCCGTAGTGGTCGGTGGGCTTCGGCAGGTGCTTGACGACCTCCTGCCACAGGGCGTCCAGGAGCAGCCGGCGGGCGCGCGGGCGCAGCAGGTTCAGCGGGGTGCCGCCGGAGCCCACCACGTTGCCGCGGACGGCCCGCAGCCGGCCCGCGTCCAGCTTCAGCACCTCGCCGCGGGCGACCACCTTCAGCTCCTGCGGCGCGCCCAGCTCCAGCGCCCCGCGGGCGGCCCGGCGCAGCAGCTGCGTCATCCGGGCCGAACCCTTGATCCGGGCCACCTCGGGGGTGTCGTAGGTGCCCGCCTCGATGCCGTCCACCAGCGAGCCGACGGCCCGGATGGCGACCTGGCCCTCCTCGCCGAGCGCGGGCAGCACGCCCTCGGTGTACGAGACCAGCAGCGGGGTCGGCGAGACCACCAGGATGCCCCCGGCGTAGCGGCGGCGGTCCTGGTAGAGCAGGTACGCGGCGCGGTGCAGGGCGACGGCGGTCTTGCCGGTGCCCGGGCCGCCGGTGACCAGGGTGGCGCCCGCGGCGGCGGCGCGGATCACCTCGTCCTGCTCCTTCTGGATCGAGGAGACGATGTCGCGCATCGAGTGGCTGCGGGCGCGGCCCAGCGAGGCCATCAGCGCGCCGTCGCCGACCACGGCCAGTTCCTCGCCGTCCAGGGTCGGGGTGAGGTCGGGGCGCAGCAGGTCGTCCTCGACGCCGATCACCTTGCGGCCCTTGGAGCGGATCACCCTGCGGCGGATGACCCGGCCGGGCTCGACCGGGGTGGAGCGGTAGAACGGGGCGGCGGCGGGCGCGCGCCAGTCGATCACCAGCGGGCCGTACTCGGCGTCCAGGACGCCCAGGCGGCCGATGTGGAGGGTCTCGGCGACGGCCGGGTCGGCCGGGTCGAGCGGGGTGTTCGAAGGAATGCCGTGCTCCTCCGGGGCGTCCGCCCGCTGGAGGTCGATCCGGCCGAAGAGGAAGTCCTCGAACTCGTTGTTGAGCCGCTGGAGGTGCGCGCCGGCCCGGTAGACCTGGGCGTCGCGCTCGGCGAGCGCGCCGGGGGTGCCGACCTGGACCCGCTTGGCGGCGTCCTCCAGGATGTACTCGGCTTCGGCGAGCTTCTCCTCCAACCGGTGGTAGACGGTGTCGAGGTGCTGCTGCTCACCGGCGATCTCGCGAGCGCGGACGGTCTCGTGATCGGCGGTGGGGGTGGTGTCCGTGTTGCTCTGCATGGCCTCGGTGGTAGCGACGGAATCCGGCTCCGGAAAACGAGCGGACGGATGATCCTACGCCGCGACCCCCGGGCCGCGCTGCTCCGGAACGTACAAAATTCGAAGGCCGCCCACCGCGGAGCGGTGGGCGGCCTTCGGTATGAACATGGGGTGGTGGAGATGCCGGGAATCGAACCCGGGTCCAGTGGAGTTAATTCAGGGCTTCTCCGAGCGCAGTCCGCTGTGCTTTTCTCGGCCCTGGCAGTCACACGGACAAGCCGCCAACAGGCCCAGCTGCTGTTTGATTTCCCATCCACCCTCGCAGCCCGGGCGGACGGTTGAGTTCCCTAGATTATGCCAGGGTCCGGGTCGGGAACTCCCCGGTCTGACACCCAAGCGCTATCGGTGCTTAATTAGGCAGCGAGAGCGAACTGCTGGGAATCGCGCTTAGAGTTGGCGATTATTTTTTTGCGACACGTGGTTTACGAGATCATTGCCGCGTTCCTCGGCTCGCTTCCCCTGTTTCAACATCCCCTGTCGAAACCGATCATCCCCATGTTTTTTTGAGAAACAGCTCGGACGATGACCGTCCGTGTTGCTTGCGCCATAGTACGCGAGGCGACGGGCGAGGGTCCAGCGGATTAACCCTGGCGTCCCAACCCTGGCGTCCTAACCCTGGCGTCGCCGGGCGGCCGCCACGGCGCGGGCCGTCTCGCGGGTGTCCTGCTTCTCGCGCAGCGTCTGGCGCTTGTCGTACAGCTTCTTGCCGACGGCGAGCGCGAGCTCCAGCTTGACCCTGCCGTCCTTGAAGTACAGCGAGAGCGGGATCAGGGTGTGGCCCGCGTCGCGGACCTTGGTCTCGATCTTGCGGATCTCCAGCTTGTGCAGCAGCAGCTTGCGCTTGCGCCGGGCCGCGTGGTTGGTCCACGTCCCCTGGGTGTACTCGGGGATGAAGACGTTGTCGATCCAGGCCTCGTGGTTCTGGATGTAGGCGTAGCCGTCGACGAGGTTGGCCCGCCCCTCGCGCAGCGACTTGACCTCGGTGCCGGTGAGCACGAGGCCGCACTCGTAGGTGTCGAGGATCATGTACTCGTGTCGCGCCTTCTTGTTCTGCGCGATCAGCTTGTGTCCGGTTTCCTTTGCCATAACGCGGTCATTCTCGCACTTCGGGGCCGGATCGGGCAGCTGCTTTAGGCGCGGGTGCCGAGCCCCGCGAGGACGCGCAGGGCGAGCGCGTCGGCGTCCTCGCCGGTGGTCGCCGGGACGTCGGGGGCGAGGCCGGTGCCGTCCGGGGAGCGGCCGGCCGGGGTGAAGTAGCGGCCGACGGTCATCTCCAGCACCGCGCCGTCGGCGAGCCGGCTGGGCTGCTGCACGGTGCCCTTGCCGAAGGTCCGTGTGCCCACCACCACGGCGCGGCTGCGGTCCTGCAGGGCGCCGGCGAGCAGTTCGGCGGCGCTCATCGTGCCGCCGTCCACCAGCACCACCAGCGGGGTGCGCTGGTCGCCGCCGCGCGGGGCGGTCAACTCCCGGGTCTCGCCGCGCTCCTGGTAGGAGCCGACCGGGCCGCCGTCCAGGAAGATCCCGGCGGTGTCGGCCGCCTCGTCGACCAACCCGCCGGAGTTGCCGCGCAGATCGAGCACCACGCCGGTGTGCGGGGCCCGCAGCGCGGCGCGCACCCGATCGGCCACGCCGCTGGTGAAGGCCCGTACGGTGATCCGCAGGACGCCTTTGTCCAGACGCTCCGCGGCGACCTGCTCGCTGTCCAGCAGCGCGCGCCGCAGCCGCAGTTCGCGCACCGCGCCCTCGCCGCGCCGGACCTCCAGGGTGACCTCGGAGCCGGCCCTGCGCTCGTCGCCCCGGCCGCGCAGCCGCGCGACCACCTCGGTGACCGGCAGGTGGTCGGCCTGGTCCGGGCCGACGCTCAGCAGCCGGTCGCCGGGCGCGATCCCGGCCGCGGCGGCCGGGCCGTCGGGCGCGACCTGGGAGACCTCGGTGACGCCGTCCTCGCCGCGGCCGACCGAGAGGCCGACGCCCAGGTACCGGCCGTCCAGGCCCTGGCTGAACTCGGCGTACTCCCGCGCGCTGTAGTACGCGCCCCAGCGGTCGCCGTTGGCCCCGAGCAGGTGCTCGGCCTGCTGCTCGGACAGCGCGGTGCCGGCCGGGTCCGCCGGGAGCCCGCCGCCCGCGGCCCGGACGGCGTCGGCGGACGGGCGGGGCGGCAGGCCGCTCGGGTCGCCCCAGGCTCCGGTGGCGGCACCGACCAGCAGGACGGCGCCGAACACCAGGCTGAGGGCGGCCACCTGACGTGCCCTGCGCGGAGTTTGCAGCATGGCATCGGAGTGTAGACACCGCGTCGCGCGCGACGGGCCGGAACGAGGGAGCGCGGAACGGCGGCGGCCCCGGACGGCGCAGTGCCGTCCGGGGCCGCCGAGGCGTCCGGGGATCAGACCTTGAGGTACTTGCGCAGCGTGAAGAACGCCGCCACACCGGCCATGCCCATACCCACCACGATCAGCAGCGGTATCACCGCGAGCACCGAGCCGAGGCCGATGAAGTGGATGAACTGCACCCGGTCGGCCAGCCAGTTCTGGACGAAGAAGTGCCCGCCGATCAGCAGTCCGGAGGCCATCGCCGCGCCGAGCAGCGCGGAGAACGCGGCCTCGGCGATGAAGGGCATCTGGACGTAGAAGTTGGAGGCACCGACCAGGCGCATGATGCCGGTTTCGCGCCGCCTGCTGTACGCCGACACCCGGACGGTGTTGACGATCAGCAGCAGGGCGACGAAGAGCATCAGCACCATGATCACGAAGGCCGCCGTCTGCAGGCCGTTGAGCAGGCCGAACAGGTTCTCCAGGATCTTCCGCTGGTCCTCGACCGACTTCACGCCGGGTTTGCCGGCGAAGGCGCTCTGGATCACGTCGTACTTGGTCGGGTCGTTCAGCTTGACCCGCCAGGACTGCGGCATGGCGTCCGGGCCCAGGACGGGGATGAGCGGGTTCTCCGGGTTCATCTCCTTCCAGTGCTTGTACGCGTCGGGGGAGCTCTCGTAGGTGGAGGTCTGGACGACCGAGGTCATCTTGTCCAGCTGGTCCTTGATGTCCTGGACCTGCTGGTCGGTGGCCGCGCCCTTGTCGCACTGGGGCGAGTTGCGGGCGTCCGCCTTGGTACAGAAGTAGATGCTCACCTCGACCTTGTCGTACCAGTACCCCTTCATGGAGTTCACCTGGTCGCGGACCAGGAGCGAGGAACCGGCGAGGGCGAGGGAGAGCGCGACACTGACGACGACCGCGATGGTCATCGTCAGGTTGCGTCGGAGACCCACACCGATCTCCGACAGGACGAACTGGGCACGCATGCGGGAAACAACTCCAGGGTCGGTACTGCTCCGGGTCGGGCGATTCGGGCCGGCGGCCCTACGGGGTCAGCGCTGGGGGGTCAGTGCTGGTATCCGTAGACGCCGCGAGCCTGGTCGCGGACGAGCAGCCCCTTGTCGAGCTCGATGACGCGCTTGCGCATCTGGTCGACGATCGCCTGGTCGTGGGTGGCCATCAGCACCGTGGTGCCGGTGCGGTTGATGCGGTCGAGCAGCTTCATGATGCCGACCGAGTTCTGCGGGTCGAGGTTGCCGGTGGGCTCGTCCGCGATCAGCAGCATCGGACGGTTCACGAAGGCGCGGGCGATCGCCACGCGCTGCTGCTCACCACCGGACAGCTCGCCCGGCATGCGGTCCTCCTTGCCGCCCAGGCCGACCAGCTCCAGCACCTCGGGCACCACCTTGTTGATGGCGCTCTTGGGCTTGCCGATCACCTCGAGGGCGAAGGCGACGTTCTGCGCGACCGTCTTGTTGGGGAGCAGACGGAAGTCCTGGAAGACGGTGCCCAGCTGGCGGCGCATGTGCGGCACCTTCCAGTTGGACAGCTTGCCGAGGTCCTTGCCCAGCACGTGCACCGCGCCCGTACTGGGACGCTCCTCGCGCAGGCACAGGCGCAGGAAGGTGGACTTGCCCGAGCCGGACGAACCGACCAGGAAGACGAACTCACCCTTCTCGATCTCCAGCGAGACGTTGTCCAGGGCGGGACGGTTCTGCTTGGGATAGGTCTTGGAGACGTTGTCGAATCTGATCACGGCTGCATCACGGAGGCCATCCTAGGCGGCACCAGTCCTCGGTCGATCCGCCCCGGTCGCCCGGTCCGGGGGCGGGCGAAAGGAGCGCAGAGGGCCGCTCCCGGTCTGGGACCATACGCGAACCGGCAGCCGGCCCGCAGGGGCAGCCCGTGACAGCGCCCGGAATCCGGGAGACAATGTCCGGTTATGCCCCGAATTATGCGAGGCATGTCACAGCCCGGGAGCCGGAACCGCCGGAACCTGGCAGAGTGGGAGACGGCGACCGCGTTCGGCCGCTCCCCCGTACAGGGCAAGAAGTGGAACCAAAGCCCCGTCCGGCGCGTTGGCTGTAGCAGCGAGGAGGAGATCGCATGACCTGCGACCATCTGGTGTGCGCCAACTGCAACGGCCGCGTCAGCGACGGGCGGTGCCCGGTGTGCCGCGCCAACCGGGCCCGGCTGCAGGAGCAGCAGGGGCCGTTCGCCGCGCTCTCCCCCGCCGTGCTGCTGGCCCTCCTGGCCGGGCTGCTCGCGGTGGCACTGATCGCCCGGCAGGCACTGGCCTGAGTCTTTCCGGACGTACGAACCGGACGTACGAAGGGCCCCGACCGCTACGGATGCTGTTGGTTAATCGGTGAGGGCCTGCGTGACGTCGGCCTGTACGACCCCGTTGGGGTTGTGCAGGCCGTTGTCGTGTTCAGGGGTGGGG
>NZ_JBVIRY010000013.1:0-201344 GCF_055575795.1 Kitasatospora sp. NPDC034023
GTCCACACGTCGTGGGGGCCGAAGCCGAAGTGGTGGTCGGTGTTGGCGAAGAGGGTGAGGACGTTGTGGTGGGGGATGAGGGTGCCCTTGGGGCGTCCGGTGGAGCCGGAGGTGTAGATGACGTAGGCGGGGTGGGCGGGCAGCACGGCCGTGGCGGGGTTGGTGCGGGGCCGGGCGGAGACGTCCGTCTGGTCGAGGAGGAGGGTGGGGATGGCGGTGTCGGTGCTGCCGGTGGTGAGTAGAAGCGTCGGTTGGGCGTCGTCGAGCATGTAGGCGACGCGGTCGGCGGGGTAGTCGGGGTCGATTGGCAGGTAGGCGCCGCCGGCCTTGAGCACGGCGAGCAGGGCGACGACCAGTTCGGCCGAGCGGTCGAGGCGGACGGCGACCAGGGTTTCGGGGCGGACGCCGTGCTCGGTGAGGAGGTGGGCGAGGCGGTTGGCGCGCTCGTTCAACTGGCGGTAGGTGATCTGCTGGTCGCCGTCGGTGAGGGCGATGGCGTCGGGGGTGCGGGCGGTCTGGGCCTCGAAGTGCTCGCTGAGCGTGCCCTGCGCGGTGGGGGCGAGGGCTGGGCGGGTGGCCCAGGTGTCCAGCAGCAGGTGCCGCTCCTCGGCGTCGAGCAGCTGCACGGCGTGGACGGGCTGTGACGGATCGGTGGCGAGGGCCTCCAGGACCCGCAGCCAGCGTCGTCCCAGGACCTCCACCGACGCCCGGTCGAACAACTCCGCCGCGAACGTGATTCGGACCGCCAGACCGTCCGGTGCGTCCGTGGCCGTGTAACGCTCGCGGACCTCGAAGGCGAGGTCGAAGTTCGCCTTCGGCTCCCCGGCAGTCGACAACTCGACGTCCACGCCCGGGAGTTCGAGGCGCGCTTCAACGGTGTTCTGAACTGCGAGGATGACCTGGAAGAGCGGGTGCCGGGCCATCGAGCGCACGGGTGCCAGCTCTTCGACGAGGCGCTCGAACGGCACGTCCTGGTGGGCGAAGGCACCGAGACCGGTCTCGCGGACCCGGCCCAGCAGCTCGGCGAACGTCGGGGCGCCGCTCAGGTCGGTGCGCAGGACCAGGGTGTTGACGAAGAAGCCGACCAGCTCGTCCAGTGCCTCGTCGGTACGGCCGGCGATCGGCGTGCCGATCGGGATGTCCTCGCCGGCGCCGAGCCGGGAGAGCAGCACCGCCAGCGCGGTCTGCAGCACCATGAAGGACGTGACGCCCTCCGTTCGGGCCAGCTTCAGCAGCCCCGCCTGCAGTTCGGCGGGGACGGTCAGCTCGACCGTCTCCCCCCGGTTCGAGGCGACGGCCGGGCGCGGCCGGTCGAACGGCAGCGCCAGCTCCTCCGGCAGGTCGGCCAGCGTCTCCCGCCAGTACCCCAACTGCCGTGCCAGCAGGCCTTCGGTGTCCTCGTCCGACCCCAGCAGTTCCCGCTGCCAGAGCGTGTAGTCCGCGTACTGCACCGGCAGCGGCGCCCATCCGGGCGCCTGGCCGCCCACCCGCGCCGCGTACGCGGCCGACAGATCCCGCCCCAGCGGACCGAATGACCAGCCGTCACCCGCGACGTGATGGAGCGTCAGCACCAGGACGTGCCGCTCGGGCGCCAGCGCGAAGAGTGCGGCCCGCAGCGGCGGTTCCGTCGCCAGGTCGAAGGGCTGCTCGGCCGAGCGGTGGACCGCGGCGGCCAACTCCTCCTCGTCGCCGACCTGTTCGACGGTCAGCGCGAACGTGACCTCCTCGATCGGCAGTACCCGCTGCACGGGTTCGCCGTCGACCGCGGCGTAGACGGTCCGGAGCACCTCGTGCCGCTCGATCACGTCACGCAGTGCCGCCGCCAGGGACTCCTGCTCCAGCGGGCCGGAAAGCCGCAGGGCCGCAGGGATGTTGTAGTCGGCGGTCGATCCCGCCAGCTGTCCGAGGAACCAGAGCCGTTGCTGGGCGTAGGACAGCGGCACCCGCTCGGGCCGATCGCCGGTGGCCACCACGGGCGTTCGCAGCACCGTGCCGGTGTCCAGCTGCCGCGCCAGCGCGGCGGGGGTCGGCGCCTCGAAGAGGGTGCGGAGCGGGAGTTCGGCCCCCAGGGCGGACCGCACCCGGCTGCCGAGGCGGGTGGCGAGCAGCGAGTGGCCGCCGAGGTCGAAGAAGCTGTCCTCGACCCCGACCGAGGGCAGGCCCAGGACCTCGGCGAAGAGCGCGCAGAGGATCTCCTCCGGCAGGTTCTCCGCCGCGCGCCCGGCGCCGCCGCCCGCGGCCGCGTAGTCCGGGGCGGGCAGGGCCTTGCGGTCGAGCTTGCCGTTGGCCGTCAGCGGGAGTGCCTCCAGCAGCACCACGGCCGACGGCACCATGTACTCCGGCAGCCGCTCGGCGGCCGTCGCCCGGGCCAGGGCGGGCAGCGCGGCCGCGTCCGCGCCGTGCTCCGCCACCAGGTAGCCGACCAGCCGGTGGTCGCCGGGGGCCTCCTCGCGCACGACCACGGCGGCCTGCGCGACACCGGGGCAGGACGCCACGGCGGCCTGCACCTCGCCGAGTTCGATCCGGAAGCCGCGGATCTTCACCTGGTCGTCGGCACGGCCGAGGAACTCCAGCTCCCCGTCGGCGCTCCAGCGGACCACGTCGCCGGTGCGGTACATCCGCTCGCCGGGGGCGCCGTACGGGCAGGCGACGAAGCGTTCGGCGGTCAGGCCGGGGCGGCCGAGGTAGCCGCGCGCCAGGCCGGTGCCCGCGAGGTACAGCTCGCCGGTCACACCGGCCGGAACCGGGCGCAGGGCCTCGTCGAGCACGTAGGCCCGGGTGTTGTCGATGGGCTGCCCGATCGGCAGTACCTCGCCGTGCTTGCCGCCGACCTCGTGGGCGGTGGACCAGATGGTGGTCTCGGTGGGGCCGTAGAGGTTGGTCACGCCCGCGGTGCGGGCCGCCAGGGTCCGGGCCAGTCCGCTGTCCAGCGCCTCACCGCCGACCAGCGCCCGAACACCGGCCAGCTCGCCGCCGACCAGCGCCCGAACACCGGCCGGCTCGCCGCCGGCCGGCTCGACAGCCTCGACGCCCGCGGCCTCGGCGGTCAGCGCGTGCCAGAGGCTCGGCGTGGCCTGCATCGCCGTCACCCCGGCGGCCGTCACCAGCTCCCGCAGCGCGCGCGGGTCCCGTACGGTCGCGCGCGGGGCCAGCACCACCCGGGCGCCGTGGACCAGGGGCAGGTAGAGCTCGAGCGCGGCGATGTCGAAGGCGACCGTGGTCACCGCGAGCAGCCGGTCCGCGGGGTCGAGGGCGAACCGGCGCTGCATCGCGGCCAGGAAGTTGACCAGTGCCCCGCCCGGCACCACCACGCCCTTGGGGCGTCCGGTGGAGCCGGAGGTGTAGATCACGTACGCCGGATGGGCCGGCAGCACGGCCACGGCCGGGTCGGCGTCGTCCGGGGCGGCAGCGACCGGGTCGGCGCCCGCAGCGTCCGGCTCGGTGTCGTCCCCGGTGGCCGGCTCGATCCGGTCCAGTGGCACGACGGGGATCCCGTCGGCCGGCACGGTCGCTGCGGTGTTCTCGGAGGCGAGCACGACGACCGGCCGGGCGTCCGCCAGGGTGTAGGCGATGCGGTCGGCGGGGTAGTCGGGGTCGACGGGCAGGTAGGCGCCGCCGGCCTTGAGCACGGCGAGCAGCGCGACGACCAGCTCGGGCGAGCGCTCCAGGCAGACCGCGACCAGCGACTCCGGGCCGACGCCGCGCCGGATCAGCAGGTGTGCCAGCCGGTTGGCCCGGGTGTTGAGCTCCCGGTACGAGAGCTCCCGCTCGCCGCAGACCAGCGCGACCGCTTCCGGGGTGCGGGCGGCCTGGGCCTCGAACAGTGCGGGCAGGGTGGCCGACGGCGGCTCGACGGCCGTGTCGTTCCACTCGGTCAGGACCTGCTGCCGCTCCGTCGCGTCGAGCAGTTCGACCTCGCGCAGCGGCAGGGTGCCGTCGGCGGCCGCCAGGGCGGCGAGGTAGTGCTGGAACCGGCGGCAGTGGGCGGCGATCTCCGCCGGCTGGTAGAGCGCCGGGTTGGCGTCGACGACGAGCCCGGCGCCGTCGCCGGTCTGCCGGTCGTAGATCAGGATGTTGAGGTCCTCGACCGGGCCGCTGCTGAGGTTGTGGGTGGTGCTCGGGTGGCCGCCGAAGTCCAGGTTGTAGTCGAAGGACTGGATGTTGACCGTGGGGCCGAACAGTTGCCCGCTGGAGGCGACCAGCCCGAGGTCGCGACGGATCTCCTCGTAGCGGTAGCGCTGGTGGCGCAGGGCTTCCCGGGCGGCGCGGCTGGTCTGCTTGATCAGCGCGGAGAGCGGTTCCCGCGGGTCGACGGTCAGGCGCAGGGGCACCACGTTGTTGACCACGCCCGGGGTGGTCCGGGCGACCTCCCCGGACCGCGCGCCGACCGGGAAGCCGAGGACCACGTCGCCGCTGCCGGTCACCCGGGCGGTGTAGGCGGCCGCGGCGGCGAGCACCAGGACGGTCCAGCTGACTCCGAGGCGGCGCGCCGAGGTGCGCAGCGTGGCCATGTACTCGGAGTCCAGTCGGCGCGCGTGGCGCAGGTGGGTGTGCGAGGTGGGGGCGAACCGGCCGGCGAAGTTGACGGCGGTCGGCCGGTCGGTGAGCCGGTCCTGCCAGTACTGGCGGTCCGCCGCGAACTGGGCGGAGGCGCGGTACTCGGCCTCGACCTCCACCAGTCGTGCGAACGGCGGGATCCCGCTCTCCTCGGGCAGGGTCCGGCCCTCCGCCCAGGTGCTGTAGACCTCCGCGACCCGGGCGGCGAAGAGCGGGCCGCTGTGGCCGTCGCCCATCGCGTGGTGGGCCCGCAGCGACCAGACGTAGTGGTCGGGCGCCAGCCGGATCAGGGCGAAGGCGCAGGCGGGGCCGGTCTCCAGGTCGTACGGCCGGAGGTACTCGGTGCGCATCCAGCTCAGCGCCGCCTCCCACGGGTCGGCCTCACTGCTGACGTCGACCGGGACGAACCGCCAGGCCGGGTCGGGCTCGACGAACTGGCGCAGCTCCTGACCGCTCGTCACCAGTCGCAGACGCAGCGTCTGGCAGTCGAGGACGGCCCGGTGGAGGGCGCGCTCGAACAGCTGCGGGTCGACCGGCCCGTGGATCTCCACGTACTCGTGGACCTGGTAGGCAGGGCTGGCCGGGTCCAGCTGCTGCGCGAACCACATTCCGGCCTGGCCGGAAAGCAGGGGCAGGTACTCGGGCTGGGAAGGCGACATGTGCTGGAACTCCGGTTCGTCTGGGATCGCCCCGGGCCGTCGGCCCGAAGGTTCCAACGCTGCCCGGCCGGGCGGTCGGGCGGCGCACGTGTGTGACCGCCCTCGCGGCGCCGGGGCGGCGCCTGGGGCGGTGTGAGGCTTGGATGGGGGGTCAGCGCCCGGTCGGGCTCGCCGTCACCGGGCCAGCGAGTCGAGCAGCATGGCTGCCGTGACCGCCGGGTCGTCCTCGGCCCCGACGAGCGAGGCGTTCGGGAGCTGGGCGCTGCCTTCGCGTTCCGCGCGGGCGCGGCGGCGGCCGCCACCGGTGATGTTGAGCAGGATCCGCGCGTCACGCGGGATCCGCCGCTCGGCCACCGCGCGTCGCAGGCAGGCCACCGCCACGGCGGCGGCCGGCTCGATGTCGATGCCCTCGGTCTCCTCGAACAGCGCGGCCGCGGCGAGCGCGGCCGGGGTGTCGGCCAGCAGGACCTCGCCCGAGGTGTCGGCCAGCAGGTCTCGGACGCCGCCGCGGACCCCGAACGGCGGTGTCGCGTTGACGAGTTCGGGGGCGTGGACGTCGACGGTCGACGGCGCGACCGGACGCGAGAGCGGAGTCGGCGCCGAGACCGGCGTGGGAGCCGGATTCGCAGCAACGGGAGGAACCGGAGTGGGAGACGGCAGCGACTCGGCCGCGCCGGCGCGCTCCTGGAGCCAGAGCCGGTGCAGCGGGGCGAAGCCGGTGTTCTGGCAGAGCAGGGTGCGCGGCGGGGTGCCGCCCGTGGTGGCGGCGATCCGCCGGGCCGCCTCGTGCGCGGCGATCGCGCCGGTGCCGCTGCCGACGGCCTGGACGTAGTAGTCGGGCAGTCGGCCCAGTCGCTCGTACGCGGCCAGCATGACCACGCCGAGGCCGTCGCGCCGGGCGACGTTGCGGACTCCGCCCTCGGGGAAGAAGGGTGCGCCGGTGGCCAGGATGCCCTGGCTGTAGGTGATGGCGTCGTTGTAGCCGCCGCCCTTGACGGCGACGATCCGCACCTGCGGGCCGGTTCCGGCGAGCGCCAGGCCGGGCAGGGCGCGCTCGGGGACCACCAGCACACAGGGGAAGTCGAACTGTTCGGTGGCCCGGACGAACGCGGCCGCGGTGTTCCCGGCGGACGCCACGACCATGATGCCCGCGTCCTGCGGGACCCGGCCCAGGACGGAGAAGGCCTCCAGTTCCTTGAAGGTTCCGGAGTCCATGCGGCAGTCGCGTTCCGGCCAGTAGCCGCTGAAGGCCATCCAGAGGTCGCTGAGTCCCAGGGCGGCGCCGAGACCGCGACATCGGTGCACCGCCGGCAGGCTCGCCCCGGGCACCTCACGGATCACCGGGAGCCAGTCGCGGTAGCGGAAGAGGCCGGAGGCCGCCGGGGCGGCCGCGACCGCGTCGGCCAGTGAGCCGGCGGTGTACTCGGTCCGCAGCAGTGAATTGTCACGGCACCCGGGGCAGGCCGAGATCAGCCCGTCGTCCCCGAGTCGTAAACCGCATCGAGTGCAGACAACCGTGTAGTGCCCGCCGTGCTCCATGGCTTTCTCCCCGTTGCTACCGGCCGTGGCCGGTACTGCAAGCTGAATTTCGTCGGGCCGGGCTGGAAACTACTGCTCCATGGCCGAGATGAGGCTCTTCGGACGCATATCGGTCCAGGAGTTCTCGATGTAGTCCAGGCACTCCTGGCGTCCGGCCTCGCCGAACACCTGCTGCCACCCGGCCGGAATTTCCGTGAAGACCGGCCAGAGCGAATGCTGGCCCTCGTCGTTCACCAGAACCAGGTAGTTGGCCTCGGGGTCCTCGAAGGGGTTCGTCACCGCGTCACCTTTTCTCGCATAACCGGCAAGCCGGATGGACAATGCGGACATGGCGGAGGTGGATCCCTGATCCGGACGGACCTGCCCCCGCCCGGCCCGTACTCCAGTCTTACTCATCCGGGCCCGAAAGGGGAAGTGCGGATTGCTGTCGGGAGACGTGAACGGAGCGTGGAGACCCTTCCCGTCGTCAAGTCGTGCGCGAGCCGGTCGCGATGGCCGTGACCTGGTGTGAAATGCTGTGCAATACGGCGGAAATGAGGTCCGCGGGCGGAGCGGACGGGGGATCGGTGCGACCGGCTCGGCGGTGAAGTCCCGTACCACTGCGGGCGTACGGCCGGTGACGAAAACCCGCCGAGTGGATGATCGGACGGTCACGGATCGTCTGGCAGACTTCTTCCCCATGAGGTTACCGACCGACAGCCACGCATCCGGTGCCGAGCACAACTCGCCTTACCCCAGCGGTAGTTCACCACAATTCAAGGGGCAGTCACCCGGCGGGGCGGCGAACGGGACGGACGGGACGGACGGGACGGGCGGCCTCGCCGCCGGCGGTGCCGCGCCGGACGGTCCGCGCACGCTGCGCGGCCGGATCGCCGCCCGCCGGCTCCGTCCGGTCCGGCCGCGCCTCTGGTTCGAGTTGGCGCTCATCGGGATCAGCTACTGGGTCTACAACCTCGTGCGCAACGCGGTGCCGCAGCACGCCGAGACCGCCAAGGCGCACGCGAACCTGGTGTGGGACCTGGAGCGGAGCCTCGGCCTGGCCTTCGAGCGCTCGGTGAACCACGGCATCGACTCGGTGACCTGGGCGATCGTCGGGATGAACTACTACTACGCCACACTGCACTTCATCATCACCATCGCCGTCCTGGTCTGGCTCTACCGCAGCCACCCCGGCCGGTACCCGGCGGTCCGCACCGCGCTGGCCGGAGGCACCGGAATCGCCCTCGTCGGCTACTACGTCTTCCCGATGGCCCCGCCGCGGATGCTGCCCGACTTCATCGACACGGTGACCGCGCACCACACCTGGGGCTCGCTGGCCTCGGGCGCGGGAGCGAGCATCTCCAACCAGTACGCCGCAATGCCGTCGATGCACTTCGGCTGGGCGCTCTGGTGCGGGCTGACGGTGTTCTACCTGGCCAGGCGGGCCTGGCTGCGGGCGTTGGGACTGCTGTACCCGCTGTTCACGCTGACTGTGATCATCGCCACCGCGAACCACCTCTGGTTGGACGCGGTCGGCGGTGGGGTCTGCCTGGGCGTGGGCTTCGTCGCCGCCCGGTTCGTCTTCCACCGCTGGGCCTACCAGTTCCCGCGGATCCCGGACTCCTGGCAGCCCGCCGCCGGCCCGCGCGCGAGCGAGCGGCGGCCCGTGCCGGGCGAGGCCGGCTCTCGCCGGTAGCCCAACTCCCTGACCACAGCCGGCCGGTGGGCCTGGATCGCCGGCCCGCCGGCCCGCCGGCCCGCCAGCCGACCAGCCGACCAGCCGACCAGCTGGCCAGCCGACCGGCCGACCGGCCCGATGGCAGGGTCCGCCGATCCCGTCCGGCCGTTCACGGCCGACGGTACGTCGCGCGGCCGGACCGGCGGAAGATCACGGGCACCAACGGCGTACGCTGGCCCCATGCGTCACGTGATCCTCCCCCCGCCGGCCCGCTAGCGGGCGGCCCACTCCACCCACCCCGGCTCGGCGGGATTCCGCCCGCAGTCGGGGCGATGACTGCCGCCCGCGCACCCAGCGGACCTGAACCGGCCATTCATCGTGGAGTACCGACGCATGACCTCGTACACCGCCGTGCCCTTCCGGCACGGCCTGTTGTCCATTTCCGCCGCCGCCGTCGCCTGGGGCGTGGGCGGGGCCGTGGCCGCGCTGCTGATGCGCACCAGCGGCCTCGGCCCGGTGGCCGTCTCCTGCTGGCGCTTCGGCGTCGCGGCGCTCTGCCTGGCCCTGCTGCCGACCGGCGAACGCCAAGCCGAGCGGGGAGCCGCCCGGCCCGGAGCCGCCCGGCGGGGTGCCGCCCGGCCTGGAGCCGCCGTGCTGACCGGGCTCGGCCTGGCGGTCAGCCAGTGCGCCTACTTCGGTTCCGTGCGCTACGCGGGCCTGGGGCTGGGCACCCTGATCACCATCGGCGCCGGCCCGGTGCTCACCAGCCTCGGCGCACACCTGCTGCTCGGCGAGCGCCTCACCCGCCGTGCGCTCGCCGTCGTCGTCCTGGCCCTCGCCGGGCTCGCCCTGCTGGTCGCCGCCCCGGCCGCCGGGCCGCGCCCGGCGCTGGGCGTCGCGCTGGCCGTCCTGGCGGGCGCCGGGCAGAGCGGCCTCACCCTCTGGGCGCGTGGCGGCGGCTCGGCCCGGGCCAGTACCGGTGCCTTCACCACCGGGTTGCTCTGCCTGCTCCCGCTCGCGGCCACCCGGAGCCTCCTGCCGACGGCCGGGGACCCGGCGGTGACCGGGATCGCGCTGCTCTTCCTCGGCACGGTGCCCACGCTGCTCGCCTACCGCTGGTACTTCACCGGGCTGACCGCCGTCCCCGGGACGACGGCGGCGGTGCTGGTGCTGCTGGAGCCGGCGACGGCGGCGGTGATCGGCGTGCTGTTCCTGGGAGAGCCGGTCACGGCGGGACTGCTGCTGGGCTCGGCGCTGCTGCTCGCGGCGATCGGGGCGCTGGCCCGCGGGTAGCCCGGCGGGGTGGCCGTACCCGGCGGCCACCCCGGCGGCCACGCGGCCGGCCACCCGGGCGGGCTCCTGTGGTCGCCGGGGGCGTGTGGCCGTGCTGTGGTGGTCCGCATGAACCGCTCACGCCTGGCCCGGGTGGCCGTCACGACCGCGTCCGCCGTCCTGCCCACCACCGTCCTGCCCACCACCGTCCTGCTCACCACCGCCCTGCTCACCACCGCCGCCGGTGCCACGGTCGCCGCCGCCGCTGTTCCGGCGTCGGCGACCGGGCTCCGGGACGTCACCGCCGAGCAGTGCCGGGGTGCGGGCGGGCACGTCGAGGGCAGCGGCTACTGCGTCGACGCGCTCGGCGACGACGCCTGGGGCCAGCCCGTCGACGGCCAGGCGATCAACCCGGACCCGCGCCCCGGCGAGGAGTGAGCACGCTGCTCACGGCACCGGCCGCAGGGTCACCGGCGTCGGGGTGAGGGCGCGCAGGACCAGGTCGATGCGGACCCTGGCGGCGCCCGCGCGGTGCAGGGCGGCGGCGATCGTCCGTAACTCCTCCGGGCCGGTGCAGGCGAGCCGGAGCTCCAGGTCGGCTTCGCCGGCGAGGGCGAGGCCGCTCTGGACGGCCGGGAACTCGGCCGCGAGCCGGTCGAAGTCCAGCGGGACCGGGCCGTGGCTGACCCGGGCGATCGCGTGCAGGGACCGGGCCGGCCGCAGGTGGCTGTCGGGGGCCAGGCCGCCCGGGACGAGCTGGAGCGGGGCCGTCACCGGTGCTGGAGCTGAGCGGTCGGGGCCGGGGCGGGCGGTGCGGCGGGGGTGGAGACGGGCGGGGCGACCAGCCTCGGGTCCAGGACCAGGGTGGTCACCCCGAGCGGGGCGGTGAGGTCGCGCAGGGCGGGTTCGCCGAGTTCGGTGTGGGCCTGGTCCGGTCCGAGGAGGGCGGCGAGGGCTTCGGGGCTGGAGAATCCGACCGCGCAGCGGCGGCCGTCGCGCAGGCGGAAGAGGCGGAGTGCGGTGGTGCTGCCGGTGCCGGAGGTGGTGACCGGTACGTGCCAGACGACGCGGGCCATGCGGATGCTCCCGGGTGGGGTGGTGGTTCCTGCCGGAACTGCTTCCTCGACGCTAGGGCGGTTCGCCCCGGGCGTCGCCGGTCCTGACGCAGCGTTGACCGAATGGGGTGGTGCGTTGACGCACTCCTGACGTTCGGCTCACCCGGATGGACGACACCGCCGGCCGAGGGTGCTCCGTTTGCCGTGCGTCCCGGCTCGGACGACCGTGGATTCTGCCCCTGGTCACGGCCGCGGGAGCGCCCTCGGGGAGACCGGCGTGCGCTCCGGGGCGGGGGGCGGTGGAGCGAGGGGCCCGTGACGAGATATCTTGACGTCAAGACGTTGGAGACGTGAAGCGGAGTACCGATGACTGACTCGACCATCATCTATACGCACACCGACGAGGCTCCGGCCCTGGCGACCTACTCGTTCCTGCCGGTGGTCCAGGCGTATGCCTCGACCGCGGGTGTACGGGTGGAGACCCGCGACATTTCCCTGGCCGGGCGGATCATCGCGAGCTTCCCGGAGCGTCTGACCGAGGCGCAGCGGATCGGCGACGCCCTGGCCGAGCTGGGTGAGCTGGCCAAGACCCCGAGCGCCAACATCATCAAGCTGCCGAACATCTCGGCCTCCGTGCCGCAGCTGAAGGCCGCCGTCGCCGAGCTGCAGGCCCAGGGCTACGCCCTGCCGGACTACCCGGACGACCCGCAGACCGACGAGGACAAGGACGTCCGCGCCCGTTACGACAAGATCAAGGGCAGCGCCGTCAACCCGGTCCTGCGCGAGGGCAACTCGGACCGCCGCGCGCCGCTGTCGGTCAAGAACTACGCCAAGACCCACCCGCACCGCATGGGTGCCTGGACGGGCGACTCCAAGACCAACGTCGCCACCATGGGCGAGAACGACTTCCGGTCCACCGAGAAGTCCGCCGTGGTCGCGGCCGACGGTGCCCTGCGCATCGAGCTGGTCGGCGAGGACGGCACCACCACCGTGCTGCGCGAGAAGGTGCCGGTGCTGGCCGGCGAGGTCGTCGACGCCTCCGTGATGCGCGCCGCCGCCCTCAACGAGTTCCTGGCCGCCCAGGTGGCCCGTGCCAAGGCCGAGGGCGTGCTGTTCTCGGTGCACCTCAAGGCCACCATGATGAAGGTCTCCGACCCGATCATCTTCGGCCACGTCGTGCGCGTCTTCTTCCCGAAGACCTTCGCCGCCCACGGCGCTGCGCTGGCCGCCGCCGGCCTGAACCCGAACAACGGCCTCGGCGGCATCCTGGCAGGCCTGGACGCGCTGCCGAACGGCGCGGAGATCAAGGCCTCCTTCGAGACCGAGCTGGCCGAGGGCCCGGCCCTGGCCATGGTCGACTCCGACAAGGGCATCACCAACCTGCACGTGCCGAGCGACGTCATCGTCGACGCCTCGATGCCGGCCATGATCCGCACCTCCGGCCACATGTGGGGCCCGGACGGCCAGGAGGCCGACACCCTCGCCGTGCTGCCGGACAGCAGCTACTCCGGCGTGTACCAGGCCGTCATCGACGACTGCCGCGCCAACGGCGCCCTCGACCCGGCCACCATCGGCTCGGTGCCGAACGTCGGCCTGATGGCGCAGAAGGCCGAGGAGTACGGCTCGCACGACAAGACCTTCGAGATCGAGGCCGCCGGCACTGCCCGCCTGGTCGACGCCGACGGCAACGTGGTGCTGGAGCAGGCCGTCCAGCCGGGCGACATCTTCCGCGCCTGCCAGACCAAGGACCTGCCGATCCAGGACTGGGTCAAGCTGGCCGTCTCCCGCGCCCGCGCCACCGGCGACCCGGCGGTGTTCTGGCTGGACGAGACTCGCGCCCACGACGCGGTGCTGATCGAGAAGGTCAAGACCTACCTGCCGGAGCACGACACCACCGGCCTGCAGATCGAGATCAAGTCCCCGGTCGAGGCCACCAAGTTCTCGCTGGAGCGCATCCGCCGCGGCGAGAACACCATCTCGGTGACCGGCAACGTGCTGCGTGACTACCTGACGGACCTGTTCCCGATCCTGGAGCTGGGCACCAGCGCCAAGATGCTGTCGGTCGTCCCGCTGATGGCGGGCGGTGGCCTGTTCGAGACCGGCGCCGGCGGCTCCGCCCCGAAGCACGTCCAGCAGCTGGTCAAGGAGAACTACCTGCGCTGGGACAGCCTCGGCGAGTTCTTCGCGCTGGCCGCCAGCTTCGAGCACCTGGCCACCACCACCGGCAACGCCCGCGCCCAGGTGCTGGCCGACACCCTGGACCGCGCCACCGGCACCTTCCTCAACGAGGACAAGTCGCCGAGCCGCCGCCTCGGTGGCATCGACAACCGCGGCAGCCACTTCTACCTGGCCACCTACTGGGCCCAGGAGCTGGCCAAGCAGACCGCCGACGCCGAGCTCGCCCAGGCCTTCGAGGGCCTGGCCAAGACGCTGACCGAGCAGGAGCAGACCATCGTGGACGAGCTGATCGCCGTCCAGGGCTCGGCGGTCGACCTCGGCGGCTACTACCAGCCGGACCCGGCCAAGGCCGCGGCCGTGATGCGCCCGTCGAAGACCCTCAACGAGGCGCTCGCCAGCCTCGGCTGAACCCGGTCGGGCTCTGCACTGAGCCGAGCCGAGCCGAGCTGAACCACCGGGAGGCCCCCGGGTCCGTGCGTGCGGACCCGGGGGCCTCCCCGCGTTCCCCCGGCCCCGCGTTCCCCCGGCCTCCGGCCCTCGCCCGGAGGCCGGTGTCCGGCTCAGATGCGGCCGAGCAGGGTCAGCGCGGTACCGACGGCCTCCCGCAGCAGCAGGTACGGGCCGTGCGCCAGCGGTCCGTCCGCGCCGAGCACCTCGGCGGTCGCGCCGGCCCGGCGGGCGGCGAGCGCGGAGCGGACGGCGTGGAAGCCGCTGGTGACCACCGTGCACCGGTAGCCGGGGCGCTCGGCGGCCATCAGGGCCGCGCTGAACCGGAGGTTCTCGGTGGTGTTCACGGCCCGCTCCTCGCGCCGGATCCGCTCGGCCGGGACGCCCCGGGCGATCAGGTAGCGGGCCATCGCGGCGGCCTCGGTGCACAGCTCGTGCGGGCCCTTGCCGCCGGTCACCAGGACCAGCGGGGCGTACCCGGCGGCCTCCTCGGCGGCGAATCGTTCCAGCGTGGCGTCCAGCCGGGCCGCCAGCGTGGGCCCGGGCTCACAGCCGTCCAGCGCCGCGCCCAGGACGACCAGGAAGTCGGAGCCGACCGGCACGGGCCGGCGGCGCCGGTGCAGCAGTGCGAAGCCGAGGAAACCGAGCAGCCAGAGCAGGACGTACCCGCAGAGCAGGACGGCGCCGATCAGCAGGACGTGCATATCCGTTCGAACGCGTACCGCGGAACCACCGTTCCGGCGCCCGGCCCGGGAACGGCGGAACCCCCGTTCCGGAGGTGGAACGGGGGTTCCCGGGAGCGGGGGTTCCGGAGCGGCGCGGGTGCTCAGCCCGCCTCGGCCGCCGGAGTTGCCGAAGCGGCCGGAGCCGCCGTAGTCGAGGGAGCCGTCGAGGCGCCCGGCGCCCCCGGGGCCGCGCCCGCCCCCGGTCGCCGGTCGCGCTTGTGCAGTGAGGCCAGGTAGGCGTTGTACGCCTCCAGCTCGGCGTCGCCGGACCGGTCCTCGGCGCGGTCGCGGCGGCGGGCCTGCCGCTGCTCGGAGCCCATCCACTGGTAGACCAGGGCGATCAGCACGATCGCGGTCGGGATCTCGCCGAACGCCCAGGTGATGCCGCCCGCCAGCTTCTGGTCCTCCAGCAGCTTCGTCCCGGGCGGCGACCCCTCCGCGGTGAAGGTGGTGACCAGCGGGTGGCTGGCCATCATCACCGCCACGCCGAAGAAGGCGTGGAACGGCATCCCCATGAACAGCTCGATGATCCGCATCACGTGGCCGGGCCGGTGCGGGCCCGGGTCCACGCCCATGATCGGCCAGAAGAAGGCCAGACCGGCGAACAGGAAGTGCACCATCATGAAGATGTGCCCGAGGCGGTACTGCATCAGGAAGTCGAACAGCGGGGTGAAGTAGACCCCGTACAGGCTCGCGATGAACAGCGGGATGGTGAACGCCGGGTGCGAGATGATCCGGACGTACCGGCTGTGCAGCAGCGCCACCAGCAGCTCGCGCGGCCCGCGCGGGCGGCCCTTGCCGGCCGGGCGCAGCGCGCGCAACGCCAGGGTGATCGGGGCGCCCAGCAGCAGCAGGATCGGCGTCAGCATGGAGAGCACCATGTGCTGGATCATGTGCGCGCTGAACAGCACCATGCCGTAGTCGTTCAGCCCGCTGCAGGTGACCAGCAGCAGGGTGCCGACGCCGACCGCCCAGCCGACCATCCGGCTGATCGGCCAGCGGTCGCCGCGCCGGTACAGCCGGACCACGCCCGCCGCGTAGAGCCCCAGGGCGACCAGGCCGCCGAGCAGGAACACCCAGTCCGGGGACCAGGTCCAGACGTTGGAGAAGGTGAACGGTCCTAGCTGGGTCATCCCGCCGTGGTGGTGCATGCCTGACATTCCGTCGCCCATCGGCGGGTCCTGCTTTCCGTCCTCGTGGCCCCCGGTGCGGGTCCGGTTCGCCCCTTTTGCTTGGCCTACAGCCTAGGTGGGCCTTACCTCGGGCCGTGCCCCCACCCCCTCCGTACGGGGTGTCTGCCCACCGGACGGCCCGCTGGCTAGACTGACCGGCCGGTCGGCAGGGAGGCCCAGACATGGCGACGGAGCCACGTACGGCGACGGAAGCAGACACGGCGGCGACGGAACGGGGAGCCGCGGCGCGGACCACCGTCGCGCTGACCGGGGCGACCGGTTTCATCGGCTCCGGGGTCCTGGCGGCCCTCGCGGCGCGCGGCGTGCGGGTGCGCGCGCTGGCCCGCCGGGTGCCGGAGGCCCCCGCCCCCGGCACCACCTGGGTGCCGGGCGACCTCACCGACGGGGCGGCCCTGGCGGAGCTCTGCGAGGGCGCCGGAGTGCTGGTCCACCTGGCCTCCCGGGTCGACGGCTGCGCCGAGGAGTGCGAGGCGGCGAACGTCCGGGGCACGGCCGCGCTGATGGCGGCCGCCACCCGCGCCGGGGTGCGCCGGATCGTCCACCTCTCGACGGCCGCGGTGTACGGCGAGGGGCCGCACGCGGGCATCGCGGTGGACGAGGTGTCGCCCGCCCCGGTGTCCGAGGCCAGCCGTACCCGGCTGCTCGGCGAGCGCCACGCCCTGGACGCCGGCGCGTACGTGCTGCGCCCCGGGCTGGTGACCGGGGCGGGGGACCGCTGGGTGGTGCCGGCCCTGGCCGAGCTGGTCCGCCGGGTGCCGGTGCGCTGGGCGGGCGGCGCTGCCCGGCTCTCGGTGGTGGACCGCACCGACCTGGCCCGGCTGGTCACCGCGCTCGCCCTGGACGACCACGCCGTCCCGCCCGGTGTCCACCACGCCTCCCACCCCGACCCGGTCCGCTCCGGTGACCTGCTCGCGGCCCTGGCCGCCCTCGGCCTGCTGCCCGCCCTGGACGGCCCGGACGTGCCGGACGTCCCGTGGGACGAGTGCCGCCGACTGCTGGCCGCCGTGCCCGGTCGGGTCTCCGAGCGCCAGTTCGGCATGATCGTCCGCGACCACTGGTACCGCAGCGAGGACATCTGGCGCCTGGCCGCCTGCCCGCCCGGCCCCGGCCCGCTCGCCCGCCTCCCGCAGGCCGCCGCGTGGTACCGCGAGGCACTCGGCCAGGACGGCTAGGTCAGAGTCCCGTACGGCCGGGAGGAGGGTGTCCTCACTGCGCCGCCCGGCGGCGAAGTCGGCGACGTTGGGGGCGGTAGGCCTGGCGGCTGGTGACCAGGTTGTGCTGGGGATCGAGCAACGTTGTGGCCTACCGGTCGGAGGAATCGGCCGGGAACACACCAGCGGCAATCCCGGAAAGCCGTGCGGAGTCTGCATGCTGGCTTCTATGAGGATCGACCGACTGACATTCCGGTCCTGGGGCTCACGGGAACCGGCATGAGGCGACCGTCCGGGCCGGAGGATATGTCCAAGCGCAAGCGCCGCGTTCTCCTCCTGTGGGTACTCATGCGGTCGGTGCTGACCGCGGCCATCCTGGTGGCGGCGTACTTTCTGCTGCCGCTGGACGAGCCCTTCGGGGCGGCCACGGCGGTGGGTCTCATCGCCGGGCTGCTCATGGTGTCCGCGCTCGTCGCCTGGCAGACACGGTCGATCATCCGGTCCCCTTACCCTCGGCTCAAAGCCATCGAGGCGCTGGCCACGAGCGTCCCGCTGTTCATCCTCCTGTTCGCGACGACCTACTACCTCGCGGCGCGGAGCCAATCCGGGTCCTTCACGGACCCCCTGACGCGGATGGACTCCGTGTATTTCACCGTCACCGTGCTCTCCACCGTGGGCTTCGGCGACATCGTCCCCAAGAGCGAGGCGGCCAGAGCGCTGGTCGTCCTGCAGATGCTCGGGGACCTGGTCTTCGTCGGCATCGCCGCGCGCGTCATCCTGGGCGCCGTCAACGTGGGACTCAACCGGGGTAATCGGCCGGTCTTCCCCGACTTCGCCCCGCCTCCCGGCGGCGCGGACACCGACGACGGCACCGGCCGGCCACGGCCGTCGGGATGACGAGGGGTAAGCAGCCCGGGACCGCTTTGTGGGCGTCGTCGTCAACCGACCGCGGATGTGTCAGGGGGCGGGCGTCCCCGGGGGCCCGGGTTTGACGGTGGCACCGGTCGCCCGTCCCGCGAGTCTTTGGGTCCCTACGTAGGAGACCACCACCGCGACGATCACCAGTGGCATCACGGTGAGCCCCTGGGAGCCGAGCAGCAGGGTGGCCAGCAGGACGCAGGTCATCGGGAGTTTGAGCATGGCGACGCTCAGCGCGCCCACCCCGATGGCGAAGCCCGTGGTGGTGTCGAGTCCGGGAAGGTGGGACATGGCCAGGCCGCCCGCGCCGCCCACGAACAGGGACGGGAAGACCGGGCCGCCGCGGAAGGCGCTGAGCGACGCGATGTAGGCGAGCGACTTGAACACGACCAGCAGCAGCAGTGTGCCGACGGAGTAGCCGGCCTGGTCGGCCAGGAGGGGGCCGATGGTGCTCTCGCCCGAGAACAGCACTCCGGAGATCGGTTTGTCGGTGATGCTGGTGTAGAGCAGGGCGAGTACTCCGATGAGGACGCCGATCAGCGCGGTGATCGGCACCCTTCGCGGCTCGACGTGTGTTCTCAGGCGCAGGGCCAAGCGACGGATCACCTCGCCGAGGACCGGGGCGGCGAGGCCTGCGAGGACCGCCCAGCCGAACGCGGCGAGGGTGGGCCGGTCGGCGGGTGGTACGTGAGTCAGCGACAGGGAGTAGGTGCCCAGGCCGGTCCAGGAGTCCAGGCCGGTGAAGATCAGCGAGCCGATGCCGGCGGCGAGCAGGCCGGGCACCAGGACGACGCCGAGCATCGGCCCGGCCAGGCCGGAGGCCTCCATCAGCAGGAACGCGCCGAGGATGGGCGAGCCGAGGAGTTCGCTGATCGCCGCGAAGCTGCCCGCCGCGCCGATGACGGCGAGGGCGTTGGGAGGGGCGTCGCGTTTGAACAGTCGGATCGCGCCGACGGCCAGGCCGCCGCCGAGCGCGATCAGTGGGGCCTCCGGGCCGAGCGCGACGCCGAGGCTGAGCGAGGCGATCGCGGCGAGGGCGACCCCGGGCACCGTGGCCACGGATGGGATGCCGCCGGTCTTGAGCCCGTCGGCCGGCTCGTGCCCGCCTCGCCCGGGAAGCTGCCGGATGGTGAGGGCGACCAGGACGCCGGAGACGGCGAGCACGGGCACGGCCCACCAGTTCGGCGTTCCGCTGAAGCCGAGGCCCTTGGGCAGGTCGTCGTAGACCAGGGACTGGAGTTCGGAGACGAGGGCGAGGAAGCCGTACGCAGCGGCCGAGATCGGCACGCCCAGCACGGCCGCCATCACCAGCAGCGCGACGTACTCGCGGCTGCGGACGACCGCGAAGGGGTCCTGCGGGGCAGCGGGCTCGGCGGGCATGGCGTACCGTCTCCTCGGCGTCCGGCCCGCCGGGAGAACCGGTCAGGCGACCCTGGGTCGAGAAGCTCCGACCGTCCTGCCGGTGTCGGCCCTCCGGGCGCGGCAGCGGTTTCTGCGGTCACGCGGCGCCGAGCCCCTGCCGGGTGACGGGACTCGCAGGGCCGCCCCACAGCCGGCGGGGAGGTGTTCCTCCGATCATCGCGGACGCCGGCGGCATCCGGCGCGGTGGAAACGCCACGCGGGTGAGCCGCGTCTGCAGCCGGTGGTAAAGCAGTGGTTCTGTGGATCGGCTTCTTGGTGGCGCTCGGCTTCGCCATCCGCGAGTTCCTCGACACCGGCCCGGACGGCGACCGCGCACCGCATCCAACAGCCCCAGGTGCCTCCGCCGGCCACGCGTGACAACCCTCCCAAGATCGGGACAGCACCGCTGCCGGCCGCGTCGGCGTGGCAGCAGCCGGGATCACGCTGCCCGCCGAGTGCCTGCCCCGAACACACGGGACCCCGCCCACCCCGGTGCAGCGGGGTCAGTCCGCCGGCCGGCGCACGTGTCGGTGGCGCAGGTACCAGAGCGCACCGACTACACCGGACAGCGTGACCAGCGCGACCAGGAGCAGCGGGTACCGGCTGCCCGCGAGCTTGGCGTCGGTGGCGACCACGAGCATCACCGCACCGATCGGCAGCAGCAGCGAGAGCACTGTCCTGAGGCCGGAGCCCACGAGCGCGGGCCGGGCCCGGGTGGCGTGGTCCGACTCCGACGGCGCGGTGGTGGCGTCGCCGTGGTAGTACGCCCGGGCTCGCTTGCCGAGTTCCTGGGTCGCACGGTGGTAGGAGTAACCGAGGTAGGGCAACCAGATCAGCGGGGCTACCAGGCCGATGAGGAGGACCACCGCGAGCAGGATCCACTGCCCGACGCGGGCGGCGGTCGACGTCGGCCGTTGCTCGGGGGTAACCACGCCGAGCAGGTAGGCCATCCGTTTCACCACCCTCCACAGGGCTGCGATACGGCCGGGAGGGGTATCGGTTCGCGTCGCCGCGGCGGCCTCGAGCGCGGCCCGGGCCTGCTCCTCGTCCTGGTACACGCCCTGGATCACGAGCAGCTCGGCCGCCCGTGCGCCATCGGTGGGCTCCCGCCCCGCGACCGCCGCCAACTCCAGCATCATCCGGCTCTGCGTGAGCAGCGCGCTGCAGAACGCGAACGGGACGAGCGCCATGAACGGGCCGCCCACGAATGCGCCCTCGCTCTGGCTGACCCGCCGGCCCCGTGTGATCACCATGACGCACAGCTCGGCGTCACCGGCGTCGGGATGCTGGTCGCGCGCGCGGGCGACCGAGGCGCCGGCGCGCCGCCCGAGATGGTGGACGGCGAAATTGGCCAGCAGTTCGGGCAGGTGGCCAGGGTCCGCCAGGGCTGCCCGCAGCACTTGACGGGACAGTGCGGATTCCGGGCCATCGAGGGGAGGTTCCTCCACACGACCAGCCTCTCACCGCGGCGCGCAAACAGGGGTGGCGCCTTTGACGTGTTGGGGGTGACTCAAAGGCCTCGGTCGATCCCGCTGTCCCGCCACCACGGCGTTGCGCTATGGCCCGAGCAGATGCGCGTTCCAGCCGCCGGGGAAGCCGGAACTGAAACTCGGCGATCGTCGCCATCCCGTTCGAGGGCGCGGTGCGGCCGGTCAGCAGCGCGGCCCGGGTCAGCGAACGCAGCGCGGTGGTGTGGAAGTTCGAGCACTTCACCCCCAGGTTCGCGATCCGCGCTTCACTCCGACCCGATCCCTTGCGTGATCGTGGTCGTCCCCCACCCCGGGCGGCGGCCGGCTGACCGGTTCCTCCGCCGTCCGGGATCACCGCCACGGCAAACGGTTTGAAGAACGACATGCACCGCGGTCGCGGCGTGCTACATGCCGCCCTGGTTCTCGATTCCCGCGTCGGCCACCGCGATGGCGACCCCGAGCGCCTCGGTGATGTGGGTCGCGGCCGACATCACCCGGGCGGTGCCGACGATCGGCGCGATCGCGACCAGCACGTCCTGCAGCTGACTGGCGGTCATGTGCTCCTTCATCGCCGGTTCGAGGTGCGCGAGGTAGGAGAGCGCAGGTGCGTCCATCGCCGCCAGCGCCGCGATGCGGGTGAGGATCAGCATGTCGGGGGCCAGTCCGCACCGCTCGATCGAATCGGCGGTCATGGCCATGAGGGTGTCGAGAACGGGCGTCTCAGAGGTGGTGGGCATGTCTGCCATCTCCACGTGTCGCTGGGCTTCAGTCTGCGCTGCCTGCCCAGACCGGGGCGTCCGAAGGCCGCCCGGTCCGACCGTAGGCAACCTCCGGACCGCCCGCACGGACAGTGGGCCGACCGAGTGGATCACCCGGTGCAGTGACTCGATCGGGTGACCCACCATCTCCGGCCCCGCGGAAGGCCAGGAGGATGTGCAGGTTCCGACTCGTGGACCCGGTGATCGTTCTCTCGGCCCGACGAAGGGCTGGGGCAGTGCGCGAGTAGCCGCCGTGTCGCGATCGTGGCAACTTGGTACTGGAGGCCGGATCTCTGACCAGGTCGCACGGAAACGGCGACGGTTTCTCTCCCAAGGAGCCGAACATGGCCAGCAACGTCAGCCGAGCGTCGGAAGGTAATCAAGTCAGCCGGAAGCCCTTCGCGGGCGGCTGGACCCTCTTTGCAGCCTGCATGATGATCTTCGGCGGAACGATGGCGATCCTCGAGGGAATCGGCGCCATCGTCAACGACGAGCGCTATGTGATCACCGGCAACTACGTCTACAAGTTCGACGTCACCGGCTGGGGCTGGCTGCACCTCATCCTCGGCCTCGTGATCGTGGTGGCGGGCTTCCTGCTCTTCACCGGCGCGATGTGGGCACGGATACTCGGCGTGACCGCGGCAGGATTGAACATGATCGCCAACTTCCTGTGGCTGCCCTACTACCCGTTCTGGGCCTTGGTCATGATCGCCATCGACATCTTCGTCATCTGGGCGCTGACAGCCGGAACCCACCGACAGGAGACCCGAGCCTAGGAACGCAGATCCCAGCCGGGCCGGGCCCTCCCGATCCCGGGACGCTTGCCGCGGTTCTGCGCAGCGCGACCCTGAACCCCTGAGATCCGCGGATCGGCGGAGCGCGCAGACCCACCAAAAGCCGGTGCTGGGCCCGAGGGTTTCCCTTGGACGTCCCCGGCACCGGCTTCGGACGCTTTCCGCGGCCTGCTCCCGACGGTGATCGAGCTGCTGGAGCCGGCCGGCAGAAGTGGCCGACGACGTCGCGGTGTGCTGCGCGTCGCCCTGATCGCCCCCGTTCGGGTGGTTCAGGGTTGGGCGGGCGCGGGGCGTGGGACAGGCCGGTAGTGACGAGATCCAGCGCGGGCCGTCGGGCCCGCCGGTCGACCACACCTGCCGCCACGTCCATGACTTCAGTTCATCCCGGCCTCGGGGGCGCGTCCATGACCAGCAGCGTTTCCGTGGGACCCGAGGACGCGGGCAACTGGGTGACGGCACCCGCCGGCCGTCTGCCCGGCGACATTGCCGCTCGGATCCGGGCGGCCCGGGAGGCGGGGGTCGAGGAGCGCCACCTCGCAGCGATCCTCGCCGAGGCCTTCCCCCTGTTCGGCACCGGAGGCAGGGGCCCTGCCCCGCGGGCCGACGCGTGACCACCACCGCCAACCGGAGCGGCTACACGGCAGCAGGGGCACGTGCAGGCTCACCAGGTCGGCGCGGGTGAGGAGTTCGGGCAGCTCGGTGTAGGTCATGCCGAGTTCCAGGCAGGCCGGCTGCGGCCACGCTGGAGGGCGGGGCGCGGGCACGCCCGCCGGGTGCGCGAAGGCCCCCGGACCGTACGCGGCGGCGGCGTCCGGGGGCCTTCGGCGGGCGGGCGAGCGGTCAGAGGACCGTCTCGGCCTCGAGGTAGCGATCCTGCGGGACGGTCTTCAGCTCGGCGACGGCCTCCGCGAGCGGCACCAGGTTGATGTTGGTGCCCTGCAGCGCCGTGATGTGCCCGAAGGCGCCCTTGTGGACGGCTTCGACGGCGTGCCAGCCGAAGCGGGTGGCGAGCACCCGGTCGTAGGCGGTCGGGGTGCCGCCGCGCTGGGTGTGGCCGAGGATGACCGGCCGGGCCTCCTTGCCGAGGCGGTGCTCCAGCTCGCGGGAGAGCTGGGTGGCGATGCCGGTGAAGCGCTCGTGGCCGTAGATGTCCTTGCTGCCCTCCTCCCAGTGCATGGTGCCGGGCTCGGGCTTGGCGCCCTCGGCGCAGACCACGATGGCGAACTTCTTCTGGCGGTCGAAGCGCTCGCGGACGACGGCGGTGAGCTTGTCGATGTGGAACGGGCGTTCCGGGACGACGATGGCGTGCGCGCCGGCCGCCATGCCGGCGTTGAGCGCGATCCAGCCGGTGTGCCGGCCCATGACCTCGACGACCATGACCCGCTGGTGGGACTCGGCGGTGGTCTTCAGCCGGTCCAGGGCCTCGGTGGCGACCGAGACGGCGGTGTCGAAGCCGAAGGTCACGTCGGTGGCGGCGATGTCGTTGTCGATGGTCTTCGGCACGCCGACGATCGGCAGGCCCGCGTCGCTCATCAGCTTGGCGGCCTTCAGGGTGCCCTCGCCGCCGATCGGGATGACCGCGTCCAGGCCGAGGTCCGAGCAGTACTTCTTGGCGCGCTCGACGCCGTCCCGCAGGTGGCTCGGCTGGACCCGGGAGGACCCGAGGATGGTGCCGCCCTGGGCGAGGATGCCGCTCACCGAGTCCAGGGTCAGGGGGCGGTGGTGGCCCTCGAGGAATCCGCGCCACCCGTCCTCGAACCCGATGATCTCGTCGCCGTGGTCGACCACCCCCCGGTGGACCACGGAACGGATCACCGCGTTCAGTCCGGGGCAGTCACCGCCGCTGGTCAGCACTCCGATACGCATTAGCTTTGCAACTCCCGAGCAGAACCGAGGTACGGCCGGACTACAGGCTGGGACGACGAGCCGTCACCGTGACGGGGCGCTCCCGCACCGGGGTGGCGGGGGAGTGGCCGTGGGGTGAAGGACCGGTCGATCCGGACAGAACGTCCGAAACCGACCGTGAAGTCGAGCATACGGCCCCTGGTCCGGCCGGGCAGGAGCCGACGTGGGAGCGGCGCCGTCGGCGCCCCCACGTGGATGTGCAGCCTGCTGCCGAGGAGGGTGTGCAGTAGGCAGCCCCATTGTCGTACGTCCGGGGCCGCCCGCGGGCCGGGTGACCGCATCGCGGGCACCCGGCCGGGGCGTACCGGCGTACTACGCGGGGCGCGTCGCGGCGGCGATGCGCTCGGCGCGCAACGCGTCGTACCAGGTGGTGTCGGCCGGCGGCAGGGCGTTGACGTCCAGCGCCAGCTTGATCAGCATGTCGGCCACGGCGGGGTTGCGCGCCAGCACGGGGCCGTGCAGGTAGGTGCCGAAGACGGTGTCCCGCCAGGCGCCCTCGGTGCCGTCACCGGTGCCGTTGCCCCGGCCGACGGTGACGTTGGCGAACGGCTGGACGCCCTGTCCGAGGTGGGTGACGCCCTGGTGGTTCTCGAAGCCGGTCAGCTGCGGCAGGCCGAGCCGGGGGTCGACGTCGGCGAGCACGTCGCCGACGCAGCGGGCGCCCTCGCCGCGCGCGGTCCAGACGTCGAGCAGGCCCAGGCCGGGCTCGCGCTCGCCGAGGTCGTTGATGAACTCGTGGCCCATGATCTGGAAGCCGGCGCAGACGCCGAAGATGATCGCGCCGTTCTCGGCGGCCCGCACCAGGCCGCTGTCGGCGCGCAGCCGCTCGGCGGCCAGCCGCTGCGGGCGGTCCTCGCCGCCGCCGATCAGGTAGATGTCCCCGCTGGTGGGGATCGCCTGGTCGGAGCGGACGTCGATCCGGGTCACGTTGAGATGGCGCTGGCGGGCCCGGCGCTCCACGACCAGGGCGTTGCCGCGGTCGCCGTAGGTGCTGAGCAGGTCCGGGTAGACCCAGACCACGCGCAGGCTGCTCTCACTCATCCTCGAAGGCCTTCCGTCACGAAAAGACTGGTGTGCGGGCGCGGCATCAGCCGGCCACGACCTTCCGCAGCTGCTGGAAGGCGGTGTAGTTGGCGATGGCCTCGATCCGGCCGGGCGGCGCCATCCGGACGGCCTGCTCCAGGGTGTCCACCACGTGGAACTGCAGCCCGGCGACCTCCAGTCGGACGGCCAGGTCCAGCTTGCGCTGGCCCATCACGAAGACCGGGTGCCCGGCGAGACGCTCGTAGTCGACGTCCCACAGCCAGGAGGTGTCGGTGCCGTCGGCGTCGAGGGCGTTGACGGAGAGGATCACCGGGGCGGGCGGGCCGTCGATCAGCGAGAAGGTCTCCAGCCAGCCGGCCGGGTTCTTGGCCAGCAGCAGGCGGATGTCCCGGCCCTGGTACTGGACGACGTCGTAGCGGCCGGCCACGGCGGTCACCGAGCGCATCCGCTCCAGGGCGACCTGCGGGGAGACGCCGAACACGGCGGCGACGGCGGCCGAGCTGGTGGCGTTGGCCAGGTTGGCCCGGCCGGGCAGCTGCAGCTGGATCGGCCAGGCGCCGCGCTGCGGGTCGATCACGTGGGTGCCCTGGAGCGCCCAGTGCGGGTTGGGGCGACGGAAGCCGCACTCCTGGCAGAACCAGTCGTCGCCGGGGCGCTGCATCACACCGCCGCAGGCGGGGCAGGACCAGGCGTCCTCCTTCCACGCCTGCCCGGCGGCCACCCAGACCACCTTCTTGCAGGAGGAGGCGGCCCAGGTCACCAGCGGGTCGTCGGCGTTGGCGATGACCACGGCCTCGGTGTCCTGCAGGCCCTCGCGCCACTTCTCGGCCATCATCCGGGTCTCGGCGGCGCGGTCGAGTTGGTCGCGGGAGAGGTTGAGCAGGGCGATCGCCTTGGGGCTGGTGTCGCGGGCGACCATCGCCAGGTACTTCTCGTCGACCTCGATCACGCCGAAGCGGGCGTCGCTGCCGCCCGCCAGGGCGGAGGTGATGCCGGCCGGCATGTTCGCGCCGAGGGCGTTGGAGACCACCGGGCCGGCGGCGCGCAGCGCCTCGGCGATCAGGCGGGTGGTGGTGGTCTTGCCGTTGGTCGCGCTGACCAGGACGACATCGAGGTGGTCGGCGAGGGTGGCGAGCAGGTCGGGGTCGAGCTTGAGGGCGACCTTGCCGCCGATCACCGAGCCGCTCCCGCGTCCGGCCTTGCGCGACACGGCGGCGGCGACCTTGCCGGCCGTGACCGCGATCTTGGCGCGGGCCGGCAGCGAGGCGTCGCGTGCGCCTGTGGGCTCCGATTCGGTGCCTGCCATGCTCAGTGGTTCCTCCTTGCTGCGGCACCGCCCGGGACCGGATAACGGGCCGTCGGGCGGCGGGGACGGGAGTCAGCCTACCGACTCCGTCGTCCGGCCGGACGATCCGGACCCCGCGCCGCCTGCTGTGACGGGCCGGCGCAGGGTACTGACGCTCCGTCAAGGAGGGCGGTGTACGGAGGGACTCCTCATCCCTTGGGGACGCTCCACCGGCTCCGCCGGGTTCCCGGGGTGCCCCGGTAAGGATCTGGTGAAGAAATGATCAGCGGCTCGGGTGGTGGGTGCGGGCGGCCGGATCCTCGGCGCCCAGGGTGGCCGTGATCACCAGGGTGCCGTCCTCGGCACGGAAGTCCAGCGGCGCGGCCAGCCGGCGCATCGCGGCGATCAGGCCGCTGTTGGCGGCGTGGGTCACCGCGTACACCGTCCCGATCCCGGTCGCCCGGGCCGTCGCCGACAGCCGCCGCAGCAGGGCCTGGCCCAGCCCCTGGCGCTGCCAGGCGTCCTCGACCAGGACGGCCAGCTCCGCCTCGCCGTCGTCCCACATCAGGTGCCCCAGGGCGAGGATCCGCCCGTCCGGGGCGGCCACGGCGAGGCTGCAGCCGTGCCGGGCGTCCAGCAGGTGGTCGAGGTAGCGGTCGGCGTCGCGGACCGGTCCGTGGTAGCGCAGCCGCAGCGCGGCGGGGGAGCAGCGGCCGTGCATCGCCAGGGCCGCAGCCTTGTCGGCCGGGCCGGCGGGGCGCAGCAGCAGCACGGTCCCGTCCGGCAGGGACAGCCGGGACGGGGCGTCCGGCACCCGGTCGGCCGGGCCGCGCTGCGGGTGCGGCTGCGGGTTGGGGTGGTGCGGGTGTGGGTTGGGGTGCGGGTGCGGCCGGGCGACCCGGGACGGGCCGTCGGCGAGCGCGGGCAGCCGGGCGGCCAGGCTCTCGGACGCCGCGCACCTGGGGTCGGACCTGCGGAAGGGCCGGTGCCAGAGCCGTTCGGGGCGAGTGCGTGATGCCGTCATGCGGCCGACGCTACCTACGGTTCGCTTCCGGTCGGTTACGTGATCGTGAACGGGCGAATGCCCGCCCGGGACACGGCCGGGACCGGCCGGGCCGGAACCGGGACACGGGTGGCCCGGGAGCCGGGACGGAGCCGGAACAGGTCCAGACCGCTGCCTCAGGCAGGTGGGACAGCGGGCGGCCGACGGTGGATTCCATGACCGGCGCTCCTGGTGAGCAGGACGCCGGGACCCCTTTCCGCCAGGCACCCCGCCGGGCACCCAGCCAAGCACCGAAGGCAGCTCTCATGCGCATCACCCCGTCCGTCGCCGTCTCCGCCGCCACCCCCGCCCTCCCGCACGCCCGCCGCGCCCCGGTCGGCACCTCGCTCACCGCCCTGCTCGACCGGCAGGTGCGCACCCGGCCGGATTCCACGGCCGTCGTCGGCGAGAGCGAGGCCGGCGGCCTCACCTTCCTGGAGCTGTCCGAGTCCGCCCGCCGGCTGGCCGCCGAGCTGCGCCGCCTGGGCGCCGGCGCCGACACCTGCGTCGGCCTGTACGTCGAGCCGTCGGTGGAGCTGGTCGCCGGGGTCTGGGGCGTCCTGCACGCCGGGGCCGGCTACCTGCCGCTGTCGCCCGAGTACCCCGAGGACCGGCTCCGCTACATGATCGAGGACAGCGGCACCCGGATCGTGCTCACCCAGGAACACCTGCGCGAGCAGTTGGCCGCGCTGGCCCCGGCCGGGACGGCAATCGTCACCTTCGAGGACGCCCCGGCGAACCGCGCCGCGGCGGAGGGGAGCGGCGCCGAGGGGAGCGGCGCCGAGAAGGCCGGCGCCGAGGAGGTCCGGCCGGAGTCGCTGGCCTACGTGATCTACACCTCCGGCTCCACCGGCCGCCCCAAGGGCGTGATGATCGAGCACCGCGCGGTGGTCTCGCAGCTGCGCTGGATGCTCGACGCCGGGCACCTCGACCCCGGGGTCACCGTGCTGCAGAAGACCCCGATGAGCTTCGACGCCGCCCAGTGGGAGATCCTCGCCCCGGCCGTCGGCGCCCGCGTGGTGGCCGGTACGCCCGGCCTCTACCGCGACCCGGAGGCGCTGGTCGCCGCCGTCCGGCGGCACGGCGTGACCGCGCTGCAGTGCGTGCCCACCCTGTTCCAGGCACTGCTGGACACCGAGGGCTTCACCGACTGCGCCGGCCTGGCCCGGCTGTTCTCCGGCGGCGAGGCGCTGTCCCGGCGGCTCGCCCGCAATCTGGGCCACGCCCTGCCGGGGGCGAAGCTGGTCAACCTGTACGGCCCGACCGAGTGCACCATCAACGCCACCGCGCACGTGGTCGACCCGGCCGAGCTGGGCGACGGCGCCGGTGCGCTGTCGATCGGCCGGCCGGTCGACAACACCCGGTGCTACATCCTGGACGAGCAGCTGGTGCCGGTCGACGCCGACGGCGTCGGCGAGCTGTACATCGGCGGCGTGCAGCTGGCCCGCGGCTACCTGCACCGGCCGGAGCTGACCGAGGAGCGGTTCGTCCCGTCCCCGTTCACGCCCGGCGAGCGGCTGTACCGCACCGGCGACCTCGCGCAGTGGAACGCGGACGGCACCCTCCAGTTCGCCGGCCGGGTCGACAACCAGGTCAAGCTGCGCGGCTACCGGGTCGAGCTGGACGAGATCGCCCGCGCGATCGAGGAACACACCTGGGTGCGCCGCTCGGCCGCGATCGTCGCCGGCGACGAGCGCACCGGCCACCGGAACCTGGTCGCCTGCGTCGAGCTCAACCCGCGCGAGGCCGCCCTGATGGACCAGGGCAACCACGGCGGCCACCACCAGTCCAAGGCCAGCAAGCTGCAGGTCAAGGCACAGCTGTCCGACCCCGGCGTGCGCGACCCGGCCCGGCTGGCCGGCCGCGAGCGGGTCGAGCTGCCCGGGCGGCGCGAGAGCGAGGCCCAGCGCCGGGAGACCTTCGCCCGCAAGACCTACCGCTTCTACGACGGCGGCCCGGTCACCCGCGAGGACCTCGCCGCGCTGCTCGCCCCGCGTCCGGCCGGCGCCTTCGGCCGGGACCTGGAGCTGCTGAGCTTCCCCGAACTCGGCCGCATCCTGCGCTGGTTCGGCCAGTTCCACAGCGCGGAGCGGCTGCTGCCGAAGTACGCGTACGCCTCGCCGGGCGCGCTGTACGCGACCCAGCTGTACCTGGAGACCGGCGGTCTGGACGGGCTCGCGGCCGGGCTGTACTACTACCACCCGGTCGAGCACAGCCTGATCCGGACCGGGCCCGCCGAGACCCGCGAGGAGGCCTACCTGACGCTGCACTTCTCCGGCAAACACGGCGCCATCGAGCCGGTGTACAAGAACAACATCCGCGAGGTGCTGGAGTTCGAGACCGGCCACATGCTGGGCGTCCTCGAGGAGGTGCTGCCCGAGTACGGGCTGGACGTGCGCCCGCTCGGCCTCGACCCGGCGGTCAAGGAGCGGCTGGACGTCGCCGAGGAGGACCACTACCTGGGCGGCTTCACGGTCGCCCGGGGCGGCGGAGCGGCCCGCGCCGAGTGCACCGAGCTGTACCTCCAGGTCCACGAGGACCGGGTGGAAGGCCTGCCGGCCGGCCTCTACCGGTACACCGACGGCGACCTGGAGCGGGTCTCGGACGCGGTGGTGGAGTCCCGGCACGTGATCGCGATCAACCAGTCCGTCTACGCCCGGGCCGCGTTCGGCATCACCGCCGTCAGCCGCGCCGAGCAGGAGTGGCTGGAGTACATCGCGCTCGGCACCAAGCTGCACCACCTGCAGCGCAACGGCCGGGGCCTGGGCTTCATGTCCTCCGGCTACAGCTCCAAGTCCGGCCACCCGCTGCCCGCTTCGCGCCGCATCGACGAGATCCTCGCCGGCCGCGGCATCGCCCCCGGCCCGTCGTACTTCTTCCTCGGCGGCAAGGTGAGCGAGGAGCAGATCCGCAGCGAGGGCATGCACGAGGACACCGTCCACATGAAGGGCCCGGCCGAGATCATCAAGGACGAACTGGCCAACCTGCTGCCCGACTACATGCTCCCCAACCGGGTGCTGGTCGTGGACGCCCTGCCGCTCACCGCGAACGGCAAGGTCGACCTCAAGGCCCTCGCCGCCTCCGACGCCGTCCGCACGGCCGACGCCCGCAGCGAGTACGTCGCCCCGGGCACCGGGCACGAGCGGTGGCTGGCCGAGGCCTGGGGGCAGGCGCTGAAGTACGAGGACGTCTCGGTGGCGGACGAGTTCTTCGCCGTCGGCGGCAACTCGCTGACAGCCGTGGCCCTGGTCCACCGGATCAACCGCGAGTTCGGCATCACGCTGCCGCTGCAGGTGCTGTTCGAGTGCCCCAGGCTGGTCGACCTGGCCGCCCGCATCGAGCGCGCCTGCGGCGAGGGCGAGGGCGAGGGCGGGGGCGGGGCCGGGGGCGGGGCCGGGGCCCCCAGCTCCCGGCTGATCCCGCTGCACCCCGGCGAGTGCGGCCGGCCGGTGTTCTGCTGGCCCGGGCTGGGCGGCTACCCGATGAACCTGCGCCTGCTCGGCCGGGAGGCGAGCGACGGCCGCGCCTTCTACGGCATCCAGGCGCACGGCATCAACGAGGGCGAGACGCCGTACCCGACCATCCGGGAGATGGCCGCCGCCGACGTCGCCGAACTGCGCCGGGTGCAGCCCGAGGGCCCGTACACGCTGTGGGGCTTCTCCTTCGGCGCCCGGGTCGCCTTCGAGGCGGCCTGGCAGCTGGAACAGGCCGGCCAGCGGGTGGAGAACCTGCTGCTGATCTGCCCCGGCAACCCGGAGGTGCGCCGGGACGACGGCCACCAGTGGGGCCGCGAGGCCTCGTACGCCAACCCCGCGTACGTGACCATCCTGTTCGGGGTGTTCACCGGCCGGATCAGCGGCCCCGAACTGGAGCGCTGCCTGACCGCGACGGCGGACGAGGACGGCTTCGTCGCCTCCGTGCACCGGATGCTGCCGGAGCTGGACGAGGAGCTGATCCGCCGGATCACCGGAATCGTCGGTGAGACCTACGAGTTCGAGTACAGCTTCCGCGAACTGGCCGAGCGGCGGCTGGACGCCCCGGTGACCATCTTCAAGGCCGCCGGCGACGACTACTCCTTCATCGAGGGCAGCAGCGGCTACTCCGCCGCCCCGCCCGCCGTGGTCGACCTGGCCGGCGACCACTACGGGGTGCTGAAGGAGCACGGCGTGGCCGAACTCGTCGCCGTGATCCGGGCGCTGGAGCGGACCGCGGACCGGGAGACCGCCCCGGAGCACTGACGCGGACACGCTCACGGATGGCCCAGAATCCGTGAGCGGGGGAACCCCTTCGGATAGGGATGGCTCGGCTTACCGCCGATCCCGTCCCGATCCGAAGGGGTTCCCTGTGTTCCAGAAGTCCGTACGGGCCGTCACGTGTTGCGCGCTGCTCCTCGTAGCCCCGCTCGCCCTCGCCCAGCCCGCCGCCATCGCCTCCTCCACGGTCACCTCGAACTCCGAGAACAACGGCCCCAAGACCCCGGAGGAGGCCGCCGCCTGCAAGTCCGTCACCAGCGCCCTGCTCGGCGGCTTCGGCTCCATGCTCGGCAACGCCGTGTGCGTGGTGAAGCCCGCCGTCAAGGGCTGATCAGCGCACGACCCGTCAGCGCACGGACTCTGCCCGCAGGGGCGTCCGTGCGCTGACGTAGTATCCGGCGCCATGACGATCGAGGACGCGAGCACTGCCGACACGGTCGAGGTGAAGGCCGAGGACTGACGGCCGCGCCGGGTGCCGGTCAGGCGATCCGGGTCGGGGGGCCTTCCACGGTGTGGCCGGTGGTGGTGAGGAGGGCCGCGAGGTCGGCCGGGGTGACGGACCGGGGGGTGCGGAGGAAGAGCTCCTCGGGGTGGAGCGAGAGCAGGGTGATCCGGTGGTCGTTGAGCGTGGTGGGGGTGTGGGCGAGCGCCGTGGTGCGCACCCGCCACAGCGTGGTCGGTGGCGGGGCGTGCGGAGACCACCAGCTGTGAAGCACCGCGGTGGCGAGCAGGGCGAGCGCGGAGGTGCCCAGGACGACCGGGCCGTCCGGGCCGTGGACGACGACCTTGGCGATGAGGTCGGCGGCGGTGACGGAGAGGAAGACCGCGGCGAGCTCGACGGTGTCGCGGCGCCAGCGGCGGTCGCGTCGGGCACCGGGGACACGGCGGAGGGAAGGCTTCGAGTGCTCCATGACCTCCACCGTGCCCGACCGGTGTTTCCCGGCCGCGTACCTGCCGTGACCTGGTGGTTACGGTCCGCGTGAGGCTGTTACGGGAGCAGTTCCGCGGCTGCGGCCTTCACCTCGGCGAGGAGGAGGCGGAGGTCGTCCTCCGTCGTCGTGGCGTTGAGGAGGCAGGCGCGGAGCATCTCGTGCTCGCCGAGGCGGGCGCCGGTGACGAAGACCCGGCCGCGCTGCTGGACGGCGGCGGGGAGGTCGCGGTTGAGGGTGTCGCGGGCGGCGGGGTCCAGGCCGGGGGCGCGGTGGCGGAACGCCACGATGGAGGTCTGGACCTCGGCGAGCAGCTCCAACTCCTCGTCGGCGCTGACGAGTTCGCCGAGGCGGCGGGCCAGCGCGGTGCACCGGGCGATGTCCCGGGAGAGGCCGGCACGGCCCTTGTGGGCGATGGTGGCCCAGACCTTGAGGGCGCGGAACGGGCGGGTCTGCTCGGTGCCGTACTCGGAGAACCAGCCGAGCGCGCCGGCCGCCTCGTCGCGCAGGTAGGACGGGACGAGGCTGAAGGTGCCGCGCAGCTCCTCGGTGTCGCGGACCAGGGCGCAGCCGCAGTCGACCGGGACGCCGAGCCACTTGTGCGGGTCGAGGGCGAGCGAGTCGGCGCGCTCCAGGCCGGCGTAGCGGTGGGAGATGGCGGGGTCGAGCCGGCCGAAGGCGCCGTACGCGCCGTCCACGTGCAGCCAGAGGCGCTGCTCCTCGCACAGGTCGGCGATCGGGCCGAACTCGTCGACCGCGCCGGTGCCGACGGTGCCGGCCGAGGCGACGACCAGGAAGGGCAGCAGGCCGGCCGCCCGGTCGCGCTCGACGGCGGAGCGCAGCTCGGCGGTGTCGAGGAGGCCGTCGGGGCCGGTGGCGACGGTGCGCAGGTGCTTGCTGCCGAGGCCGAGGAGTTCGGCGGCCTTGCGGACGCAGGAGTGGGTCTCGCCGGTGACGTAGCCGGCCAGCGGGGGCAGGCCGGCCAGGCCGTCCTCGCGGACGTCCCGGCCGGCCCGGCGGGCGGCGCGGTTGCGGGCGGCGGCGAGGCAGACGATGGTCGCCATCGAGGTGCCGGAGGTGAGCAGCCCGCCGCCGGCCGGGTGCGGGAAGCCGACGAGTTCGGCGATCCAGCGGACGACGGCGCGTTCCAGGTGGACGTCGGCGTGGTCGCCGCCGGCCGAGCTGGGGTTCATCGCGGACGCGGCGAGGGTGGCGAGCACCCCGGCGGGAGCGGGGGCCGAGTTGACCCAGCCGAAGAAGCGCGGGTTGCCGTTGCCCATGGGGTACGGCATGACCTCGCGCCCGATGGTGTCGACCAGTTCGGCGAGCGGGCGGCCGTCGGCGGGCAGCGGGGCGTCGAGCAGGGCCTGGCGCGCGGTGTCGTCCATGGGCTGCCAGATCGGGCGGTCGGGGAGTTCGGCGAGGTAGTCGGAGACCAGTTCGGCGGTGGCGTGGGCGGCGGCGCGGAAGTCGTCGGTGGCCATGCGGGGCGCTCCAGGGGGCCGGGGGAGGGGAGGCGCGGCATCCTCGGCGCACCCTGATCAGGCGATGGTCGGGTGATCTTACGCAAAGGGCCCGCGCCGTGCGGCGCGGGCCCAGCAGACGGAACGGGGGCGATCAGTCCAGCGAGCGGGACGGGGGCGATCAGTCCAGCGAGGCGGACAGGCCGCTCGCCGAGCGGCAGTAGCCCTGCATCTCCTTGTTGGTGATCTTGGCGCAGAGCCGGCCGGCCGCGCCGGCGTCCGTGTAGTTGACCGTGTAGTAGCTGACCAGGCCCTCCGCGCAGGCCTTGCGCTGCCAGCCGTCGGCGGCGGTGGCGCACTGCTGGGCGGCCCAGTCCTCGCGGTCGAGGTTGTACTTCATGGTCCGCGAGCCGACGCCGCGGCTGCAGTCCACCGCCCCGCCGCCGGCCTTGCCGTTGAGGCACCACTTGAGGGCGTCGGCGTAGACCTCGGGGTGGTTCGGGTAGTCGTGCGAGGAGAGGTAGAAGGTCGGGGCGTAGAAGAAGCAGGCGGACTGGAACAGGGCCGGCTGGTCCTTGCACGGGTAGAGCGGGTCCTGGGCGAGCTTGTCGGCGGGCAGGTTGGCCTTGGCCTGCTCGTCCTCCTCGTCCGGGCCGAAGAGCTGCATGAACAGGCCCTCGGAGCAGCGGATCTTGTTCTGGTCGGTGGGGAACTTGTTGCACAGGTCGCGGGCCTTGGCGACGTCCTGCTTGACGACGAACATCGTGCCGTGGCCGACGCCGTGGATGCAGGGGCCGCTGTTCTTGGGCGCGCAGAGCTTGAGCAGGTCCACCTCGGGCTGGGCGGAGGCGTTCAGCATCTCCTCGACGGCGCCGTGCAGGTAGCCGGCCGCGCAGGTCTCGTGCGGGAAGGAGATGACCTTCTGGAAGTCCGCGTTGAAGCGCTTGACCGCCGCGTGGCCGAGCTCGTGCGCGATCGGGTGGCAGAAGCGCACGGTGTACGGCTTCTCCTTGGTGATCTTGTCGAGGTCGGCGAGGGCGACGCCGGGGTCGGTGGCGTCCATCTCGGCCATCAGCTTGTTGCGCAGCGTCGAGCGGGTCCACACCGCCGGGTCGCCGGTCGGAGTGGCGCTCGCGGGGCCCGCCGAGGTCGGCTGGGCGCCGCCGGCGGCAGGAGCCCCGGGGGCCGCGGCGGCGGGCGTCCCGGTGGCCGCCGCGGGCGACCAGTCGGTGACGGCCACCGACCCGAGGCCCAGGACGCCCAGGAGGAGGGCGGTGAGAATCGCGAAGACTCGCGGCTGCATGACGGGATCCCCCGGCGGATCGAGGTGAAAGGGTTCGCTCCCATCCTGACGGCAGGGGGGCGGGAATCCACGATTTCGCCCGCCATTCGGGAGATGTCGGCGACGCTACCGCACCGTGCGACGCTCGGGAGCGGCGGGATGGTTCCCGGTGATCACCCGGACGGCGCAACGGCCCGTGTGGCCGGGCCGCTGCGCCGTCCGGGCGCCGGTGCGTCGCCGCGCCGCTGCGCCGACCGGGTGCCGGTGCGCCGTGCGGGTGCGGGGAGTCATAGCTCCAGCGTGACCTGGTACTCCGTCAGCCAGGCGTCCAGGTCGAGCGCGAGGTCCACGCCCAGCCGGACGGACTGCGGGTCGGTGTCCGGGGCGAGCGCGTCGGCGAGGCGCCGCCGGTCGAGCAGGTCGAGTGCCGGGGACTTCCGCTCGGCGGCGAGCCGGGTGAGTTCGGCGCGCAGCCGGGCCGGGTAGTGCGGGTCGGTGGTCACCGGGTAGGGGCTCTTCGCCCGGTCGGCGATCGCGGCCGGCAGCACGTCCCGGACGGCGGCGCGCAGCAGGCTCTTCTCCCGTCCGTCGAAGCTCTTCATCGCCCACGGTGTGTTGAACACGTACTGGACCAGCCGGTGGTCGCAGAACGGCACCCGCACCTCCAGCCCGTTGGCCATGCTCATCCGGTCCTTGCGGTCGAGCAGGATGCGGACGAAGCGGGTCAGGTTGAGGTAGGAGATCTCACGCATCCGCCGCTCCAGCGGGTCGGCCGCCGCCAGGTGCGGGACCTCGGCGATCGCCTCGCGGTAGCGGGACCGGCGGTAGCCCTCCAGGTCGAGCTTGCGCAGCAGTTCGGCGTCGAGCAGCTGTTCGCGCGGGCCGGAGCCGCTGCCGGCGATGGCGCTGAGGCCCGCGGCCCAGGGGAAGTCCTCGGTGGCGACGCTCCTCGGGTCGTGGAACCAGCTGTAGCCGCCGAACAGCTCGTCCGCGGACTCGCCGGACAGGGCGACGGTGGAGTGACGGCGCACGCCCCGGAAGAGCAGCAGCAGGGACACGTCCATGTCGCCGACCCCGCCCGGCAGGTCGCGGGCGCGCAGCGCGGCGGAGCGCCGGGAGGGGTCGGTGAGGTCGGCGGCGTCCAGCTCGATCACGCTGTGGTCGGCGCCGATGTGGTCGGCGAGCAGCCGGGCGTACGGGCCGTCCTCGGTCTGCCGGACCTCGTCGGCGTGGAAGTGCCCGCTCCGGCCGGTGAACCCGACGGAGAAGGAGCGCACCGGGCCGGCCCCGGCGGCGCGCAGCGCCCGGGCGGCGAGGGCGGTGACGGCGCTGGAGTCCAGGCCGCCGGAGAGCAGCGAGCAGAGCGGGACGTCCGCGTCGAGCTGGCGGTGCACGATGTCCTCCAGCAGGGCCCGGACGGTGGCGACGGTGTTCGCCAGGCCGTCGCGGTGCTCGCGTGCCTCCAGCGCCCAGTAGCGGCGGACCGAGACGCCCGTGCGGCGCACCCGCACCACGTGCCCGGGCCGGACCTCCTGGATGCCCCGGTACGGCGTCAGGCCGGGGGTGCGGGTGTAGCCGAGCAGTTCGCGCAGCCCGTCCAGGTCGACCACCGGACGGACGGCGGGGTGGGCGAGCAGGGCCTTGGGTTCGGAGCCGAAGACCACGCCGTCCGGGGTGGGGTGGTAGTGCAGCGGTTTGACGCCCATCCGGTCGCGGACCAGCAGCAGTTCCTCGCGCCGGGCGTCCCAGACGGCGAAGGCGAACATGCCGTTGAGCCGCTCGGCGAGGCCCTCGCCCCACTCCAGGTAGGCGTGCAGCACGACCTCGGTGTCGCTGCGGGTGCGGAAGCGGTGGCCGGCCGCCTCCAGTTCGGCGCGCAGCTCGCGGTGGTTGTAGACCTCGCCGCTGTAGGTGAGCGCGGCCAGCAGCCGGCCGTCCCGCTCGACCGTCATCGGCTGGGTGCCGCCCTCGGGGTCGATCACCGCGAGGCGGCGGTGGCCGATCGCGGCGTGCGGCTCGAGCAGGACGCCGCCGGCGTCCGGGCCGCGGCAGAGCTGGGTGGCCGTCATCGCGTCGAGGACGCTCCGGTCCCTCGGTTCGGCGGTGAGGTCGCGGTCGAAGGCGACCCATCCGGTGATCCCGCACATCAGCCAGCCTCCGGTCTTCCGCTTCGTGTTCAGGGGATCACGCTACGTGTGGAGTCGGTGACGCTACAAGGGTTGGGCGGAAGACGAGCGAACGCGGGGCCGGGTGGGCGTCGAGGGCGGGTACGGGGTGCGCCCGGGCCGTGCGACTGGGCCATAAGCCGTCATGTCTGCCCGATATCGGGCAGGAACTTTGGCTTCGCGCTTCGATCGACCTAGGCTGCTCACTCGTGCCGAGCTCACCCCACCCTCACGAAGACCTCCTCGCCCACCTGACCCGGACCAGCCCGCTCGGGCCCCGGGAGGCGGCGCGGGTCGTGGCGGAGGTGCTGGCGTACTTCTCCGAGAGCACCGAGGAGTACGTGCGCCGCCGCCACACCGAGCTGCAGGCACGAGGTCTGACCAACGAGCGGATCTTCGCCCGGCTCGCCGAGGAGCTCCCGCAGCGGCGCGTCGCGGCGCCGGAACTCTCGGCCCGCCAGCTGCGGCGGATCGTCTACGGCTGAGCGCCGTCTGAGCGCCGTCGCCCAGGCGGCCCCGGAACGACCTGCGCCACCACGTCTACGCCACCCGTCTACGCCACCCGTCTACGCCACTACGAACGAGGAGTCCACCCATGTGCGGAATCGTGGCCTACATCGGCCCCAAGGACGCGACCCCCTTCCTGCTGGAGGGACTGGCCCGGCTGGAGTACCGCGGCTACGACTCGGCGGGCGTCGCCGTCACCGGGCGCAGCGGCGGCATCAAGCTCCGCAAGGTGAAGGGCCGCGTCGCCGACCTCGCCGCCGCCGTGCCCGCCCGGTTCAAGGGCACCACCGGCATCGGCCACACCCGCTGGGCCACCCACGGCGTCCCCAGCGACGCCAACGCGCACCCGCACCTGGACAACGCCGAACGGATCGCCGTCGTCCACAACGGCATCATCGAGAACGCCGACGAACTGCGCGTCAAGCTGGCCGCCGACGGCGCCGTCTTCCGCTCCGAGACCGACACCGAGGTGCTCGCCCACCTGATCGCCGCGCACATCACCGAAGGCGTCGAGCTGGAGGACGCGGTGCGCGCCGCGCTCGGCCGGGTGGTCGGCACGTACGGCATCGCGGTGCTCGACGCCGAGCAGCCGGACCGGATCGTGGTCGCCCGCAACGGCAGCCCGATCGTGCTCGGCATCGGCGAGAAGGAGATGTTCGCCGCCTCGGACGTCTCCGCGCTGGTCCGCTACACCCGCCAGGTCGTCCACCTGGAGGACGGCGAACTCGCCACCGTCCGGGCCGACGGCTTCCGCACCTTCACCGCGGACGCCCGCACCACCCACCGCCAGCCGTCCACCGTGGACTGGGAGGTCGACTCCTTCGACACCGCCGGCTACGAGCACTACCTGCTCAAGGAGATCCACGAGCAGCCCGGCTCGGTCGAGCGCACGCTCAGCGGCCGGCTCGACGAGCGCTTCGCCACCGCGCACCTCGGCGGCCTCAACCTGGACGCCCGGGAACTGCGCGAGATCCGCCGGGTCAAGATCCTCGGCTGCGGATCCGCCTACTACGCGGGCGAGATGGGCGCGCAGCTCATCGAGGAGCTGTCCCGGATCCCCGCGCACAGCGAGCCGGCCTCGGAGTTCCGCTACCGCAACCCGGTGATCGAGGCGGACACCCTGTACGTCGCGGTCAGCCAGTCCGGCGAGACCTACGACACGCTGGCCGCCGTCCAGGAGATCAAGCGCAAGGGCGGCCGGGTGCTCGGCGTCGTCAACACCGTGGGCAGCGCGATCGCCCGCGAGTGCGACGGCGGCATCTACCTGCACGCCGGGCCGGAGGTCTCGGTCGCCTCCACCAAGGCGTTCACCTCGACCGTCGTCGCCTTCGCGCTGCTGGCCCTGCACTTCGGCCGCATCCACGACCTGTCGCCCGCCGACGGGCGCCGGATCGTCTCGGCGCTGCAGGCGCTGCCGGACCAGATCCGCGAGGTGCTCGACCAGAGCGAGGCGATCGCCGAACTCGCCGCCGAGTACGCCGAGTCGACGGGCATGATGTTCATCGGCCGGGTGCGCGGCTACCCGGTCGCCCGGGAGGGCGCGCAGAAGCTCAAGGAGATCTCCTACGTCCACGCCGAGGCCTACCCGGCGAGCGAGCTCAAGCACGGCCCGCTGGCCCTGATCAGCCCCGAACTGCCCACCGTCGCCCTCGTCCCGGACGACGAGCTGCTGGACAAGAACCTCACCACGCTGGGCGAGATCAAGGCCCGCTCGGGGCGCGTCATCGCCGTCGCCCACCGCCGCCCGGAGGAGAAGCTCGCGGACCACTGCATCCTGGTGCCCAAGAGCGAGCCCGAGCTGGACCCGCTGCTGCTCAACATCCCGCTGCAGCTGCTCGCCTACCACGCCGCCGTCGCCCTCGGCCGCGACGTGGACAAGCCGCGCAACCTGGCGAAGAGCGTGACGGTGGAGTAGCCCGCACGGAGAGACGTCGGGCCCCGGTCGCTGTGCGGACGACCGGGGCCCGGCCGATTTCGGGGCCCGGCCTCGCCACCTCACCGGCACCTCGTCGGAGGCTCAGAAGACCGAGCAGCCGGAGAGGGTGGTCAGGGTGTCCAGGGCGGTGACCGCGGCGACGGAGTTGCCGGCCTGGTCGAGGCGCGGACCCCAGGCGCAGACGGCGGCGCGGCCGGGGAGTATGGCGAGGATGCCGCCGCCGACGCCGCTCTTGCCCGGAAGGCCGACGCGGAACGCGAACTCGCCGGCGGCGTCGTAGGTGCCGCAGGTGAGCAGGACCGCGTTGATGCGCTTGGCCTCGCTGCGGGACATCAGGTGCGTGCCGTCGGCGCGCACGCCGTAGCGGGCGAGGAAGGAGCCGGCCAGGACCAGGTCGCGGCAGCTCGTGGCCAGGGCGCAGTGGGCGTAGTAGTGCTCCAGGACGGTCTCGACCGGGTTCTCCAGATTGCCGTGGCTGGCGATGAAGTGCGCCAGGGCGGCGTTGCGGTGGCCGTGCTCGGCCTCGGAGGCGGCGACCACCGGGTCGGTGTCGAGCCCGGGATTGCCGGACTCGCGGCGCAGGAACTCCCGTACCGCGCTGGAGGCGTCGCCGGTCATGGTCTGCAGGCGGTCGGTCACCACGAGGGCGCCCGCGTTGATGAACGGGTTGCGCGGGATGCCGTGCTCGGTCTCCAGCTGCACCAGGGAGTTGAAGGGGTTGCCGGACGGCTCGCGGCCGACGCCCCGCCAGAGCGTGTCACCGCCGTAGGCGACCGCGAGCGCCAGGGAGAACAGCTTGGACACGCTCTGGACGGAGAACGGCTGCTCCCAGTCCCCGACGCCGTACAGCTCCCCGTCGACGGTGGCGACGGCCATGCCGAAGGCCTCCGGGTCGGCGGTGGCGAGGGCCGGAATGTAGTCCGCGACCCGGCCCTGCCCCCGGGTCGCCCGGGCGGCCGCCTCCGCGGCCGCCAACAGCACCGGCCAGTCCAGGATCTCCCCGCCGGGCACACCGTTCAACGCACTTCCTCCACCGGCACCGACTACGGACACGATCGGGACCGGGCGCGCGGTGCGGGCGGCGTCCGGTCCGACCAGGATTATCCGTGTTTCGGGGCGGTGCTTCGGTACGGGGTGGGTGGTTGCGGCGGCACAGCGGCGGAACCGGCGGTGGAACCGCGACGGCTCCGGCGGTTTACGGGGCGTTGGTGGGGGCCTGGACGGGCGGGCCGGTCAGCAGGGTGCCGGCGTCGGAGTAGGGCCAGCCGTTGGGGACGCAGTCGTGCAGCCCCTTGATCTGCTGCATCATCACCGGCGCCGGAGCGCCCGGGCCCGGGCAGTCGACGTGCCCGTTGCCGAGGATGTGGCCGACCTCGTGGTTGACCGCGAGCGCGTGGTACAGCTCGGGCTTGCCCTGGTAGAACTCGGACAGCTCGGTCCACCGCTTGAGGTTGATCACCACCTGGTGGGTCACGCCGCAGTTCACCCAGCCGCCGGTGTCCAGCCCGTACTGGCCGCAGATCCGGTCGGTGGACTGTGGAGTGGCCAGGTAGACGGTGAAGTCCACCGGGTCGGCGGGCATCCGCTGGAAGGAGGCCGTACCGCCGGCGGCCCAGCCGTGCCGGACATCGCCCAGGACCGCGTCCACCTCGGCGGCGAACTGCTCCGGACTCTCCGCGATCCCGTTCTCCACCCGCACCTTGTACCGGTACAGGTGCTCGCCGGTGCCGAAACGGGCGGAGCCGCCGGGCGCCGTGGTGAACACGAGCGCGGCCGGGCCGTGCTCGCGTTCGCTCCACGGCTGCCACCACAGCAGGCCGGCCGTCACGGCGGCGGCCACCGCGAGGGCGAGCGCGCCGTGCCAGAGCTTCCGGGGGCGCAGCCGCCGGGCGCGGAGCCGGGTGAGCGTCTTCACCGGCTGCCCCCGAGGGGGCCGTTCGGTCGGGCGGGTATCGGGGCCAGTGTGGACATGGCGGTACGGCTCCAATGCGGGGCCCGGGCGGGCTTCGGGGTTCTACCGGGAGGAACGGGTGGGGACGGGGCAGGGGTTCAGGGGGTTCGCGAGGCCGGGGTGAGGTCTCCTGTCGGATGCGGGGCCCGGGTGGTTCCCGGAACCGCTCGATGGTGTCACCCGTGCGGCGTGTCCCTGGGATCGGGGGCCGGATTCGGGTGTTGTGGTGCGGGTCGACCCACTCCCCGTGCACGTCATCGGAGGCACCGTCATGTCCACCACCGCCGTTTTCGCCGTCGACGGGATGAGCTGCGGCCACTGCGAGAGGACGGTCAGCGCCGGGCTGTCCGCCCTGCCGGGCGTCACCGACGTCGTCGCCGACGCGCCGACCGGGCGGGTCACCGTGGCCTCCGCGCAGCCGCTGGACGAGGTCGTGGTCCGCGGCGCGGTCGACGGGGCCGGGTTCACGCTGGTCGGGCCGGCCTGAGTGCGGGCCAGAGTGCGGGCCTGAGTGCGGGTCTGAGGCCGGGTTCGCGCCCGGTTTCGGGAGCGATGCGTGGGGTCCGTCGGTGGGGTGACCGACGGACCCTGCCGCCGTCCGGGGTTCAGCCCATCGACTTCGCGCCGTCCAGGGACTCGCGGATGATGTCGGCGTGGCCCGCGTGCTGGGCGGTCTCGGCGACGATGTGCAGCAGCACCCGGCGGGCCGACCACGTGGTGTCCGCCTGGAACCACGGGGCCTTCGGCAGCGGGTGGGCGGCGTCCAGGTCGGGGAGCGTGGCCACCAGCTCGTCCGTACGGCGCGACACCTCCTCGTACGCGGCCAGGACGCCGGCCAGCGTCTCGCCGGGCAGCATCCGGAACTCGTCGGCTCGGCGGGCGAAGTCGGCCTCGGTCCACGTGGTGAAGTCGGGCATCGCGGACGGGCCATCCACGATGAACTCCGCCCAGAGCCGCTCGACCGTGGTCACGTGCTTGATCAGGCCGCCCAGACAGAGCGCGCTCGCGGTGGTCCGCAGGCCCGCCTGCTCGTCGGTGAGGTCGCGGGTGGTGAAGCGCAGGAAGTGCCGCTGCTTCTCCAGCGCGACCAGGAGGTCGGCGCGCTCGCCGGTGACGGTGCTGGGGGTCGCGGCGGGGGTGCTGGTCGTGGTCGGGGTCGTCGTGGTCATGGCTTAGGGCCTTTCGTTCGGTTCCTGCTCCCTCGGACAAGAACCACGCTACGGACCATTGCGGCCACTTCCTGTCCTGAATCCCGGGAAGAATCGGATCCATGGCGAACACCAGCACCAGGACGCTGCGACTGCTCTCCCTGCTCCAGACCCACCGGTACTGGCCCGGCGAGGAACTGGCCGACCGGCTCGGCGTCTCCGTCCGCACCCTGCGCCGCGACGTCGACCGGCTGCGCGAACTCGGCTACCCCGTCGACGCGCAGCGCGGCGTCGACGGCGGCTACCAGCTGGCGGCGGGCGCGGCACTGCCGCCGCTGGTCATCGACGACGAGGAGGCGGTGGCCCTGGCGGTGGGCCTGCAGGCGGCGGCGGAGAGCCCGGTGGAGGGCGTCGCCGAAGCCTCGGTGCGCGTACTGGCGAAGGTGGTCCAGGTGATGCCGGCCCGGCTGCGCCGCCGGGTGGAGGCGCTGCGCACGATGACCGTCCCGGTCGACTGGGGCACCCAGGCGGGCGCGGGCGTCGACCCGGACATCCTCACGGTGGTGGCCCTCGCCTGCCGGGACGGCGAACGGATGCGATTCGCGTACACCGCCGCCGACGGGCGCGGCACCGAACGGCACGTCGAACCGCACCGGCTGGTCTGCCTCAACCGCCGTTGGTACCTCGTCGCGTACGACCTCGACCGCGCCGACTGGCGCAGCTTCCGCCTCGACCGGCTGACCGCCCCGCAGGGCAGCGACGCCCGCTTCGCCCCGCGCGTCCTCCCGGCCGCCGACGCGGCGGAGTTCGTCCGCGCGGGCCTCAACGGGATGCCCCGCCCGCAGCGGGTGGAGGTGCTGATCGACGCGCCCGCCGACCACGTCCGGGCGCGGGTCGGCCGCTGGGGCACGGTCGAGCCCGTCGCCACCGGCCGCTGCCGGCTCCTGATGACCGCCGACTCCCTCGACTGGCCCGCCATGGCGCTGGGGTCGCTGGGCGCCGACTTCGAGGTGATCGGCCCTCCCGGGCTGCGGACGCTGCTCGCGGACTGGAGCACCCGCTTCGGACGGGCTGTGGAGCGGGGGGAGGAGGCCGCCGACTAGGAAGTCGGGCCGGCCGACTTCCGGTGCCGGGGGCTGCGGGGCTCGCGGCTTCTCGGCTTCTCGGCCTACTCGGCTATGGGGCGAGCGCGTCGAGAGTGGACCGGAGGCGGGTGAGGGCGGCGGGCAGCTCGGTGAGCGGGGGTGTGGCGAGGGCGAGGCGGACGGCGTTGGGATGGTGGGGGGTGGTGGCGAAGGCGTCGGCGGTGGAGATCAGGATGCCCTCGGCGGCGAGGGAGGCGGCCACCTGATCGGGGCGCTGGTGGGGTTCGAGGGTGAGCCAGAGGATGTAGGAGCCGGGGTGGGCGGTGATGCCCAGGCCGGCGAGGGCGGTGCGGGCGACGGCCTGCCGCGCGGCGGCGTCCGTACGGCGCTCCCGTTCCAGGCGGGCGACCGTGCCGTCCGCGAGCCAGCCGGTGGCGAGGGCGGTGATCAGGCCGGGCGCACCCCAGGCAGCCGTGCGCAGTCGGGTGGTCGCGGCCCGCAGCAGGTGGTCCGGCAGGACGGCGAAGCCGAACCGCAGACCCGGCGCCACGTTCTTCGACAGGCCGGCCACGTAGCAGGTGCGTTCGGGCGCGAGGGCGTGCAGGGGCGGGGGCGGTACGGCCTCCAGGAAGGCGTACGTGCCGTCCTCGATCAGCGTGCAGCCGTGCTCGGCGGCCAGGCCGGCCAGGCGCTCGCGCCGCGCCCGGTCGAGCACCCAGCCGAGCGGGTTGTGGACGGTCGGCATGGTGTACACCGCGCGCACCGGGCGGGCGCGGCAGAGCCGGTCGAGTGCGTCGAGGTCCGGGCCCGCGTCGAGGTCCGGGCCCGCGGGGGTGATCGGGACGGGCGCCAGGTCCAGCCCGTGCGCGGCGGCGAGCAGCTTGATACCGGGATAGCTGAGCGCGTCCACGGCCAGGACGTCCCCGGGGCGGGTGAGGGTGCGCAGGACGCAGTCCAGCGCCTGCTGCGCCCCGCTGGTGAGCAGCACGTTCTCCGGCGCCGTGTCGACGCCGCGGTCCAGCAGGTACCTGGCCACCGCCGCCCGGTCGTGCCGGTGGCCGCCCGGCGGGTGCTGGCGCAGCAGCGCCTCCGCGTCGCCCGAGGAGGCGAGGGCGCGCAGGGCCTGCCGCAGCAGGTCGCCCTGACCGGGGGCGAGCGGCTGGTTGAAGGAGAGGTCCGCCACCCGGGGTACCGGGAGCGCGCGGGAGGGCTCGAGGCCGTCGTAGCCGGAGCGCACCCGGACGAAGGTGCCCCGGCCCTGCTCGCCCACCACCAGTCCGGCGGCGGCCAGTTCGGCGTAGACCCGGGTGGCGGTGGCCAGGGCGACCCGCCGTTCGCGGGCCAGGGCGCGGTGGGTCGGCAGCCGGGTGCCGGCCGGGAGCGCGCCGGAGCGGATGGCCGTCGCGTACTCGTCGACGATCGCCTTGTAGGAGGGCGGTCGCACCGGTCACCTGCCGTTCCTGGGGTGGCGTGTACGGGAGCGCGGACCGGGAGTGTATCCAGGACAATAACTGGATTGTCATGGATGGGAGTTCCTAGCCTCGACACATCCAGCAGCGAGGCCGGCCGGGCCAGCAGCGAAGCCGGGAACGGAGCACGCGCCCATGACCATCCGCAGCGAGCGGGACCAGCACGTCGTCACCCTCACCATCGACCGGGAGAGGAAGCTCAACGCCCTCGACTACCCGACGATCGACGCACTGCTCGCCGAGCTCGACCGCATCGACGCCGACGAGACCGTCCGCGCCGTCATCCTCACCGGCGCCGGGCAGCGGGCCTTCAGCGCGGGCGCCGACATCCCGTCCCTGGCCGCCAGCATCGCCGGTGGGCCCGAACGGGCGCTGCGCGAGTTCGTCCGGCGCGGCCACACCCTCACCCGGCGGATCGAGGAGTTCCCCAAGCCCGTCATCGTGGCCGTCAACGGACTTGCGTACGGCGGTGGTTGCGAGATCACCGAGGCCGCGCCACTCGCCGTCGCCGCCGAGCACGCGACCTTCGCCAAGCCGGAGATCTCGCTCGGCTTCCCGCCGCCCTTCGGCGGCTCTCAGCGGCTGCCGCGCCACGTCGGCCGCAAGCGCGGCCTGGAGATGATCCTCACCGGCGACCCGGTCCCGGCCGCCCGCGCCGCCGGGATCGGCCTGGTCAATGCGGTCGTTCCGGCAGGTGAGCTGCTGCACACCGCACGGGACTTGGCCGACCGCATCACCCGGCACGCCCCCACGGCGGTGGCCGCCTGCCTGCGGGCCGTGACCCGGGGCGTCAACCTCCCGATCGACGAGGGACTCGCGGCCGAGGCAGCGGCCTTCGCGGCGACCGTAACGACCGAGGGCGTACGGGACGGGGTGCGGCGCTTCCTGGACCGCACGTCCGCCTCCCGCTGAGGGAGCCACGGCCGGCGGGACCGGTGACGCTGCCCGAGCCGACCCCCGTGTTTCGGACGGCGTCACGGTCCTGCATCAGCACGCCGGTCCGTGCGCCGGGCGAACGGACCGGTCGTGGGGGCCCAGGAGGTCAGCGGGCTCCCGGGTGCGCCGCCGGGAGGGCGGCGTCGTCTCCGCAGTGGGCGGCGACGGTGTCGGCGAAGGCGCGGGCGAGGGGGCAGAGGTTGTCCCAGTCGCGGATGGCCCAGCCGGCGGTGAGGGCCGGGAGATCGGGGAGCGGGAGCAGCCGCAGGCCGGGGTGGCCGGGGCCCTGCCACTGGGGGAGCGCGGGGACGACGGCGTGGCCGAGGCCGAGCTCGGCGAGCAGGATCGCGGTGTCCCAGTCCGCGACGCTGGTGTCGAAGACCGGCCGGATGCCCGACTTCCCCAGCCAGGAGTCGAGTTGGGAGCGGGCGACGGAGTTCTGCGGCAGCCCGATCAGCCGGGCGTCCTGCAGGTCGGCGGGTTCGATGCGGGCCCTGGCGGAGAGCGGGTCGCCCGCCGCGACGGCCAGGACCCACGGCAGGTCGACGACCGGCCGCTGGTCGATGCCGCGGGCCTGCGTGCCGAGGGTGATCCAGGCGAGGTCGACCCGACCGGCGGTGAGCGCCTCCAGACAGCTGCGGCTGGAGACCTCGGTCTGGAACTCCAGGCTGACGTGCGGGAAGCGCCGGCGGAAGGCCACCACGGCCGCGGACATGAAGTGCCGGATACTGGTGGCGCCGGTGGTGATCCGGACGGATCCTCCTTCGCCGCGCGCGAGTTCGGCGATCCGGTGCAGCGCGTGGTCGATGCCGCCGAGGCCGGTGGCGACGGCGGCCTGGAGCAGGCGGCCCGCCTTGGTGGGCACCACCCCGCGCGGGTGCCGCTCGATCAGGGAGAGGCCGAGCTCGCGTTCGAGGCGCTTCACGTGCTGGCTGACCGCGGACTGGGTGCAGTGGAGGTCACGGGCGACGGCGCTGAGCGAGCCGGCCCGGCAGACCGCGGCGAAGACGCGGAGGTCGTCAATGGTCACGGAGATCCAAGGTATCGCTTGGAGGCGTCCCAGCAAACCGGTGGATTGACTTGGGTGTTCGGCGGGTCGATCATCGTTTCCGGGCCCAGGGCGGCAACCCGCCCGCTGCCTTCGCGGCGTTCCGGACGCAAGAGGCGGGGGCGCGGGCGGGTGTCGACCCGCATGGATGCACATTGATGCAACAAGACACGTGACGTGCAACAGAAGGGGGAACGGTCATGCGGTACGCCGACGGTCCGGGTGCGCACTGTGAGGTGTTCGTCGAGGCACCGGTCGAACGGGTGTGGGAGCTGGTGACCGACATTGCCCTGCCCACCCGGCTCAGCCCGGAGCTCCACCGCGTCGCCTGGCTGGACGGCGCGGACCGCCCCGCGCCGGGCGCCCGCTTCGAGGGCCACAACCACCGCGCGAACATGCCCGACTGGCGGACGGTCTCCGAGGTGATCGAGCTGACCGACCCGGTCGCGACCGCGGACGCGACGGACCCGGCCGACGCCCGCACCTTCGCCTGGGCCGTGATGGACGCGGACGGTCGCTACGGCGAGCCGGTGTCCGAGGTGACCGGCTCGCTGGCGCGGTGGCGTTTCGACCTCACCCCCGAGAACGGCGGCACCCGGCTGCGCCAGTCGGTGGAGATCGGCCCGGGCCGCAGCGGCCTCAGCTCCTACATCGAGGCCAAGCCGGAGGCCGAGGAGAAGATCGTCGAGTTCCGACTCGGCGAACTGCGCAAGGGCATGACGGCCACCATCGAAGGCCTCAAGTCGCTGGCCGAGCAGGGGGATTAGGTCGGTCGGACCAGCGGGGGCCGGCGCGAGCCGTCGGCCCTCAGTCGGCCACCCGGCCACCCGGCCACCCGGGCGCCCGTGCGGCGCCGCGGGTTCGTACGCGGTCACCAGGACAGCGGGTACCGGACCGGGTGCCCGCCGATCCGGCCGGGCAGCAGGCCGATGAGGACCAGGAGCCCGGCGGCCAGCGCGAGCAGCGGAAGGAACGGCACGGGATGCGGCGCCTGGAGGACCACGATCACGGCGGTGGCAACCGCCGGAGAGTGCGAGAGGTGGGTGAGCATCATCGCGCCCAGCGAGAGTCCGGCGGCGATGGCCGCGCCCCAGGCGGTGCTGCCGGTGACGGCGAGGGTGGCGAAGCCGATCAGAGCCGACATCAGCTGACCGCCGACCAGGTTGCGCGGCTGCGAGATCGGCAGGCCGGGCGCGCCGTGCACCAGCGCCGCGCTGGCCGCCAACGGGGGGATCAGTAGCGGTTGGTGGAGCAGGACGCCGACCGCGACGAGCAGGAGCAGGGCGCCGATGGCGAAGACGGTGGCCCGCAGGGCGTGCAGCGGGTGCGGTCTGGGCGTGGCGACGGGCGGTGGCATGGACATGTGTGAGTGCTCCGGATGGGGGCAGGGACCCGGAGATGATAAACAGACTGTTGAGGTAAAGGTGGGATGTTTTGCCTGTCGGGCAACGCCGTCCACGTCCTGATGCGCCGACGATGCGCCGACCGAGCCCCGACCGAGCCCCGATCGGGCCCCGAGCGGAGGAGAGCGAGCACCCCCATGACCACCCTGTCCGGCACCGTGCCCGCCGGGGGGCTGGTTCAGCCCGCGTTGATCAGCGTGGCCGGGAGGTAGCCGGAGGTTATGCCGAGCTCCCATCCGTGGACCTGGACGGCGAGCGCGGCGAGGGCGATCGGGACGACCGGGAGCAGGGTGCGGGGCCAGGCCGTCGCGGGCGTGCTGTTGCGGTGTTGGGCGAGGCGGGCGGTGAGCGCCTCCTCGAAGGCCGACCGGTCGTCGTCCAGCAGGACCCGCAGCAGCTGCTGGTCGGGGCTCAACCCGGTCGCCCAGGACTCGCCCGCGGCCTCCAGGGCCCGGGCGGCCGCCGCGCGCTCCGCGGTGTCCGGCTTGCGCAGCGGGGCGGGGGCGACCCGCTGCGAGTGTCGCGTCTCCACGACACCGAGGTAGGCGCAGAGCGCGTCCATCTCGGCGAGGCTCGCCGGGTCGGAGACGGAGGTGCGGTCCGAGAACGGCAGCCGGTCGTGGATCGAGGGCGCGTAGTCCTCCGTCAGCAGCGGCCCGAACATCCGGTCCTCGTCCCGGATCAGGCCGCTGATCACGCACATCGCGAAGGCTTCCACCCAGGTGCCCGCCTTGGGCGCGAAGTCCACGGTGGCACCGAAGCTGATGTCGTCGCTGTCCAGCGTCTCCCCGATGTACGGGAAGGGGACCTGGAAGTCGCCCCGGGGGAAGCAGCCGAGCTGGAGCACGCCGAGGGCGCACTCGGCCGCCGTCCGCAGGGCCGCGCGGGCGTCGGCGCCGGCCAGCGCCGGATCCTCCAGGGTGAGGGCGCCGAGGTGGTCGAGCAGCTCGTCGCCCATCGCGCGGACGGACTTGATGGTCAGTTCGTCCTCGATGTCGTACCAGTGGCCGAGGACCCGGCCACGGACGTCCCCCAGAGCGTCCCGGATCCGCTGGTGGACCACCGTGTGGCGCGTCACTTCCACCATGTGCTGCTGTCTCCTCGTCGGTGGTGCGGTCATTCGTCCGCGATCTTGTGCTGACGGAGGGGTACGCTAGCAGTGGCCTCTGACAGGTGAGCGTGGGCGCGGGCCCGGCCCTCCAGGGCCGGGACGGCCCGTACGGTCCGTCGGTGTGGAGCGTTACGTGGGTCGCTGCTGCTGTTCGATGTACTGCTTGTCGAAGGTGCCGGGAGGACACGCCACTTCAAGCTGAACACTCCTCGCCGGTACCTGGTCACGAGGACCGAGTCGACGTGCAAGGCCGTGACGACTGTCCTGCCGCGCCCGGGGTGTGGGGCGTTGTCAGCGCCTGCGGGTAGGTTCTCGTCCCAGGTCTGCTCGGCCTGCGGGCTCAAGGACGGCCCCGAGCCCCTGATTCCCGCGATTCCCGGAGCTCAGAGGCTGCGGGCCTCCGTGGTCGGGCGGGCCTCCGTGGTCGCGTGGAGGTGGATCAGCGCGTCGTAGGTCGGGCCGATCGCGAGGCGGGGGAGCGGGTCGTCGCGGAACTCCGTACCGGCGTCATAGGTCGGACGGGCGGTGCCCAGCCAGGCGCGGGTGGCCGGCGGGGCGGAGCGCAGGTCGACGTAGTAGTCGCGGTGGCGCACCCGGTCGAGGGTGTACTCGTTCATGTCGGCGGTGGCCGGCGGAACGGTCACCTTCTTCCACGCGGGCGCGAAGGGCGCGTCCTTGGTGAGGAAGGAGCCGCGGTCGAAGGTGAAGCCGATGGAGAGGTAGCCCGCTCCCAGGGCGTCGCGCAGGTAGGAGCCCTGGGTCCTGGGGTACAGCACGGGGTCGCTGGACCGGTACCCGACGTGGCCGTTGTGCGCCGAGAGCAGCATCCTGCTGCCGGTGCGGCGCTGCCACCACAGGGCGTTGTCGGTCATGGCCCGGTCGCGGAAGTGCTCCTTCTCGGCCAGGTCGGCCGGGTCGTCGAGGTCCACGGCGGTGAAGGCGAAGGTCTGAGCGATGCTGCGGGCGTTCTGCAGCGCCCACTCGTACGCCTCGCCGCCCCCGCCCTCGGCCGCGGTGACCAGCTCCAGCGTCCGCTGCGCCACTGCGGCATTGGTCCGCCGCTCGGCGAGCGGCGTCGTGGTCAGGTACGTGACGGCGTCGTCGAACGGGCGCAGGCCGGCGTACAGCTGCTCCAGGCGGGGCAGCGACTCGGGCGCCGCGTCCCGGACGTAGCCGGTCACCCGGTCGAAGAGCTGGTCGCCGATCGAGGGGAAGTCCAGGTCGTCGCCGACGAAGTGGACCGGGCGCCCGGGGTGTTCGCGGTTGTGGGAGCGCATCCAGTCGATCAGGTCGGCGAACTCCTGCCGATCCCACGGGGATCCGCCCATCGTCTCCTGGACGAGTCGCCGGGCGTCGCCGCCGGTGCGGCCCTGGACGTAGTCGTCGACGCGCAGGCCCGAGGACCAGCTGGTCTCCAACGCGAAGGCGGTGAAGCCCTTCTCCTCGACGAGGTAGCGCAGGACGCGCTGCTTCATGGTGAAGAACTCGTGGGTGCCGTGCGTGGCCTCGCCGAGCCCCACCACCGTGGCGTCGCCGATCACGGCGCCCAGCGCCCGCAGGTCGGTGTCCCGGCCGCCGGCCTCGGTGCTTCGCAGCGGGTGGGCGATGGCGTCCAACTCCCTCACCACGGCAGAGGATTGACGCTGCGCTGCGTCCGCCGCCCGGTCCGCCGACCGGTCCGGCGGCTGGTCCGCAGCCGCCACGGTGGCCGGGGCGAACAGGGCGGTGGTCGCCATGGCTGCCGTGGCGGCCAACAGGGACCGTCGGCCGATGTGCGTGCCGCGTGCGGTCATTCTCGGCTGCTCCTCGAGATCGGTGGAGTCGTTCGCCGGCGAACGCCGGTAGACGAATCGTCGATCATCGAGGAGCGTTGGCGCGCTGAGGGATTCCGCCGAGTCGAGCCGGGGGGTAACCCCCGGGTGCCCGCGCGCCGTCCTCGGCTGGACGGCCCTCGGCGGCTTCCTGCCCAGCGTCGCGGTCGGCGGGCTCGGGGTGCTCGGCGCCACCGCCGTCGACATGACCGACCCGCAGGCCGCCCTGCAGAAGATCCTGCCCGGCTGGTTCAACCCGGTCTTCCTGCTCGCCCTGGTCGTCGGCACCATCGCGGTCAACGCCCTCACCGCCTACAGCGCCGGCCTCGCCCTCCAAGCCGTCGGCATCCGCATCCGCCGCACCCTCAGCGTGCTGGTGGACGGCGCGGTCGCGGTCGCGCTGACCCTCTACGCGCTGCTGGTCTCCAACTTCCTCGACACCGTCAGCAACGTCCTCCAACTGACCGTCGTCCTGCTCGGTCCCAGCACCGCGATCTACGCCGCCGACATCCTGCTGCGCCGCAACCGCTACGACGGCCACGCCCTGGGCGACGAGACGCCCGGCAGCCGCTTCTGGTACCGGGCGGGCTTCAACCCCGCCGGCGCCCTCGCCCTCGCCGGCGGCGTGGCGAGCGCGGCCCTCTGCGTCGACACCCTCTACACCGGCCCGGTGGCCGCCCTGACCGGCGTCGACCTGGCCCTGCCGGTGGGCATGGTGGTGGCGGCTGCCGCGTACGCCCTGCTGATGCGCCGTCGCGTGTGACGAGGGGCGGGGCCGGCCGAAAAGGAAACGGCAGGGAGATCGCACTCCCTGCCACTACCAAGCTATAGCGCACGCGGGGGCTTGCGGCAAGGCCCCGGTCACCCCGCAGAATCGATGGTCGAAAGGCCATGACCTGCGAAAACGGGAGTCGTGAAATGCGCGTGTTGTTGACGACATGGGGATCGCGCGGAGATGTCGAACCGCTGGCGGCCCTGGCGGCGGCGCTGCAGGGGCTCGGTGCGGACGTGCGGGTGTGCGCGCCGCCGGACGAGGAGTTCGTGGACCTGCTGGCACGGATCGGAATGCCGCTGGTGCCACTCGGCCCGACGGTGCGCTCGGTGGTCGCCGGTCCGAAGCCGCCGACGGCGCAGGACGCCTTCCGGCTCGCCCCCGAGCTGGTCGCCGCGCGGTTCGACACACTCACCGCGACGGCCGAGGGATGCGACGTGCTCCTGGCGACCGGCCTGATGCCGGCCGGTGCGCGGGACGTGGCCGAGTACCTCGGCATTCGCTACGTGCTCGCGTGCTTCCACACCCTCGGACTGCCGTCGCGGCACTTCCGGCCAGGGGCACGGCCGGGCACACCCTCCCCGCAGGACGAGACCGACCACCGGGTGCTGTGGGAACAGGACGCCCAGCGGGTGAACGCGCTGTACGGCGGGGCCCTCAACCGCCACCGTGCGTCGCTCGGCCTTCCACCGGTCGACAACGTCCGCGACCACGTCGTCACCGACCGGCCGTGGCTGGCGGCGGACCCCGGGCTCTGCCCGTCGCAGGGCATGACGGAGCTCGACCCGGTGCAGACCGGCGCGTGGATCCTGCCCGACGACCGTCCGCTGCCGGCCGACCTGGAGACCTTCCTGGCAGCCGGTGAACCACCCGTGTACGTGGGCTTCGGCAGCATGGCCGCGCACGCCCCGGAAGGCATCGCTCGGGTCGCGATCGAAGCGGCCCGCACCCACGGCCGTCGGGTGGTCCTCGCCCGCGGCTGGGCAGGGCTGGCCCCGGTCGACGACCGGGACGACTGCCTGGTCGTCGGCGAGGTCAACCAGCAGGCGCTGTTCCGCCGCGTGGCCGCCGTCGTCCACCACGGTGGGGCGGGCACCACCACGGCGGCGGCCCGGGCCGGCGCGCCCCAGGTGGTCGTCCCCCGGATCGCGGACCAGCCGTACTGGGCAACCCGCGTGGCCGAGTTGGGCATCGGCGCGGCCCACCTCGACCCCGCGCCGACCGTCGACTCCCTGTCCGCCGTGCTCGCCACGGCCCTGGCGCCCGAGACCCGCGCACACGCGGAGACCGTGGCCGGCACCATCCGCACCGACGGGGCGACGGTGGCCGCGAAACTGCTGTTCGAGGCCGTGGCCGGCCAGGAACGGCCCCACGGATCCGAGTGAAACTCCGGCGGAACCGGTCGGCGGGTGGACCCGTCGGCGGGTGAACCAGTCGGCGCCGACGAGGCGGGGGAGCGGCCGCCTGAGCCGGGCGAGTTCCGCTCCGGACCATCCTCCGGCCGGTGTCCGTCCGGCCTCCGTCCGGCCTCCATTCGGTGTCCGTCCGGCCTCCGTGTGGTGTCCGTCCGGCTTTCGTTCGGCCTTCGTTCGTTCGGTCGGGGGCGCGTGACAGCCCGGACAGGGCCGGTTCCGGCACCGATCCGACGACCGGGCTCCGGCCGTCGGCGGCGTCGGTTAGGGTGCCCACCGGCGCGCCCGGCCACCGCAGGCCGGCGCGAGGGGAGGGCGGTATGACCGACGGAACGCGCGAGGGAGCCGGGAAGGACGGCGACGGCATCCAGTGGCTCGCGGAATTCGGTCGGCCGGGCACCGGCCTGCCCGGAACAGGAAGGCCCGACGCGGACGGTGAGGTCGGCGGTGTGGTGTTCGCCCGGGGGATCCCGCCGGAGGAACTCGCCCGCCGGATGGGCGCCGACCCTACTGCCGGGACCGCGCCGATCAGCGGCACCGAGATCCGGGCCCTGGACATCGACGTCTACCGCCCCGGCGACGACAGCGACGGTGTGATCCGGGTCGGCGAGTGCGGCGGCTGGTCGTTCGCGATCGAGTACGGCGACTCCACCGGCGGCGAACTGCTCACCGAGATAGCGCGCGACGGTGTCGAGGTCGTCCACTTCCGCCCGATGCCGGAGCAGCCGCCGGCACTGCTCGACTACGCCCGGGACGGCGCCGTGCTGTGCGGCTTCGGCCTCGGCGAGGAACGCTGGCGCTGGGGCCAGGAGCCCGACCTGCTGGTGCCGGACCTGGTCGCCGCGAGGGTCCTGGAAGCGGACGGTGTCACCCCCGCCGGTGTCGACGGGGCAGGCGGCGCCCGCGCCGGCGCCGAGGCCGCCCGCCGCCGCACCCTCGGCGCCGTCGAGCGGGGCTTCGGGTTGAGCCTGCCCCGGGCCGCCTTCGACGGGCTGCGCCTGCGGGCGTACGCCGTCCGGGGCACACCGGGGATGGAGCCGTGGTGAGGCGCGGGCGCTCGCGGCGACGGGGGCGGTGAACCCGGCGGACAGCGCGAGCACCGCGAGCACCGCGATCACTGTGATTACTGTGATTACCGCGAACAGGATGGACATCACCGTCATGGCCGGGCTCCTTCCCGGGCCCCACGGCGGGGCTCCGATGACTGTCATCCTTGCGCCCTGCCCGTCTTCGCACATGTGCCGATCGGGAGGTTCCCGGGCCGGAATTCTCGGTGAGACCCTGCCGATTGGCAGGGTCAGTTACCTCTCTGCTGAACTGTGAGGAGGCTCCGCGCAGAAGGAATCCGCCATGCACGTGGTGTTGTCCACCATCGATCCCTCCCTGGAGAACGCGCTCGTGGACCGGGGCCAGCGGGTGCTGGCCGTCATTCCGGCCGCCGAGCTGGCGAACCGCTCCGACTCCGCCCGGTACGGGCTGTGCGCCGTCGAGGACTGGGACGACTACACCCGACTGGCCCTGCTCGCGCGGGAATTGGAACCACAAGGAATCGCGTCGGTGTCCACCGGGGACGAGTGCTGCCTCCGCGCGGCCGCCGTCCTCAGGGCGTTCCTGGGCCTTCCCGGGCAGTCGCTCGCCTCGGCGGTAGCGGCGACCGACAAGGCGGTCATGAAGCGGGCACTCGCAGCGGCCGGCGTCCCGGTGGCGGACAACCTGCGGGCGGGCACCCCGGAGGACATCGCCGCGGCCGGTGACGCACTCGGCTGGCCCGTCGTGGCCAAACACCGGTACGGCTTCGCCACCCTGCACACCCACCTCGTACGCAGCCGCGAGCACCTCGCCGAACTCCACGCCCGCCGGGCCTTCGGACCGCTCGCCGGGCTCCCGGCGGGCTTCGCGGCCTCCGCCGTCGGCCGGGGGCTGGACCGGGCCCCCGGCGGGATCCTGGTCGAACGGGCCGTCCCGGTCGCGGCCGAGTACCACTGCGAGCTGCTCCGGCACGAGAGCCGCGAACTGTACTGCCTGCCCGGCCGGTACCCGGCCCCGCTGCTGGGAACCGGTGACGGCGACGGCGCGGCACCCGCGATCGGCTCGGTGCTGATGGACGACTCCGACGGCGAGGAGGCCGCGCGCGTCCGGGAGTTGGCGCGGGCCGCCGCCGACGCCCTGGGCCTCGTCACCGGGTTCGCGCACGTGGAGGTCCTGCGGGACACCACCGGAGCCTGGTACCTCGGCGAGATCGGCCTGCGCCCGGGCGGCAACATGATCCCCCACCTGCTGCGCCTGCAGCACGGCATCGACGTCGCCGCCCTCCTGGCCGACCTGGCCCAGGGCCGACCGCCGTCGATCCCCTGGCGCACCGGCCGCCCGGTGGCCTGGGCGGCGGTCCCGGCCGCACCGGGGAGACGGATCACCGGCATGCTCGACGCGGAGGAGATCCGCGCCCTGCCCCACGTGACGGACGCGATCGCCCTGGTCCGGCCCGGCACGGTGGTCGACGGCCCGCTGAGCAGCCTGACGGCGGCCGGGCACGTCTTCTGCACCGGCATCACTCCGGCCCGGGCCGCCGCCCACGCGGCCGAGACGGCGGCGACCTGGGCGCGCGCGATCACGACCGAGCCGACCACTGCAGGGTGAGCCGCGGTGTGCGGGTCGACATGTCGCCCCGGGCCATGGGCCTTTGACACATGGCGGGGGCGGGCCGAGGAAGGGTCGGCGATGACGTGGGTCAGGGAGAAGTCGTCTGCGATGAGTTCCGCGCATGCGATGAGTTCCGCTCATGCGGTGAGTGCGGCTCATGCGATGAGTTCCGCTCATGCGACGAGCGCCGGCCACCTCATGAGCGCGGCTCATGTCGCGGGCGCGGGGCGACCGGCAACCGGATGTTCCGGCGGTGCGCCTCCGGCCCTAAGCTGCGGCCATGGAATTCTCGTCGGGCTGGGGCGTCGGACCGGTGTTCGGCGGCCGGGAGCCCGTTGTCGAGATCAGTGGTTCGGTGCCGACCGCGTGTGATGCCCAGCAGGTGGCGGAGATCCTCTTCGGGTGGGGCTGGCGGGTGCGCAAGCAGTCCTGGACGGAGTTCGAGGCCGAGCACACGTACGCCCGGTTGTCGGTGCTCCCGCTGGACCCGGTGGTCTTCACGGGCGAGATCGCGATCGGCGGGGTCACCGAGTTGATCGAGACCTTCGGCCGGATCGGCCACCGCTGCACCGTCGAACTCTACGACCCGGACAGCGGCGAACTGCTCGCCGAACGCCCGGTCCGCCCGCCCGCTGGATCTTGATCAGCTGGAGCGGCAGCAGCGGTTGCCCGATGCCTGCCCGGTGTTCGGGGAGGTGGCGGTGGACGGCGTCGATCACGCCCCAGTCTCCGGTGCGGGAATCGGGCCGCTCGCCCCGCCGGCCCTCCGGCCCGTCGGCGTCCACGCTGTCGTAGCCGGCGTGGCCGCTCTCGTCGCGTGCGGTGGTGTCGTTGATCAACTCGCCCTCCGTGGCACGGTTTCGGCGCCCGGTGCGGGCGGACGGCGGTAAGGGTGCCACCGGGCGGGCCGGTTGAACCCTCACCCGGGTGGCCGGTGGCAGGGCGGGCGGCACGCGCCGCCCGTCCGGAGGTTTCCGGCAGGCAGCGGGGGGTCTCGGCGCCTAGGGTCTGTGGTGCGTCGACCGGGCCGCGCGCCGGGCGTACGCCGTCCCCGCCACGCGCCCGCCGCACGCCGGGGTGACCGGCCGACCCGAGAGGTGGACCCGCCCCATGTACACCGTCGTCCGTGGCGCCGGAGCGCTCGGCCTGACCGCGCTGCTGCTCACCGCCGCCACCGGCTGCCAGGGCGACGGTTCGTCCGCCGCCGAGCCCGCGCCCACCTCCCCGGCCTCCGGCACCTCCCCGGCTACCGGCACCTCCTCGGCCTCCGGCACCACCGCGATCGCCACCGGGGTGGGCGCCCAGAAGCTGAACTGGCATGCCTGCCCCGCGCCCAACACCGCCCAGGGCAGCGGCACCGCGCCCGCCGCCGACTGGCAGTGCGCCACCCTCAAGGCGCCGCTGGACCACGGCAAGCCGGACGGCGCGACGATCGACCTCGCGCTGATCCGCAGCAAGGCCAAGGACGAGCAGCACCGGATCGGCTCGCTGCTCTTCAACTTCGGTGGCCCCGGCGCCTCCGGCGTGGCCGCCCTGCCGGCTTTCGCCCCGCTCTACACCTCCCTCAACACCCGCTACGACCTGGTGAGTTTCGATCCGCGCGGGGTCGGTGCCAGCGCCGGGGTGGAGTGCCTGGACGACCAGGCGATGGACGCCACCGCCGCCGTCGACAGCACCCCGGACAACCCGGCCGCCGTGAAGTCCCTGGACGACACCAACGCCCGGTTCGTCGCCGCCTGCGAGCACAACTCGGGTGCGGTGCTGCCGTACGTGGACACCGAGAGCGCCGCCCGGGACATGGACCTCATGCGGCAGGTGCTGGGCGACCAGAAGCTCTCCTACTTCGGCATCAGCTACGGCACCCAGCTCGGTGGCGTGTACGCGCACCTGTTCCCGCAGCAGGTCGGACGGCTCGTGCTGGACTCGGTCGTCGATCCGACCAAGGACCCGCAGCAGTCCGCGCTCGGCCAGGCCCAGGGCTTCCAACTCGCCCTCGACGACTTCATGAAGGCCTGCGCCACACAGGCCGGCACCTCCTGCCCGACCGGCGCCGGCGGCGACGAGGGCACCGCGAAGGTCGCCGCCCTGGTGCAGAAGCTGGAGCAGTCGCCGCTGCCCACGAAGGACGGGCGGCAGCTCACCGAGACCCAGGCGGTCACCGGCATCGCCGGTGCCCTCTACAGCCAGGAGACCTGGCCCGTGCTGGCCGCCGGCCTCACCGAGGCGATGGAGCAGGGCACGGGCACCACGCTGCTCCAGCTCGCCGACGGGCTGAACGGGCGCGACGCGCAGGGGCACTACAGCAACCTGAACGCCGCGAACCGGGCGATCAGCTGCGTGGACGCGCGGCAGCGGTACTCCGACCAGGACGTCCAGCAGCAACTGCCGCAGTTCCAGGCCGCCTCCCCGGTGTTCGGCGCCTACACTGCCTGGGGCCTGACCGGCTGCACCGGCTGGCCCGTCCCGGGCAAGGGTGACCACCCGGAGGTCGCCGCCGCGGGCGCGGCGCCGATCCTGGTGGTCGGCACCACCGGCGACCCGGCCACCCCGGTCGAGGGAGCACACGCGATGGCGCAGCAGCTCGGTGCGGGCGTCGGCGTTACCGTCACGCTGCAGGGAGAGGGGCACGGCGGCTACAACACCGGCAACCCCTGCCTGAAGCAGACCGTGGACGCCTACCTGTTGGACGGCACGGTGCCGGCGGATGGGACGACCTGCAGCTGAGAGCGGGTCGCGTTCCGAAGTGGCCCAATGGAAACGGGGAAGATTGGCTCTGTCGGGCGGTCCACTTGACCGTTAGGCTCGTCGACGTGACGAACACCATGACGAACAGTGCGACCGACAACGCGACCGACAACGCGACCGCCACCGTGACTGCCAACGCGACCGACACCTCGACGAAGGCCACCAAGGTCGACTTCTACTTCGACCCCGTCTGCCCGTTCGCCTGGATCACCTCCCGGTGGATCCTGGAGGTCGATCGCCACCGCGAGCTCGACCTCACCTTCCGGGTGATGAGCCTGTCGGTCCTCAACGAGGGCCGTACCGACCTGCCCGAGCGCTACCAGCGGCTGATGACCACCGGCTGGGGCCCCGTCCGGGTCTGCATCGCGGCCGCCGAGAAGCACGGCCAGCACGTGCTGAGAGACCTGTACACCGAGCTCGGCACCCGCTTCCACGACCAGGACCGGCCCGCCGATGACGCCGTCATCCGGGAGGCCCTGGTCGCGGCCGGCCTGCCCGAGGAGCTGGCCGACGCGGCGAACAGCACCGAGTACGACATCGCGCTGCGCAAGAGCCACCACGAGGGCATGGACCCGGTCGGCGAGGAGGTCGGCACCCCGACCATCCACGTGGACGGCGTCGCCTTCTTCGGCCCGGTGCTGTCCGCGATACCGCGCGGGGAGGACGCCGTGCGGGTCTTCGAGGGCGTCCGGCTGCTGTCCGGCTACCCGAACTTCTTCGAGCTCAAGCGCACCCGGACGGGCTCGCTCGACTTCTCCTGACCCCGTCGGGGGCCGCGGTCCCGGCGCCCCCGAGCGGGCGGGCGCCGGGACCGGGGTGAGGACGGCGGGCCTTCGGGGTCCCATCCGGGCGCGGAGCGACCGACCATGGAGACGGAGGCTCGGTTGCCCCCGAGAGGCGGTGAGTGCGGATGATCGTACGAATCCGGCTGCGCGCTGCTTGGCACCCCGCGACACCACCGCACTCCGAGCCGCATTCGGAGCCGCACCCCGAGCCGCACTCGGTGCCGCACCCCGAGCCGGGGCCCGGCTCCGGGCAAGCGGCGAAGCGCGGCCCCGGTCAAGGCCCGCGCTGGGGCCCGGACCCAGGCCCGGGCCCCAGTCAGGGCTCCGGTCAGGGCTCCGGCTGGACCCCGCGCCCAGGCCAAGGCCAAGGCCCGGGCCAGGGCCCAGGATCAGGCCAGGGCCCCGGCCGGCGCCCGGGCCCAGGAGGCCCGCCCAAGCCCCCGCCGCCCTCGTGGCGCCGCTGGCTGCTCCCCGTCGCCGTCCTGGTGACACTGCTCCTGCTCGTGCTGTTCTCCAACCCCGGCACGCCCGGCACCCGCTACGGCTACACCGACTTCCTGAACCGGGTCGACACCGGCCAGGTGCAGACGGTGGACGTCAGTGACAACGGCGGGGTGAGCGGCACGCTCAAGAACGGCACCCACTTCACCACCCAGATCCCCACCGCCCTGGACACCTCCCAGCTCAGCCGGGCGCTCAGCGACCAGCACGTGACCGTCACCGGCAGCCGCGCCGGCGGCAGCTCGATCTGGTCCACGCTGCTGCTGTTCCTGCCGCTGCTGCTGTTCGGCGGGCTCTTCCTCTGGTCGGGCCGGATGGCCGCCCGGTCGCTGGGCGGTGGACTGAGTGCGATCGGCCGCTCCCGGGCCAAGATCATCGAGGCCGAGCGGCCGGCCACCGGGTTCGCCGACGTCGCCGGGTACGAAGGGGTGAAGCAGGAGGTCAGCGAGGTGGTCGACTACCTGCGAAGCCCGGAGCGCTACGCCGCCGCCGGGGCGAAGGGGCCGCGCGGGGTGATCATGGTGGGTCCGCCGGGCACCGGCAAGACCCTGCTGGCCCGGGCCGTCGCGGGGGAGGCCGAGGTGCCGTTCCTGTCCGTGACCGGCTCCGGGTTCGTCGAGATGTTCGTCGGCGTCGGCGCGTCCCGGGTCCGCGACCTCTTCGACGAGGCCCGCAAACGCGCGCCGTCGATCATCTTCATCGACGAGATCGACGCCGTCGGCGCCCGCCGGGCGGGCGGCACCCGGATCGGCGGCAACGACGAGCGCGAGCAGACCCTGAACCAGCTGCTCGCCGAGATGGACGGCTTCGACCAGACCACCGGCATCGTCGTCATCGCCGCCACCAACCGGCCCGACGCCCTCGACCCGGCCCTGCTGCGCCCCGGCCGCTTCGACCGGCAGGTCACCGTGCCGCTGCCCAACCAGGCCGAGCGGGCGGCCATCCTCGCCGTGCACACCCAGGGCAAGACCCTCGCCCCGGACGCCGACCTGGACCGGATCGCCCGCGGTACCCCCGGCTTCTCCGGCGCCGACCTCGCCAACCTGGTCAACGAGGCCGCCATCAACGCCGTCCGCGCCGGGCGCGCCACCCTCACCGCCGACGACCTCGACACCGCCCGGGACCGTGTGCTGCTCGGCCGTCGGGAGTCCTCCAACGCGCTGCTGCCCGAAGAACGGCACGCCGTCGCCGTGCACGAGTCCGGGCACGCGCTGATGGCCGCGCTGTGCGAGCACGCCGACCCGGTCGCCAAGGTGACCATCCTCCCGGCCGGCGTCTCGCTCGGCGCCACCGAGCAGCTGCCCGAGGCCGAGCGGCACCTCTACAGCGAGGGCTACCTGACCGACCTGCTTACCGTCCAACTCGGCGGGCGGGCAGCAGAGTTGGTGGTCTTCGGTGAGGGCTCCACGGGCGCCGCCAACGACCTGGCCAACGCCACCTCGGTGGCCACCCGGATGGTCCGCGAGTTCGGCCTCTCTCCGGAGATCGGCCCGGTCGGCTACTCCAGTGGCAGCCCGCACTACCTCGGCGACAGCCCCGAGGACCTGCTTCGCCGCCCGTACTCCGAGCAGACCCAGCGTGCCGTGGACGAGGCGGTCGCGGCCCTGCTGCGGCAGGCCGAGCGACGGGCCGTCGGCCTGCTGACGGAACACCGGCACCACCTGGACGAGTTGGCGAGCCTGCTGGTCGCGCAGGAGACCGTGGACGGCGGCTTGGTCCTCGGCATCCTGACGCACCCGGGGCCGTCGGACAGCCCGGGGCCGTCGCACAGCCCGGTGTCGCTGACCAAGGGGGACGGGTCCGGGGCGGCGGAGGCCTGAGTGGGCGTTCCTCGACCACGGCCTCCTTGAACTCGCCGGCCCGATCATCTGCCCGTGACGCCTTCGAAGGGCTGTGTGAAACGATCAGTCATGCCCCGCGGGTAGACCAGGCTCGGCGCCGAGGCCTCCCGCGCCGCTTCCTGCCCAGGCCGAGGACCCCCTATTGTCGGCGGCGGCTGAGAGGCTGCCAGGACAGGGGCGTTGCCCGATGCCCTGACAGACAGAGCTGACAGACAGAGGGAGACTCGGATGGATTTCGCCAAGGCATTGTTTGACCACCTCGCGGATGGGCCGCGGAGGAGCGGACAGCGTGATTCCTGGAGCTTCCACTACCTGGGTGAACTTGCGGTCCCATCGGGTGTGGCGAGCGTCTACGACCCCACGTCGGGCGAGGCGGACGACCTGGAGGTTCCTCCCGGCGATCACCCTGTGTATGCCGTGATGGACGCTTCCTCGCAAACGGCGCCGGTGGCGCTCGGAATCCTGCTGTGGTTCGGCGAGGCGCCGCCGGTGGAACTCGGCGAGTTCTCCGGGGTCGGCGTGCTGACGCACTGCGGCGTGGTCTGTCTGACCGGGTCGCAGGACAGTGACGATGCCTCGGTGGGCAGTCTGATGAGGCTGGCCGGGCAGGAGATTCGCCGTCGCGCAGCGAGCGGCCAGGACCGCGGCCTTCTGCCGGTTTTCGAGGACGCCTGCCGACTGTCCTGGCCGGATGCCCTTCAGATGCCCGACCGCGCCGTTCCCGACGCGTTCCGTACCGGATGGTGCGTTCTGCCGGACGAGGGGGCCCGGAAGAACGTCATCGCCCTGCTGGACAACGGCGAGGGCGGCGGCATCCACCCCTGCCTTGACGCGCACGGGCGCGAGGTTGCTCACCTCGTGCAGTTCGAGACGGAGTGACGACGCGCCGGTGCGACGTCCGGTGTCGCGCTCCTCGGCGCAGGCCCACGGCCCCGCGACGGCTGGGAAACTGGCCGTGACACCGGAACAGCCACGCTCTGCGCGGGCACGTTGTGTCAGACAACACCGGTCCGCAGCACGACGCCCGAAGAACGATCGCCTGTTCATCACCGCCACCACCTCGCTGAACTCGCCGGTGACGACGATGACGGGCCCCCACCACGTCACCTGCCCCAAGGAGTCGGAATGACCGAGCCCCTCACCGCCGATCTTCAGCGGGAGATCGCCCAAGCCCTCGGGGTCGCGCCCGTCCCCGACCCCCTGCGGGAGGCCGAGCGCCGGGTGGCGTTCCTGGCCGAGCAGGTCCGGGCCGCGGGCGCCCGCACCCTGGTGCTCGGCATCAGCGGCGGCGTGGACTCCACCACCGCCGGGCGGCTCTGCCGGCTCGCCGTCGACCGGCTGCGCGCCGACGGCCACCAGGCGGCCTTCTGCGCGATGCGACTGCCCTACGGGGTGCAGGCGGACGAGGACGACGCCCGGCGGGCGGTCGCCTTCATCGAGCCGGACGAGCTGCTGACCGTCGACGTCAAGCCCGCGACCGACGCCGCCCTGTCCGCCCTGCTGACCGCCGGCCTGGCCTTCACCAGCCCCGCTCAGGAGGACTTCGTCCGCGGCAACGTCAAGGCCCGCCAGCGCATGGTGGTCCAGTACGCGGCGGCGGGCGCCAACGGGGGCCTGGTCGTCGGCACCGACCACGCGGCGGAGGCGGCCGTCGGCTTCTTCACCAAGTACGGCGACGGCGCGGCCGACGTGATGCCGCTGTCCGGCCTGACGAAGGGTCAGGTCAGGTCGATCGCCGAGGCGCTGGGGGCGCCGGCCGAGCTGGTCAAGAAGACCCCGACCGCCGACCTGGAGAACCTCGCCCCCGGCCGCCCCGACGAGGAGGCCCTCGGCGTCACCTACGACGCCCTGGACGACTTCCTGGAGGGCCGCCCGGTCAGCGAGGAGGCCTTTGCCACCATCCTCGGCCACTACCGCCGCACCGAGCACAAGCGCAGCCTGCCGATCGTCCCGGGCCGGGACTGATGACCCCGGACACGGGCACCAGCACCGGCACGGACTCGGGCCCGGCCTGGCGTGACCGCGCGGCCGGGGCCGTCCTCGGCGCGGCGGTGGGCGACGCCCTCGGCGCCCCGTACGAGTTCGGCCCGGCCGGGGCCTACACCGCCCGCTTTCCTGCCGGTACCCCCGGCGAGATGGTCGCCGGCGGCGGCTGGGAGCGCGGCGAGGCCACCGACGACACCCAGATGGCCGTCCTTGTCGCCGAATCCCTGGTCGAGCAGGGCGGGTTGGACCTCCCGGACCTCTTCGACCGGTTCCGCCGCTGGGCCGCCGCCGACCCCAAGGACATCGGCATCCAGACCGAGGCCGTGCTCACAAGCGACCTCCCCTGGGACCTCGCCGCCGCCGTCCACTTCAACACCACCCTGCGCGCCGCCGGCAACGGCGCCCTGATGCGCGCCTCGACCTCCGCCGTGGCCTTCGCCGCGCCGGTCGGCGGGCCACCATGGACGCCGGCCGCCGGATCGCCGCCCTCACCCACGGGGACCGGGCCGCCTGGGAGGGCACGGCGATCTTCCACGAGCTGGTCCGCCTCGCCCTCGACGGTACCGACCCGCTCGACGGAATCCCCGAGGCCCTGGCCCACGCCGACCCCGACAGCCGCGAGCGCTACGCCACCGTCCTCGCCCCCGACTGGCACCCCGACCGCGCCACCGAGGCCAACGGCGCCGTCTGGCCCTGCCTGGGCTCGGCGGTCTGGGCGCTGCGCACCACCGACGGGTTCGAGCCCGCGCTCCGGGCCGCGATCGACCTCGGCGGCGACACCGACACCGTGGCGGCCGTCACCGGCGGCCTGGCCGGGGCGCGGTACGGCTCGGCGGCGGTGCCCGCGCGCTGGACCGAGCCGTTGCACCTGACGCTGCCCGGGTTCGGCGACCGGGTGTGGCGTGCGGCCGAACTGCGCAGCCTGGTAGATCGGTTGACGGCGTAGCGGGCTCCGGCGGCTCACCAGGGGATGGTGATGTCCGGCGGGTGGATCAGGAAGGTGATGGCCAGGATCGCCGGCAGCGCGCCAGGTGGCCCAGGAGCACGCCGAGCATCGCGCAGCGCCAACGGCGGTCCGGTGCTCGCCCGCTCGTGTGCCTCGCTACGGTACCGGGGAGCGGTTCGGAACCGAAGGGGCGGAAGTGCCCGGGCCGAGCCGCGCCGAGCGATGCGCAGGGGTGCGAGGGGGATGAAGTGACGGGGGAACAGCTCGCGGTGGTGTCCGGCGGCGGCACCGGGATCGGCCGGGCGATCGCGGCCCGGCTGGCCGGGGACGGGCACCGGGTGGTGATCATCGGGCGCCGGGCGGACGTGCTGGAGCAGGCCCGGGAGGAGATCGAGTGGACGGTGGGTTCGGGCCGGATCGTCCCGGTGGCGGTCGACCTGACCGACCCGGAGGCGGTCGAGGCGGCGGCTGCCCGGATCACCGAACTCGGCCCGGTGGACGCGCTGGTGAACAACGCGGGTGCCATCATCACCCCGCCCGAGGACGACGGCCTGGCCGCCCTGGCCCGCTCCTGGCGGCACGACCTGGACATCAACCTGCTCACCGCGGTGCTGCTGACCACCGCCCTGCAGGGCGCGCTGCGCCGCCCCGGCGGGCGGCTGGTCGTGATCAGCTCGGCGGCGGCCCAGCGCGGCGGCGCGGGCCCGCACTCGGCCGGCTCCTACGCTGCCGCGAAGGCCGCCCTGCACGGCTGGGCCTTCGGCCTGGCTCGGCAGTTGGGGCCGGACGGGATCACGGTCAACGTGCTCGCGCCCGGTTACATCGAGGAGACCGAGATCTTCGGTTCGGGGTGGAGCGAGGAGTTCCACGCCCGGAAGGTCGCCGACACCCTGGTCGGCCGGGCCGGCACCCCCGCCGACGTGGCGGACGCGGTCGCCTACCTCGTCTCCCCGGCCGCCGGGTACGTCACCGGGCAGGTCATCGGCGTCAACGGTGGTGCGGTCCTCGGGCGCTGACGCGTTCATCGATTGTCAATCGGGCGTGCCTACCGTGATGTCCGACCACGAACCGCGTTCGACCTCGGGAGCCTCCGCTGTCCAGGATCATCACCACCGCCGTGCCCGCCCACGGCCACACCAGCCCGCTGCTGGCCGTCTCCGCCGACCTCGTCGCCCGCGGCCACCAGGTGGTGTTCCTCGGCGGCTCGCGGTTCGCCGGCGCGGCGGAGCGGGCGGGGGCGCGGTTCGTCGCGCTGCCGGCCGGGGCGGACTTCGACGACCGCGACCTCGACGCGAGCTTCCCGGGGCGGTCGAGTCTGCCGCCCGGTCCGGAGCGGCTCGCCTTCGACGCGCAGCACGTGTTCCTCGACCCGATCCCCGTCCAGTACCGGGCGCTGCTCGCACTGCTGGCCGAGTTCCCGGCGGACGCCGTGATCGCGGACGCCTTCCTGCAGGGCGCGCTGCCGCTGGCGCTGAGCCGTCCTCGGCCGGAGCGTCCGGCGCTGATCGGCATCGGGGTGACCCCGTCGATGCTGCCGAGCGTGGACACCGCGCCCTTCGGGCCCGGGCTGCCGCCCCTGCCGGGGGAGGAGGGCCGGGCCCGCAACCGGGCGCTGCGGGAGGAGGCGTACCGGCGCGGCGAGCCGCTGCGCCGGTACGCCGAGAAGGTGTACGCGGAGCTGGGCGTCCGGCTGCCGGAGGGGCCGCGCGGGCTGGCCATGGTGACCGTGCCGGACCACTTCCTGCAGCTGACCGTGCCGGGCTTCGAGTACCCGCGCAGCGACGCCCCGCCCGGCTACCGGCTGATCGGCGCGCTGCCGGGCCTGGTCGGCAGTGAGCAGCCGCTGCCGTCGTGGTGGGGCGAGGTGACGGGCGAGCGGCCGGTCGTCGTGGTGACCCAGGGGACCCTGGCCAACGCCGACCTCGGGGAGCTGGTCGCGCCGACCGTCGCCGCCCTGGCGGAGCGGGACGTGCTGGTGGTGGCCGCCACCGGCCGTCCGGACGGGCCTCGGGCGCTCGCCGACCTGTTCGGCGGCGGCCTGCCGGGGAACGTGCGCGCCGTCGACTACGTCCCGTTCGAGCGGCTGCTGCCGCACACCGACGTGCTGGTCAGCAACGGCGGCTACGGCGGGGTGCAGACCGCGCTGCGGTACGGGGTGCCGCTGGTGGTGGCCGGAGCCGGCGAGGACAAGCCGGAGGTGGCGGCCCGGGTGCAGTGGTCGGGCGCTGGGCTGGACCTGCGGACGGGCCGTCCGGCGCCGGAGGAGGTCGGCCGGGCGGTCGACCAGGTGCTCGGCGAGGGCCGGTTCCGCGAGCGGGCCCGCGCGCTGGGCGCGGAGCTCGCGGAGTACCGGCCGTTCGACACCATCGCCGAGCTGGTGGAGACGCTCGGGGAGCCGGTGGAGTCGCCCGGGCGCTGAGCTGCCCCACGTCTCGGGCGGAATGCTCGGCTGCCGGAACGGTCTGCTGCCGAAACGGTCCGCTGCCGGAGCGGTCTGCAGCCGGAACGGTCCGCTGCCGAAACGATCCGTCAGTCCCCGTCGGCGTCGGCCTCGGCGGTCGGCGTGCCGCCGGACCTGATGCCGAGCTTGACCTCGGCCGTGGTCCAGTCGGTGGCGATCGCCTGCTGGGCGGCGGCGAGGGTGACCTGGCCCTTGCAGATCGCGGTGTGCAGGTGGGTCTCCACCGAGTCCTTGGGATTGTTCGGACCCTTGCCCGGGACGTGGCCGGGGGAGGGCGGCTGGATCCAGAGGTTGCGCGCGTCGTTGGGATCGCCGCCGAGCTGGAGGCTGATCAGATGGTCATACTCGGCGTCGCCCATCGGGCCGGTGTAGCCGTAGGACTTGGCGTTCTCGGCCTTCTCCTTGCCGGTGAGGTTCGCCGGCGGGCGGATGGTCGAGGTGTAGCCGCCCGGCTTGCAGATGGTGTCCTTGAGGCTGTCCTGGTTGACCGCCGGGCTGATCGCGCCCGGGGTGCAGCTCGGGTCGGGCAGCGGCTGCTTGTCCGCGGCGTAGCGGTAGTGGCAGCTGCCCGGCGCGGGCTGCGGCTGGACCTCGTAGGAGCTCTTCGGGCCGGGGCCGGTCACGATCGCGGCCGGGGCGGGCTGGGCTGCGTCCCCGCCCGGGGCGGAGCTGTGGCCGGCGGTCGCCTTGGTGGTGTGGCCACCGCCGGACGAGCAGCCTGCGGCTGCGGCGAGCAGGACGGCCGCGGCCACGGCCAGGGCGCGGCGGGCGGGAGCCGGCACGGGTTCCTCCATCTGGGTGTGCGTGAGCGGCGGTCACCCGGATGGCGGGGACCGCGCCAGCGGACACTACCGTGTCGACAGGCCCGAACGAGTGACGCCACGTCCGGGCGGGCGAAGCCTTTGCCGGGCGTGCGGAACCGTTTCAGCACCCGTACGCCCTGTACGCCCTGTACGGCCGCGCGGGCGCACGGCCGTACAGGGCGTACAGGCGGCGGTGTAGGCGGTACAGGGCGTACGGCCGTGCGCTACTGCGCCGCGATCCAGTCCGAGACCAGATCGTCCAGCACCCCCAGCGGCAGGCTGCCGTGCCCGATCAGCTGGTGGTGGAACTCCCGGACGTCGAACCGGGCGCCGAGCGCGGCCTGGGCCCGCTCACGGTGGCGGACCAGCTCCCGACGGCCGATCAGGTACGAGGTGGCCTGGCCCGGCCAGGAGATGTAGCGGTCGATCTCGTTGCGGACGTTGGCCTCGGGGGTCGCGGTGTTCTCCCGCATGAACGCCATTGCCCGCTCCCGGGACCAGCCGTAGTGGTGCATCCCGGTGTCCACCACCAGGCGCACCGCCCGCAGCGCGTCCATCGAGAGCATGCCGAAGCGGGTGAGGTCCGAGCTGTACAGCCCCATCTCGTCCGCGAGCCGCTCGGTGTACAGGCCCCAGCCCTCGACGTGGGCGGTCAGCTGGCTGCTCGGCTTCTGCCGGAACTGCGGCAGGTGGTGCAGGGTCTGTGCGACGGCGAGCTGCAGGTGGTGGCCGGGCACGCTCTCGTGGAAGGCGATCGCCTCGTACTCGTAGGTGAACCGGGTCTCCGGGCGCAGGGTGTTGATCCAGTGGGTGCCGGGCAGCCCGCCGGGGCCCGGCGGCTGGTAGTAGGCCAGCGGCGCGGTCTCCGCCTCGATCGGGTCGATCTCCTTGGTCACGCAGTCGGCGATCGGGTACGGGCGGAACCAGTCGGCCGAGGCGCGGCGGGCCCGCTCCAGAGCGGCGTCCACCAGGGCGATGATCTCGGCCGCGCTGCCGAAGCGCAGCGAGCGGTCCTCGCGCAGCGCGGTCAGCACGCCCTCGGGGTCGGTGATGCCGAGCACCTTGCCGCCGAGCTCGGCGAACTCCTCGCGCAGCGCCGCGACCGCGTCCAGGCCGGTCCGGTGGACCTCCTCCGGGGTGAGCCCGGGCCGGGTGAAGCGGGCGACGGCGTCGGCGTAGCCCTCGGTGCCGCCCGGCACATGGCAGACGCCGGCCCGGTCGTCGGGGCGGGCCTCCGGTGCCAACTGCTGGGCCAGCCCGGCCCGGTAGCGGGCCAGCGCCGGGCGGACGGTCTCGCGCACGATCGCCAGGGCGCGCTCGTACTCCGGGCGGCCCCGCAGCGGGCGCAGCAGCGAGTCCTCGTCCGGGGCGGTCGCGAGGTGGGTGTCCAGCTGGGCGACGGCGGCATCGACCCCGCTGCGCAGCGGGTGGCGGCCCTCGGCGGCGGCGTCCAGGGCACGGCGCAGGGCGGCGTCGAAGTAGCCGGGCAGGCCGGCGAGTCGTTCCAGGTAGGCGTCGGGGCCCTCGTGGTCGACGGGGACCATCGCGAGCGAGCTGAAGACCTCGTTGTGCGGGGCGACGATGGTTGCCGAGATGCTGAACTCGTGCAGCCCGTGGGTGAGTCGGCCGATGCCGTTGTCGATCAGCCGGGCCAGGAGCCGGTGGGTGATCCGGTCCTCGGTGTTCAGGCCGTCGAGCGGGATCGCGGCGTGCCGGGTGCCGAAGCCCCGCAGGGTCTCGCGGTACCGCTGATCGGCGGCGCGGGAGGGGTCGGGCAGCAGGTGTGCGTAGCCCTCGACGCCGCCGAGGGTCGCGTCGAACGGGTTGTGGGTGTTCTCGGCGTCGAAGTACTCGTCGGCCAGTGCGGCCAGTGCGGCGGGTTGCGGCTGCTCGATCATGGATCCCCCTGGTGTGGCGCGGTCGGTGCGACACGGGTTCCCTGTGGGGCGCCCCGATCCCGCCGATTATTCGGAGTGATCGGCGGCGCGGTCAACACACGGCGGAGGGAGGGAGTTCCGGCCGCCACCGGGTGCCGATCACGCCGCCGACGAGGGCCGACGAGGGCCTGCGAGGGCCGACGCGGATCGGCGATGGTCGGAGCGGCCGGAGTCACGCGGAACGTCAGCGGTAGGCCTCCGGGGCGGCCGGCTTGCCCCCGTCCATCACCTCGACCAGGTAGCGCCAGCAGTCCGGTCGGCTGCCGTCCCGGTCGGTGAAGCCGTACTCCCGGGCGAGCTGCCCACTGGACGTCGAGCGGCCGTTCCAGCGGGCGGCCTCGCCGTCGGCGGCCAGGGCGGCGACCGCCCGGCCGACGAAGTACGGGGACTCGGAGATGCCGAAGTGCGGCTCCCGGGCCACGGCGTCGCGCCAGTTCTCCTCGGTGACGCCGAAGTTCTCCAGCATGATCTCGGAGCGCATCCAGCCCGGGGTGAGCGCGACCGCGGTGGCGCCGCGCGGGCCCAGTTCGTGGCCGAGCGCGAAGGCCATCCGCAGCACCGAGGTCTTGGCCAGATCGTAGAAGAACGAGTTGCGGTAGGTGTCGCGGTTGTACTCGGCGGTGCCGTCCGTCATCTCCACGACCAGGCCGCCCGGGTGCTTCAGCAGCAGCGGGAGGAGGTGGTGGCTGGTGACGGCGTGCGTCTCCACCGCCAGGCGCAGCAGCCGCAGGCCGTCGTCCAGGTCGTGCTCCCAGACCGGGATGTTCCAGCCGAACAGCTTCTCCGCGCCCCAGATGTCGTTGACCAGGACGTCCAGCCGGCCCTGCTCGGCGTCGATCCGCTCCGCCAGGGCGGCCACCTGGGACGGGACCAGGTGGTCCGTCGGCACCGCGATGCCCCGGCCGCCCGCCGCGGTGACCAGGTCGGCGGTGTCCTCGATCGTCTCGGGACGGTCGTACTCCGAGCGGTGCTCCCGGGTGCTGCGGCCGGTGACGTACACCGTCGCGCCGGCCGCGCCGAGCTCGACCGCGATACCCCGCCCGGCGCCCCGCGTCGCCCCCGCGACCAGGGCGATCCGCCCCTCCAGTGCCCCTGCCACCTGTCGGCCTCCCTGTCTGCTGACCCCGTGCTGATCCCGTGCTGACCCCTGCGTACGACTGTGCCGACGCCCGTGGGAACGGACGTCGGCACCATCGTTGCGCAGGGGTCTGACAATCGCCGCCGCCGGAGCCCGGAAGGGCCCGAAGTCCGGAGCACCAGGGACTCCGGAGCACCAGGGGTCCGGAGCAGCAGGGAACCGGGGAGTGTCAGGGGCCGGGGAGGGCCGGGGCGGGGTCAGCGGGCCTGGGCGGCCTTCGCCTCCTTGGCGGCCTTGGCGGCGGCGTCCTTCTCCTGCTTCTCCTTGATCCGCACGGCTTCCTTGCGGGCGTCGACCTGGTTGGCGCGCTCGTGCTGCAGCCAGAGCGGGTTCTCGGCCTTGATCGCCTCGATCTGCTCGGTGGTGACCGCCTCGGTCACGCCGCCGCGGGCCAGGCCCGCGATCGAGATGCCGAGCTTGGCGGCGACCACCGGGCGCGGGTGCGGGCCGTCCTTGCGCAGGTCCTGGAGCCACTGCGGCGGCTCGGCCTGCAGCGCGTTGAGCTCCTCGCGGGAGACCACGCCCTCCTGGAAGTCGGTCGGCGCCGCGGCGAGGTAAATCCCCAGCTTCTTGGCCGCCGTGGCCGGCTTCATGGTCTGGCTGGTCTTCTGCTTGAGCGATGTCATGGTGACAAGGGTAAGGGAGCGCGCGGCCTCCTCCGGTCACGGTCGGTAGCCTTGCCCTGTGACAGACATGCAGGTGAACCCCTCCTTCCGGCTCGTGTACGTCCCGGGCGTGACCCCCGGCAAATGGGTCCGGGTCTGGGAGGAGCGGCTTCCGGACGTCCCGCTCGACCTCCTCGCGCTCCCGGTCGGCGACGGCGAGCGGACCCTGCGCGAGGGCGGCGCGGACGCCGGGCTGGTCCGGCTGCCGGTCGACAAGGACGTGCTCAGCGCGATCCCGCTGTACACCGAGACCACCGTCGTGGTCTTCCCCAAGGACCACTGGCTCGCCGCCGCCGAGGAGGTCACGCCCGACGACCTCGCCGAGGAGGTGGTCTTCCACCCGCTCGACGACACCCTGGGCCTCACCACCGACACCCTGCCCGGGCGACCCGCCATCGCCCGCCCGGACACCACGGCGGACGCGATCGAGCTGGTCGCGGCCAACGTCGGCGTGCTCCTGGTGCCGCAGTCCCTCGCCCGGCTGCACCACCGTCGGGACCTCACCTTCCGGCCGGTGACGGAGGTGCCGCAGTCGCAGGTGGCGCTGTCCTGGCCGCAGGAGCGGACGACCGACCTGGTGGAGGAGTTCATCGGGATCGTCCGCGGCCGTACGGTCAACAGCTCGCGCGGGCGCGGGGCCGGGCAGGCGCCGGCCGAGGAGCAGCCGAAGAAGGCGGCGGCGGGCCAGCGCAAGCCGCAGCAGAAGGCGGGCGGGGCCAAGGCGGGAGCGTCGAAGGCCGGCGGGCAGAAGGCGGGAGCGTCGAAGGCCGGCGGGCAGAAGCCGAAGCCGTCGGCTGGTGGCCGGGGTGCGGCGGCGGCCCGGCGCGGCAAGCCGAAGCGGCGCTCGTAGCCTCCCGTGGCGTAGCGTCGGCCCCGTTCCGTCGAGTGCTGGTGGGAGGAGCGGGGCCATGTGGCATGACCTGGCGGTCGTCCAGATTCCGATCGTCGAGAAGATCCTGCGTACGGTCGCGGTCTACGCGCTGGTCCTGGTCCTGTTCCGGATCGCCGGGAAGCGCGGGCTGGCGCAGCTGAACACCTTCGACATGGTGGTCATCTTCCTGCTCTCCAACGTGGTGCAGAACGCCATCATCGGCGACGACAACAGCCTGTTCGGCGGCGCGATCGGGGCGGCCACCCTGATCGCGGTGAACGCCGTCGTCACCCGCTGGCTCGCCCGGGACCCGAGGGCCGCCCGGATCCTGGAGGGCACGCCCACCACCGTCGTCGAGGGCGGCAAGCTGGTGCCCGGCGCGCTGCACGACCTGGCGCTGCGCCCGTCCGAGCTGGAGCACGCCATCCGGGTCCAGAACGGCGACAAGCTGACCGATGTCGCCAAGGCCCGGCTGGAGCCGGACGGGCAGCTGCTGGTCACCCTGAAGGCGAGCGAGCAGAGCGCCACCCGCGGCGACGTGGAGGACCTGCGGCGGCGGTTGGAGACGATCGAGCGGCTGCTCGCCGAGATCGCCGACGGGCGGGGGCCGTCGAGCTGACGGGGCAGCGGCGGCGGTGTCGCGAGCCTGCGTGGCGCAGGTGCAGCGTCAGTGCGGCCGGGCGGCGCCCGGGTTGCTCATCGGTGGATGATCACGGGTGGGCGTCCGCCGTGGCAAGCGCATCGGCCCGGCGGCGGCGCGAGGCCAGGGCGGCCGCGGTGCCGGCCAGGGCGAAGCCGAGGGCGGCCGAGAGCAGGTGGCCGACAGTGGTGAAGTCCGGTAGCGGGCCGGGCCATTCGCCGTCGCCGGAGAGCGGCCAGGCGACCACGAAGGCGGCCCAGGGGAGGCGGGCCCAGCGGGGCAGGGCGAGGGTGGCGAACGCGAGGGAGGTCTGGGCGCCGTAGCTGATGCCGTAGTCCGAGTCCTGGCGCACGCTCTCCGGGTACCAGCCGTGCCGCAGGGCGACCAGGATGACGGCTGCGGTGATCAGGGTGGCGCCGATGTGGCCGCCGAGGAGGACGGCGGCGGCGCGCAGTCTGCCGAAGCGGCGCTCCGCCCAGGCGAGGCAGCAGCAGATGCCGAGGCCGAGGGTGATCAGGGTGCCGCCGAAGCCGGTGGAGGCGATGTCGGTGAGCGTGCCGTCGAAGAGCAGCGCGCTGCCGAACAGTGCGGTGACCGGATGGTCGTGCAGGTTGTCGAGGTTGGTGCTGATGTAGGCGCGGAGGGCGTCCGCCCGGTCCGCGGAGAGCCGGTCCTCGACCCAGATGTGTCCGAGGACGAGCAGGCCGACGTAGCAGAGTGTCAGCGGCGAGCGGCGCGGATACGTCCGGACGGCGCGGAGCAGCCGGGCCGGGAGCCCCCGCGGTGATCGAGCGTTCATGTTTCTGATGCTGCCCCAGTCGAGCCGATAGTCCGACCGGCACAACCCCGCCGGCCCCCGCGCGACAGTACCGTCCCGGAGCCGCCACCCCCGCACTTCGCCCCACCCCAGCTCCCACCCGGCTCCAATCGGGCCCAGCCGGGCTCCTACCGGCGGGTCAGGGTCGCCGTGAAGGGGCGCGGGGACAGGGAGGAGCTGCGGGTGGGGCGGATGGGACGGCCGGGGGTGGGAGTGATGGTCCAGCGGGCCGCGATGGTGGCGATGGCGAGGACGGCCTCGGTGGTGCCGAAGGTGTCGCCGATGCAGCGGCGGGCGCCGAGGCCGAAGGGGGCGTAGGTGCCGGGGGCGGGGCGGGCGGTGGTGAGCCAGCGGTCGGGGTCGAAGCGGTCGGGGCAGGTGAAGACGTCGGCCCGGCGGTGCAGCAGGTACGGGCTGAAGAGGACGGTGGCGCCCGCCGGGACGTGGTGGCCGCCGAGCCGGGTGTCGGCGGTGACGGTGCGGCTGAGGATCCAGACCGGCGGGTAGAGCCGCAGGGTCTCGCTGACGATCCGGGCGGTGAGCGGGAGGGCGGGCAGGTCCTCGTGGCGGGCGGGGCGGCCGTCGAGGACGGCGTCGAGTTCGGCGTGCAGGCGCTCGCGGACGGCCGGGTTGGCGGCGAGCAGGGTCCACGCCCAGGAGAGGGTGGCGGCGGTGGTCTCCGTGCCGGCCAGCAGGAAGGTGACCACCTGGTCGTGGATCTCGGCGTCGGTGAGGCCCTGTCCGTCCTCGTCCACGGCGCTGAGCAGGGTGGAGAGCAGGTCGTGGTGGTCGGTGCCGGCGGCGCGGTAGTCGGCGATCAGCCGGCGGGTGATCTCCTTGAGGTCCTGCCGGGCGCGCCGGAAGCGGCGGTTGCCGGGGGTGGGGATGCGGTCGGCGCCGGGCAGCGGCATCATGACGCGCCGGCCGACGCCGCGGGTGATGACGTCCATGCACGCGTGCACCGGCAGCGAGCCGGCCCGTTCGTGGGCGGCGAACAGGCAGCGGGCGGTGACGGCGGTGGTGAGGCGGTACATAGCGGCGGGGACGTCGACCACCTCGCCGTCGCGCCAGGCGGCCGTGGTGCCGGCGATTTCCTCGGCCATCATCGCGGCGTAGCCGGGCAGCCGGTCGCGGTGGAACGCGGGCTGGAGCATGCGGCGTTGGCGCCGGTGGGCGGCGGCGGGGCAGGTGGCGAGGCCGTCGCCGAAGACCTCGCGGGCCTTGTCGAGGACGAGTCCGCCCTTGTCGTACGTACGGTCCTCGGTGAGCAGCCGGCGGACGAGTTCGGGGTGGCAGGCGACGTACGCGTCGAGCGGGCCGAGCCGCAGCCGGACGAGGTCGCCGTGGGCGGGCAGGCCGGCCACGAAGTCGAACGGGCGGCGGATGAAGGCGGGGGCGTGGCCGAGCAGGGGGAGGCCGCCGGGGGCGGTGGCGGCGGTGAACCGGGTGGTCGGGAAGAAGTGGATCGGCACGGGCGTCACCTTGGGTCGGGTGGGAAGGACCGGAACGGTTCGTGTTCGGGATCTTTCCCGGCGGCAGCCCGTGAAACGATCGTGGACGGGCGGGTGGGGTGAACACGGGGGCGCATGCCGAACGCTCGTGCGCCCTTGAAGATTTGACGGATCGTTTACCTGCTGACCGTGGCGGCGGGCCCGGTATCGCTGACGGACGCATACACTCGATGTCTTGTGCGACTACCGGTCAGTAGAATTGGGCAGTACTACCTGCCGGTGCGGAGCCGACGCGATGACCGGACGGCCGAAAGTCCGGCAGGGAGTGGGGAGTTCGGATGACCGACGAGAAGGTTCACGCGTTCGCCGACGACGCCCTCGGCCGGTACGACGCGGTGGCACTGGCCGCCCTGGTCCGGGCCGGCGCGGTCAACCCCCGGGAGCTGGTCGGCGCGGCCGTCGCCCGTGCCGCACGGGTGGACGGCAGGCTGCTACCGGTCGCCCACGCCTCGTACGACAAGCCGCAGATCAGCCGGGAAGGCATCGGCGGGCCGCTCTGGGGCGTGCCGACCTACCTCAAGGACAACGTCGACCTGCGCGGGCTGCCGACCTCGATGGGCAGCGAGGCCTTCCGTGCCCAACCGGCCCGCCGCAACGCTCGCTTCACCGACCAGTTCCTCTCCACCGGCCTCGCCGTCCTCGGCAAGACCCGGCTGCCCGAGTTCGGCCTCAACGCCTCCACCGAATTCGCCACTGCCCAGCCGGTGCGCAACCCGTGGAAGCCCTCGCACTCGGCCGGCGCCTCCTCGGGCGGCGCGGCGGCCCTGGTGGCCTCCGGCGTGGTGCCGATCGCGCACGCCAACGACGGCGGCGGCTCGATCCGCATCCCGGCCGCCTGTTGCGGCCTGGTCGGACTCAAACCCACCCGGGGCCGGCTGGTCGCCAACTCCCAGGGCGCCAAACTGCCGATCGACCTGGTCACCGACGGTGTGCTGACCCGCTCGGTGCGCGACACCGCCGCCTTTTTCGCCGCCGCCGAGCGGCACCGCCGCAACCCCAAGCTGCCCCCGCTCGGCCTGGTCGAGGGCCCCGGCGAGCAGCGGTTGCGGATCGGCCTGGTCGTCGACTCGCCGATCGCCAAGACCGACGAAGCGACCCGCCGGGTGGTCGAGGAGACCGCCGCGCGACTCGAGGCGATGGGCCACTGGGTCGAGCCGACCGCCCTGCCCTTCGGTGAGGAGTTCTCCCGGGACTTCGTCTCCTACTGGGGCTACATCGCCTGGGCGATCGCCTTCACCGGCCGGCTGCTGATCGACCCCAGCTTCCGCGCCGACAGGCTGGACGGCCTGACCACCGGGCTGCGCCGGCAGTTCCAGGCGGAGTTCCCGCACACCCCGGGCGTGCTACGGCGGCTGCGCCGGGCCGAGGGGGTGTACAAGCGGGTCTTCCGCAACCACGACGTGATCCTCTCCCCGGTGCTCGCCCACACCGCCCCGCCGATCGGGCACCTCAGCCCGAACGTCGACTTCGAGGAGCTGATGGACCGGCTGCTGCGCTACGTCGCCTTCACCCCGGTCAACAACGTGACCGGCGGCCCGGGCATCGCCCTGCCGGCGGGCTCGGCGCTCAGCGGGCTGCCGGTCGGCGTGCACCTGTCGGCGGCGCACGGGCAGGAGCGGGTACTCCTGGAGCTGGCCTTCGCACTGGAGGCGGATCGGCCCTGGCGGCGGATCGAGGACTGACCGGCGGCGAGGACCGGCCGGGCGCCCGGACCGGCCGGGGGGGTAGCGCTCACGACGCCGGCGCGGCCACCGACCGGGCCGCGTGCACCTCGTGGTGCAGCCGGGCCAGCGCGCAGTCCGGCGCCGGCGCGTCCGGCCCCGCCTCCGGCAGCGGCCGGCCGGTGCGCAGCGCCTCGGCGAGGTCGGCCAGCTCCCTGGTCACGGCGCCGACCTCGGCCGCCGTCGGGACGGGCGCGCCGTGCTCGATCCGCACCCGGGTGGCGGTGGTGGCGTCCACGATCCGCTCGACCGCGATCACCACCGGCCACCAGGCCTCCGCCCGGGCCCCGACCGGCGGCGGCTCGGTGAGCGCCCGCTGGAACTCGCTGCGGACGGCCGACAGGTCCCGGTAGAGCCGCCGCCGGTACCGGGCGCGGGCCGGCTCGTCCCCTCCCGGCCCGGTGGTGAACGCCAGCGACACGTACGAGGCGGTGTCCTGGACGGCTTCGGCGAGGCGGTCGCCGATCCGGGTGTGCCAGGACTCCGGCCACAGCAGGTAGCCGGCCAGCAGGGTGATGCCGCAGCCGATCAGCGAGTCGTAGAGCCGGGGGAGCACCAGGTGGAAGCCCTGGTGGTTGAGCAGGTCGGAGAGCAGCAGGATCACCGGGGTGATCGCCGCGGTCTGGAAGGCGTACCCCTTGGCGGACAGCGCGGGGATCAGCGTCGCCAACGCCGCCATCACCGGCACGTCCCACCAGCCGTGCGGCACCTCGGCGAGCACCGGAATGGCGATCAGCAGTCCGGCCGCGGTGCCGAGCGCGCGCAGCACGGCGCGGGAGAACACCGAGCCGAAGTCGGGCTTCATCACGAAGGTCACGGTCAGCGCCACCCAGTACGAGCGCGGCACCGCGATCACCGAGACCAGCACCTGCGCGGTGCCGATGCACAGCGCCAGCCGCAGCCCGTACCGCCAGGACGCGCCGGACAGCAGCAGCGCCCGGGTCGCCCGCCGGGCCCGGACCTCCAGGCCGGCGGGCCGGCCGAGCCGGTCGTCGACGGCGTACGGGTCCGGCGCGGCCTCGTGCACGACGGTGGCGGCGTGCCCGATCGCCTCGGCCAGCGCCCGGGTGGACGGCCCGGCGGGCACGGGCAGGTCGGGCGAGGGGGCGGGGCCGGTGCGGCCCTGCTCGACGGCGTCGGCCAGGGCGCGGACGGCGGCCGGGTAGGCGGCGGGCAGCGGGCCGTACTCGGGCGGGCGCAGGTGCGCCGCCGCGGCCCCCTCGACCACCGGGATCACCGCGTTGAGCTGGGCGAGCAGCCGCACCAGGGTGGGGGAGCGGCCGTGTCGGCGGGCCCGCCGGGCGAGCAGCAGGTCGTAGGAGTGGTTGAGCGACTGGGTGAGCTCGTGGCGCCGGCCGTCGTACCCGGGCGTGCCGGCGGCCGCGAGCAGGTCGGCGACGGAGCGGTAGGTCCCGGCGACCACCGCGCGTTCGGGGACGCCGATGCGCAGCGGCCAGGCGAGCAGGGTCAGGGCGAGCACCACCAGGCCGCCGAGCAGCAGCAGCCCGGGCGGCAGCCACCAGGGGGAGGGCAGCGGCAGGCCCGCCCCGACCACCGCGTTGAGCAGCAGGAGCAGTCCGGAGACGGAGGCGACCGCGCCGATCGAGGAGATCATGCCGGAGACCAGTGCGACGACGGTCAGCGCCAGGACGGCCGTCCAGCCGGTGCCGTACACCAGGGTGCCGAGCAGCACGCCGAGGGCGCCGAACAGCTGCGGCACGGCGATGTTGAAGATCCGCATCCGGTAGGCGTCGGCGGTGTCCCCGATGACCGCGGACAGCGCGCCCATCGACACCAGTGCGCCGTAGGAGGGCCGGCCGGTGGCGGTGCCCACCGCGAGCGGGGCGGCGAGCGCGACCGAGGCGCGGGCCACCGCCGCCCAGGGGATCGGGGCGGCCCGGGGCCGCAGGCTCTCGGTCAGCCAGTCGGGCGGGGCGAGTCGGGCGGCTCCTGGGCGCGGCACGCCCCCAACCTACGGCGGGCGGACTCCGCGGGCCCGGTCTAACACGCGGGGACAACGGGTCCTGGGGCGGGTGGGGTTCACCGCTCGCGCTTATGTCAATTTTCGAAACATACCCCGTCTTATGTCCGTCCCCGAAACATAAAGCGAACCGCGAGAGGCGGCGTGAGCTGCGCCGACTTTCCCAATCGGTAACCCACGGGAAAGGGTTGACACCATTAGTTGGTCTAGTCCAATGTGTGGAGGGCGTGGTTCGGCAAAGCCTGAGGCGAGGTGAGAGACCTTGCCGAGCAGGCGAGTTGAACCCCTGGCGTGGTGCCGAGGCGCGGTCGGGGGTCGAGCCGAGAAGGAGCGTGTGCGGACCGCAGATGGTCCGCGGGAGGAATTCCCGACCCGGCCGGGAACCGGTCGAGCAGCCCGCCGTGCCCGCGCCGCCCGCCGAATCAAGCGCTGCGCCGACTACGAACCATGGAGTGACTGCCCATGCCGAGCCCAGACGGACAGGCCGACGAGTATCTCTACCGCGCCGCCTCGCAGCGCCCCTACTTCAGCGCGGACACCGAGAGCTACCTGGCCCGCACCGCGCTGCGCGAGATCCGCAAGAAGCACCCGCTGCGCGTCCTCTCCGAGGAGGACTACGCGCACTGGCAGACCTACGGCTACACCGTCGTCAAGCAGGCCATCCCCGCCGAGGCCGCGCGGTGCCTGCTCGACTTCACCTGGGACTTCCAGGGCCTGTCGCCCGACCGCCCCGAGGACTGGTACCGCGAGCGCGACTACCGCGACGAACTCGACCAGCACCTGCACATCTACGGCTTCGTCGAGGCCTACCACCACCAACTCATCTGGGACAGCCGCCAGTCGCAGCGCGTCTACGACGCCTTCGTGGACGTGTGGGACTGCGAGGAGCTCTGGGTCACCCTCGACCGGCTCAACCTCAACCCGCCGAACATCCGCAACCGCGACCGCGCGCTCATCGAACCCACCGACCGCGGCTTCGACATCGAACTGCACTGGGACGTCGACACCACCCAGGGCATCCTGCCGCAACGCGTCCAGGGCATCATCGCGCTCAACGACACCGCCCCCGACCACGGCGGCTTCCAGTGCGACCCGGAGCTGTTCCGCCGCTTCAACACCTGGCAGGCCGCCCAGCCGGCCGACCGCGACCCGATCCGCCCGACCGTCGACCGGGAGGAATTCCCCGTCGTGCGGCCCGAGTTGAAGGCCGGCGACCTGCTGATCTGGAACGGCCTGCTCGCCCACGGCGTCGCGCCCAACACCTCCGAGCGCGGCGTGCGCTCGGTGCAGTACCTGTCGATGATGCCCGCGCTGGAGGAGGCCGAGCAGCTGCGCCGCTCCCGGGTGGAATCCTGGCGCACGCTCGCCACCCCGGACTGGAACCGCACCCTGGTCGGCGACGCCACCCGGCCCGAGTCGCTGCGCTACGGTCGCGCCGAACTCACCGAGCTGGGGGAGAAGTTGCTCGGCCTGCGGTCCTGGAGCGGCAAGGACTTCGACCGGCAGCAAGCCGACCCTCGGCAAGCCGAAGGGCAGCAAGCCGACCCTCGGCAAGCTGATCTGCAGGACACCACGGGGGAGCGGGAATGCGCGACATCTGCCTGACCCTGCCCACCAACCGCGAGTGCGCCGACACCATCACCGCCGTCGGCGCCGAAGCCGCCTACGCCGTACGGCGGTTCGGCGTCCGGGTGCACCTGCTGGTGCTGGACTCCGCCGACCCCGCCGCGCGCGCCCGGCACGCCGCCGCGGCCGCCGCCCTGCCCGCCGCCGAGAACCTCCTCGTCCACCACCTGGACGAGGACGCCCAACGCGCCTTCCTGCGCGAGGTCATCGACCGCTCCGGCGCCGCGGGCCCCGACAAACTGCTCGAGCTGATGCTGCCCGACGCCGTCTGCTACGGCGCCTGCACCAACCGGGCGTTCCTGCTCGCCGCCGCGCTCGGCTGCGCCTCGGTGCACCGCCGCGACTCCGACAGCCGCTACCAATGGCTCGACGGCGAACCGGTGTTCCCCATCGAGCACGAGCTGGCCACCCTCGGGCTGAAGGCCGCCGACGCGGCCGCCGCCGTCACCGAGAACACCCTCGACCCGGCGCACGCGGACAAGCCCGTCGCCCTGGTCGGTGCCTCCTTCGTCGGCGAACTCTCCGTCGACCTCGGCGAGATCCTCGACATCGACCCCGAGGTCTACCACGACGTGGTCGCCCTCTGGGCACCCACCGGTGCCGCCGAACACGACACACGCGAACTCGTCGCCGAATCCTTCACCGGTGGCGGAAGCGAACCGTTCACCACCGACCGCGCCGTACTCGACCGACCCGACATCTGGCACATCGACATGTGCAACATCGGCCTCGACCACCACGTGTACGAGCGCGTGCCGCTGCCTCCCGCCACCGACACCATCGGCAGCGACTACTTCCTGCACCACCTCGTGTACGACGCCACCCTGCCCGGCGTCACCCACAACCGGCACATCGTCAACTACTACACACCGGAACGGCGCACCGGCCCCGGCTTCACCGCCTACCAACTGCGCTACGCCAAGTTCCTGCTCTCCATGCTCTACCTCTACCCGGTCTACACCGAGATGGAGGCCGCCGGCGACGCCCTGCTGGACGAGCACCACCACGTGCGCCCCGAGCCGATCGCCGAAGCCGCCCGCCGCAGCGCAGCGACCGACCGCGCGGAGAACCACCGCAGACTCGCCGAACTCGACCGCTGCTACCGGCGACTGGGCGGCAAGTACGCCGAGTTCGCCGACCACCTGGCGCCCCGGCGGGCGCGCCTGCTCGACCAGGCGCAGTCGGACATCGAGGACTACGCCCTGCTGATCGACGCGTGGGGCCCGCTGGTGCGGGCGAGCAAGACCACCCCCGCCGACCGGCTGCCGCACTAGCCGGAAGACCGGGAGCTCTCCGTGACACGCCAGACCGCACACCAGGCACCGAACCCCACACCCAGCCACCGCGCCCCGACCGAGACCGCGGTCCACACCGGCGCACCCGGCCCCGACCGGCCCGACCACACCGCGCTCCGCGCCGCCCTCGCCGCCGCCACCGACGACCGGATCATCTACGACCTCGACGGCATCGGCCGCCAGTACGCCACCCTGCTCGACGAACTGCCGGGCGTCGCCGTACGGTTCGCCATGAAGGCCTGCCCCGTGGACGAGGTGCTGGACCACCTCGCCGCCCTCGGCTCCGGCTTCGACGCGGCCAGCCCCCAGGAGATCGACCAGGCGCTGCGCACCGGCGTCGCCCCCGAGCTCATCCACTACGGCAACACCGTCAAATCCGACCGCAACATCGCCGAGGCCTACCGGCTGGGCGTACGCGACTTCGCCACCGACAGCGTGGAAGACGTCGCCGCGATCGCCGAACACGCCCCCGGAGCACGGGTGTTCTGCCGGATCGCGACCACCGGCGAAGGCGCGCTGTGGGGCCTGAGCCACAAGTTCGGCTGCTCACCCGAGGACGCCCTGCGGGTGCTCGGCGAAGCCCGCACCGCCGGACTCGTGCCGTCCGGCCTGTCGGTGCACGTCGGCTCGCAGCAGATGACCGCCGAAGCCTGGGGCGCCGCCGTCGACTCGCTGGCCGCCGTACTGGAAGCACTCAACTGGCGCGGCATCACCCCCGATCGGATCAACCTCGGCGGCGGACTGCCCGCCCTCGGCGTCCTCGACCGGCGCGGCCGGCCCCTCGACCCGCCGCTGGACAAGATGTTCGCGGTGATCCGCGACGGCATGGACCGGCTGCGCGCCGTCAACACCGGACCGCTCGAGTTCCTGCTGGAACCCGGGCGCCACCTGGTCGCCGACCACGGCGCGATCCGCGCGCACGTCGCCCGCCTCACCTCCCGCCACCGCCTCGACGGCACCCGCGAGGACTGGCTCTACCTCAGCTGCGGCAAGTTCAACGGCCTCTACGAGATGGACCAGCTGCAGTACCGGCTGGAGTTCCCCACCCACCCCGGCGGCCAGTTCGTCCACGCCGTGGTGGCCGGCCCGACCTGCGACAGCGACGACGCGTACGCCCAGGAGGACGGCCTGGTGCGGGTCCCCCGCGCGGCCGGCTCCGGCGACCCGGTCTGGATCCACTCCTGCGGCGCGTACGCCACCGCCTACGCGACCCGCGGGTTCAACGGCTTCGAACCGCTGCCGCACACCTGCATCGGCGGGAGCAGCGAGGGAAACGAGGGAGACGACGCATGAGTGAGTCCCGTATCAGGCTGCTCCGGGAGGACGACTGGGACGAGGTGGTCGCGCTGGAGGAGCGCGCCTACGCGGCCAGCGGCCTGTCCGAGGGCCGCGAGGCGCTGCGGTCCCGGCACCGCGCCTCGCCGGACACCTGCTTCGTCCTCGAGCACACGAGTCGCCTCGGCGGCTACCTGCTGGCCCTGCCGTACCCGCTGTTCCGCTGCCCCGACCTCAGCCGCAGCGAGCACGAGCACGGGGACGGGGAGGGGGGAGAGTCCACCAACCTGCACGCCCACGACCTGGTCATCGCCGAGGAACTGCGCGGTGCGGGCCGGTCCCACCGGATGCTGCGCCACCTCGAGCAGACCGCCCGGGCGGCCGGCTACCGGACCCTCTCCCTGGTCGCCGTCCGCGGCTCCCACGTGCTGTGGACCCCCCTGGGCTACCGCGCCCGGCCCGAGATCGAGCTGCCCGCGAGCTACGGCACCCGGGCGGTCTACATGGCGATGCCGCTGGACCCCGTCCCGGCCCGGCCGCTGCCGAACCCCACCGACCCGATCCCCGGGCCCCGACCCAGAGCCGAAGTGGGCTGATCCGCATGTCTCCCGTTCGCGACGACTTCCGCCGCTCCCAACTGTCCACCGGCGCACTGTTCTTCGTCCTCGGCTTCCAGTACGCGACCTGGGTCTCCCGGGTGCCCGCGCTCAAGGCCAGGCTCGACCTCGGCGAGGCCCAGATCGGCCTGCTGCTGATGACCTGCGGGATCGGCGCGGCGGTGTCCTTCCCGCTGGTGGCGGTGCTGATGCGGCGGCTCGGCTCGCGCCCGCTGTCGGTGCTGTCCGCGCTCGCCCTCGGCCTGATCCTGCTCGCCCTGTCGGTGGTGCCGAACTACCCCGTCACGCTGCTGGTGCTGTTCTGCGACGGCGTCGCCGTCGGCTGCCTGAACGTCGCGATGAACGCCCAGGGCGCCGCGCTGGAAGCCCGCTTCGAACGGACCACGATGTCCCGGCTGCACGCCACCTTCAGCGCCGGCTCACTCCTCGCCGCCCTGCTGGCCTCCGGCGTCAACGCCTTCACCGGCGCCCTGGCCGTGCACTTCGGGCTGGCCGCCGTCCTCCTCGCGGCACTCGTCGCCGCCGCCCGGCCGGGGCTGCTGCCCGACGAGCCGCGGCAAAGCCCGGAAACGGCCACCGAGGAACGCCGCGGCTTCACCCTGCCGACCGTCGCGACACTCTGGATGGGCCTCGCGATGGTGTTCGGCACCGTCACCGAAGGTGCCATGAACGACTGGTCGGCGCTCTACCTCAAGGACGTCGTGAACGCGGGCGCCGGACTCGCCCCGATGGGCATCGCCGTCGTCTCGGTCATGATGGTGTGCGCCCGGATCTTCGCCGACGGCTGGCGCACCCGCTTCGGCGACGGCCGCATCGTCCGCACCGGCAGCCTGCTGGCCGGCCTCGGCCTCGCCCTCGCCCTGCTGGCCGGCGGCACGGTACCGACCCTGCTCGGCTTCGCCTGCGTCGGCCTCGGCGTCGCGGCCGTCACCCCCTGCGTCTACGTCGCCGCCGCCCGCCAGGGCGCCGACGCACTCTCCCTGGTCGCCGCGATGGGCACCACCGGCCTCCTGGCCGGCCCCGCCGTGATCGGCTTCATCGCCGGTGCCACCAGCCTCCTCTGGGGCATGGCCGCCGTCGCCGCCTCCGCCGCCGTCGTCTCCCTCTGCGCCACCCGCATCACCTGGCCCGGCCGGGAAGCCCCAGCCGCCGACACCCGCCCCACCCCCGAAGCAAGTTGACGATCCATCAGGATCCGACCGGCAGGTCCGCACCCCCCGAGGCGACGTGCCGGGCGAGCCTGTTCCGCAGCTCGGTGAGGCGGGCGATCTCGGCGTCCAGGGCGGCGAGGTGGGCGGCGCCGCCGCGGGATGCCCGGACGCTGACCCCTGACCCTTGCGTCAGGGGCAAGGCCGTTCAGTGGAGGAGTGTCTGACGGGGCATGAGGGACACGGGTCTTCTAGAGTCGCCTGCGGTACGTCCGTACGTCCGTACGACCGTGAGCCGCACCGAGAGGGAAGAGCATGACCGAGCAGGCCCCCGCGCCCTTCGAGCACGTGGACGAGGACTGGCAGACCGCGCTGGCGATCGTCGCCCACCCCGACGACATGGAGTACGGCGGGGCCGCGGCCGTCGCCCGGTGGACCTCCCAGGGCAAGAAGGTCGTCTACGTGATGGTGACCAGCGGCGAAGCGGGCATCGACTCGCTGGACCCGGCCGAGTGCGGGCCGTTGCGGGAGGCCGAGCAGGTCGCCTCGGCGCGGGTGGTCGGCGTGGACACCGTCGAGTTCCTCGGCTACCCGGACGGCGTGGTGGAGTACGGGCTGCCGCTGCGCCGGGACATCGCCCGCGTGGTGCGCCGCCACCGCCCGGACATCGTGATCACCAGCAACTTCCGGGAGACGTACGGCGGGGTGTTCCTCAACCAGGCCGACCACGTCGCGGTCGGCCGGGCCACCCTGGACGGCGTCCGGGACGCCGGGAACCGCTGGGTGTTCCGCGAGCTGGTGGCGGAGGGGCACGAGCCGTGGAACGGCGTGCGGCAGATCTGGGCGGCGGCCTCGCCGGAGTCGGGGCACGCGGTGGACACCAGTGACCACTTCGACCTGGGCGTTGCCTCGCTGGAGGAGCACAAGGCGTACCTGGCCGGGCTCGGTGGGGCGATGGGGAATGCCCGGGAGTTCCTGGAGGGCTTCGGCCGGGAGGTGGGCAGCCGGCTGGGGACGCGCTTCGCGGTGCCGTTCGAGGTGTTCCCGCTGCGCTAGTCCGATGGCTTGTCGATGTCGGACCCGGAGCCGGACCCGGAGCCGGTGTCGGAGCCGGTGTCGGAGCCGGACCCGGCGTCGGAGCCGGTGTCGGCGTCGGTGCCGGACCCGGACCCGGAGCCGGAGCCGGAGCCGGTGTCGGAGTCGCTGTCGGGCCCGGTGTCGGAGCCGGACCCGGGCCCGGTGTCGGCGCCCTCGCGGCGCCGGCGCCGGTACCGCAGCACCTGGCGGAGCAGGAAGGCGGCGACCAGCGCTCCGAGGCCGATCGCGAACCGGAGCTGGTAGCGGATCGCGGTCCGGTACACGGTGCCGATGTTGGCTCCGGCGACATAGCCGAAGGTGCCCCAGACGCCCGTCCACAGCACGGCGCCGAGCACGTTGAACGGCAGGAACCGGCGCCAGGGCATCCCGGTGGTCCCGGCGATGATGCCGTTGGTCTGGCGCAGCACGTCCACGAAGCGGGCGACCGCGACGACCTTGCCGCCGTGCCGTTCGAAGAAGCCGTCGGCGCGTTCCATCCGGGCCGGGGTGAGCAGGACGTACCGGCCCCAGCGGTGGACGAAGGCGCGTCCGCCGGTGCGGCCGATCAGGTAGCCGAGGCTGTTGCCGAGGATGGCGGCGCAGGCCGCGATCAGCAGGACGGCGGCGAGGCTGAGGCGCCCGGTGCCGGCGTACACCGAGGCGAGGACCAGGATGGTCTGCCCGGGCACCGGGATGCCGCAGTTGTCGAGCAGCACGAGCAGCGCCACCGCGAGGTACCCGTAGTGGTCCAGCAGTGGCGCGAGCCCGGCGAGCGCCCCGGGCAGCGGGGTCGTGGGGGCGGACACCGCTCCTCACCACCTCGCGCGGGTCTGCGGACAGGCCGCGCGCCGTGGGGTGGTGGGGGCGTCGGTCAGCGTCCCGCCTGGCGCTGTTCGATGTTGCAGTCGGGGCCGGGGTAGATCAGACCCTCGTGGCCGTCCTCGAAGCGGACCATGTACGGCGGCTGGCCGTCGGCGCCGCGCACCTCGATGATCTCGCCCTTCTGGTCCACCATGCCCACCGACCTGCTGTGGATGTGGAGCTGGTCACCTACCGCTGCGTGCATGGTCTGCTCCCTGGGTCCTCGGGGTCGTGGCGGCCGCTTCCGCGGCCGTTCCGCTATCCACTGTGCTGCGGGGGCGGCGGGCTCGCAACGCCTCGGGCGGACGGGACGCGGGGGATGGGCGGGGATTCCCGGGGGATGCGCGCGGGATTCGCGTGGGGATTCGCACGCGGATGGGCGTGGGATCTGCGCCGGGATGGGCGCGGGATTCGCGGGTCGGACGTCAGCGGGCGGGCAGCCGTTGCGCGAGGTAGCCGCGGACCAACCGCTTGCACTCGGCGATGAGCGTCGGATCGCCGTTCGGGTCGGCGCGGAAGGCCAGCTTGAGCACCGCGTCGGCCGCCTCCAGGGCGACCCGCAGGGTCAGCGTGGTGGCCGCCGGGTCGCTCGCCCGGAACACCTCGCCGCCGAGCGCCTGCAGGCGCAGCGCGACGGCGGTGTTGTTGTCCACGCCCGCGTCCAGCAGGTGCCGGTCGTCCCGGACCCCGGCGGGGACGACCGGGCCGGCCAGGCCGAAGTCGACCTGGCCGAAGCCGGGCACCGAGCGTTTCATCGCCACGAACTCCTCCACCGCGAGGTCGGTGAAGGCGGCCGGGTCGACCGGGGCGGCGGCGGCCAGCCGGGCGTCGAGGCGTTGGAGGTACCGGTCGAGGTTGCGGCCGGCGAGAGCGGCCAGCAGGTCCTCCTTGCCGGCGAAGAACTGGTACAGGGTGCCGATCGGCACCTGGGCGCGGTGGGCGACCTCCTTGGTGGTGAGCGCGGTCGCCCCGACCTCGTCCAGCAGCCCGGCACAGGCGTCCAGGACGCGGCCGTACCGCTCCTGGCTGCGCTGTTGGACCGGGCGTCGACGGACCGACGGGCTGGTCCGGTCGACGGTCTCGGAACTCCGGGTCTCCGCACTCCTCATGGGCTCACTCTGCCGCATCCGCTGTTCCGGCGGCGAATCACCGGGGCGGGAGCGGCCCGGAGTTCCTTGTGGGAAGGGAATCGACTGGTGGCCGGAGCTGAACGGCACGGTGGCGGGAAGGTGTCCATGAGCCGGCAATGGTCTTGTCGTGGACGCGAAGACCGGTTCATACTCCTGGGGCGGACTACCTTGCGTGATCGCCGCGTGTCTCTTCGTGGTGATCGCGATTCAGTCGTGGCGGCCGTGGCGACCGTGACGGACGTTCCGTCGCCACCAGAAGTCTGGATGATCCCGTGCGCCTCCTTGCTCGTGCCACGTCCCGTTGTTCGTCCCGCAGAACGGAAGGAGGGGGTTCGGTTCGGTGACACTGTCCTACGGAGGGCGTGAGGCCCTCCACATCGAGTACCACCGGCAGTTCCTGGAGTCCGGGTACCTGGTGCTGCCCGGCCTGCTGGCGGAGTCACTGCGCGAACGGCTCGTCCCCGAGGTGGACCGGTGGGTGGACGAGGGCCTGCGGGCCCGGTCGATCGCCTCCTGCGCCGATCCCGTCCGGAACGGGCCGCCCCCGCTGCTGGAACTGGAGCTGCCGGCCCACGGCCAACTCCTCACCCACCCACCACTGATGCGGACGCTGACCCGCCTGCTCGGGCCGTCGTTCGTCTTCCACCACCTGCACAGCGACCGCCAGTCCCCCGGAATCCCGGGAAAGCCCTGGCACCACGACTGCGAGCCCAACGACCGCTCCGACCCGTCGCTGCTGATGGTCCACGCGCTGCACTACCTCGGCGGACTGGACGAGAAGGTCGGCAGTCTGGCCGTGCTGCCGGGCTCGCACCACAGCACCGTCGGCAAGTCCGCGTTCGCCCACCACGGCACCGCGGAACTGCCCGGCGAGGTGGTCATCGACCGGCTGCCGCCCGGCTCGACCGTGCTGCTCAACTCGGCGCTGTTCCACACCCGCCGGCCGGCGCCCGACGGGCCGGGCCGGGTGCGGTACTTCATCGACGCCTCCTACTGCCAGGTGGGCGCGCGCTGGCGCCCGGTGAAGCCGTACTGGCGGCAGATGCTCGCCCGCGCCCGCGAACTCGACCTGGCCGACGGCCAGTGGCCCGAGCTGTTCGCGGAACGGCACTTCACCGAGTACACCGGAACCGTCTGAGGAGAGCACTGCCGTGGAGATCGTCACCGCCGTCGCCTACGCCGAGGTCCACGACGCCTACCTGCGGGACCATCCGGTGGAGCGGGCCCACGAGGCGAACAGCAACACGTACGGCGAGGAGAACCTCGAACGCGCCGACCGCATTTCCGGCGGCTGGTGGCGGGTCCGGCTCGCGCGGACGGACGTCCTGGGCGTCGTCCTGCCCTGGCACCTCAGCGAGGGCGGGGCGCTCGAACTGGTACCGCGCTCCGGGCTGACGGTGGGCGAGGCGGCCGAGCGCGTCCGCTCCGGCGGGGCCGCCTGGGCGGCCGCCAACCCGGTCTGCGCGGCGAAGCTGCGGCTGCTGCGCCGGACCCCGTTCACGCCGGTCTTCCTCAGCACCGCCCCGGTCGACCACTCCGACTACGGGGACCTGTCGGTCCGGGCCGGGCTGATCCACCTCGACGGCCTGCACCGCATGCTGGCCTGGGAGTTGGCCGGGAGACTACCCGACCGGCCGGTCCTGGGCGGGTACCTGGTGGGCGACCCCGGGGTGCCGGCCGGGCCGGCCCGCGCGCGCCTGACGGGGGACGAGTCGGCGTGACCCCCGCGACGCAGCACCTGCGGTCCACGCCGTCCGCCCGGTCCGCCCGCTCGTTACCCTCGCTGCTCGCCCACCTCGCCCGGACCCACCCGGACCGGCCCGCGCTGAGCGACGGCGTCCGCACCTTCGACTACCGCACACTGGACGCCGCGGCGGGCCGGGTCGCCGCCCGGCTGGCCGGCGGCGGCACCGGACGGGGCGACCGGGTCGCCCTGGTCGGACCCCGGGACGCCCGGATGCTGGTCCTCCTGCACGGGGTGCTGCGCTCGGGCGCGGCGGCGGTGCTGGCCGACCCGGACTGGTCGCCGGCCGACCTCGCCCGGCGGCTGGCGGCCGTCCGGGTCGCCCGGGTGCTCGGGACGGAGGGCGGGCTCGGCGGAGAGGTGGTGGACGTCGAGGCGCCGGGCGTGCGGCCCGAGGTGCCGGGCGGGAAGCACGAGGCGCCGGGCGAGATGCCCGTGCCGCAGCACGAGGTGCTGGGCGAGGACCTCGCGTACCTCTCCTTCACCTCCGGGTCGAGCGGCGAGCCCAAGGCCGTCGCCGTCACCCACGCCAACGCCGTGCACTACGCGCAGGAGCTGGCCGGGCGGCTCGCCTACACCGAGGCCGACGCGCCGCGCACCGCGCACGTCACCACGCTGGCCGCCGACCTCGGCCACACCGCCTGGCTGCTCGCCCTCGCCACCGGCGGCTCGGTGCACGTCGTCCCGGACCGCGAGGTGCGCGACCCGGAGGCCTTCTGGGCATCGCTGGCACGCGCGGGGGTGACCGTGCTGAAGACCACCCCCTCGCACCTGACCGCCCTGCTGGAGGGCCGCCCGGTCGACTCCCCGCCGCTGCACACCGTGCTGCTCGGCGGCGAGCCGCTGCCCCGCCCGCTTGCCGCCGCCCTGCTCGACGGCGGCACCACCGCACGGCTGGCCAACCACTACGGCCCGACCGAGACCACCGTCGGCGCCACCTGCCTACTGGCCACCGACACCCGCCAACTCCCCGCCGAGGAGCCGACCGTACCGATCGGCACCGCGATCGGCGAGGTGCTGCTCACCGTGGTGGACGGCGCCGGGCGGGCGGTGCCGGACGGCGCGGTGGGGGAGCTGCTCATCGGCGGCCGCGGTGTCACCGCCGGGTACTTCGGGCGGCCGGCCGAGACGGCCCGCGGCTTCGTCCACCGGGACGGCCGACCGATGTACCGGACAGGCGACCTGTGCCGCCGGCGGGCGGACGGGAACCTGGTCTTCCTGGGCCGGGTGGACCGTCAGGTGAAGGTGCGCGGCTACCGGGTGGACCTCGCCGAGGTCGAGCGCGCCATGGACGGGTACCCGGGCGTCGTCCGCTCGGCGGCGCTGCTGCGGGAGACCGCCGTCGGCAGTCAACTGCTGGGCGCGGTACGGCTGTCGGGCGGTTCGCAGGACGTGGAGGGCCTCGGAGCGTACCTACGGGACCGGCTGCCCGGCTACTCCGTGCCGCAGCCGATCCTGGTACTGCCGGAATTCCCCGTCGGGCCGAACGGCAAGCTCGACCGGCCGAGGCTGGGCGAGCTGGTCGCCGAACTGGTCGAGACCCGAGCGGAGTTGTCGGGCGCCACCGGATCCGGCCTGGCCGGGGAGATCGCCCGGTTCTGGGCGGGCGCGCTCGGACTGCCGGCCGTCGGGCCGCGGGCCGACGTGCTGGGCCTCGGCGGGGACTCCATCCTCGCCATGCGCACCATCGCCTTCCTGCGGCGCTCGGGCCTGCGGGTCGCCTACGAGGACTTCTACCGGCACCCGACGGCGGAGGGCCTGGCGGCCGCCGCCGTCCCGGCCGCACCCTCCGTTCCGGCACCGCGCACCGGGGACGACGCCGGTCGACTCGCCCCGGCACAGCGCTGGTTGTACCGCCAGCGCTCCGTGCGGGACGTGCGGCACTGGAACCAGTCCGTCCTGCTGCGCTGCCGTGCGGCGGTGGACCCGGCGGCGCTCTCGGGGGCGGTCGCGGCCGTCCTGGAACGCCACCCGGCGCTGCGCCGGCCGATCTCCCCGGACGGGTGCGGCGAGCCCCGGCCGGTGCCCGACCTCGATCCCGTCTCCTTCTCCCGGATCCCACGCGCGGACGGGCCGGTCGCCGACCCGATCGCCGAGCCGACGGCCGACACGATCGCCGGGGTCTGCACCGAACTCCACCGCAGCCTCGACCCGTTGGCCGGCCGACTGCTGCGCGTCCACCTGTTCTCGGGCCCGCCCGGGACGGACGACCGTCTCGCGCTGGTCGCTCACCACCTGGTGGTCGACGGGCTGTCCTGGCGGATCCTGCTGGACGACCTGGCGCACGCGTACCGGGCGGTGCTCGACCAGAAGCCGGCCGACCTGCCGCCGACGGCGGACTTCTACGCGTGGGCGGCGGCCGCCCCGGCGGCGCCCGCTCCGGACACCGCCGCGGAGTCCGTCACAGCGTCCGCCACGGCGTCCACCACGGCGTCCGTCGCGGAGCCGACCGACGAACCGGCCGCGCTCAGTTGGACGCTCGACGCGGACGCCACCACCCGGCTGGTCGCGCGGCACGGCGGCGGGGCCGGGCTGGAGGCGGCGCTGCTCGCCGCCTTCGCCGGGGCCGTCACCGCCTGGAGCGGCAGTCCCCGGTTCGCGGTGGAGGTCGAGACCCACGGCCGGGACACCGCGGGCGATCCGGGCGAATTCCTGGACACCGTCGGCTGGTTCACCGCCGTCAGGCACGTCGACCTGCCGGCCGGGGCCGATCCGGAGACGGTGGCGCGGAGCCTGCGCGAGACGCCCGTCCGGCCGATGGACGCCCCCGGGGATCGGCCCGCCGCCGGGTTCAACTTCCTCGGCACCTTCCGGCTGCCCGAGGAGCCCGCGCTGGACTGGACGGTCGCCGAGGAGCAGGCCGGGGTGGCCCGCTGCGCCGGGGGCGATCCGCTGTACGAACTGCGGCTCACCGCGCGGATCGTGGAGCAGCGACTGGTCGCCGACCTGGTGTACGGGTGGCCCGCGCTGTCGCACCGCGCCGCCGAGCGGATCACCGGCGCGTTCGCCGGGGCCGTGGCCGCCGAGGCGGGAGGTGCCGAGGCGAGGGTTCCTGGCACGACGGTGCGCCCCGCCCGCGCCCCGCTCTCCACCTCCGGCCAGCTGTTGCACCCGGGCGTCCCGCCGACCGCCGGGGCGGTGGTGCGCCAACCCGCCCGGGCGGCGGTGCGCGAACCCGCCCGGGTGCTGCTCACCGGCGCCACCGGCTATCTCGGGCGGCACCTGCTGGACGCCTTCCTCCGGCGCGGCGCCGACGTCACCTGCCTGGTGCGGGCCTCCGACGACGCCGAGGCCCTGAAACGGCTGGGGGCCCACGCGGCCCACGCCGTCGCCGGGGACGTCGACCGGGACGGCCTCGGCCTTTCCCCGGCCGGGCTGGAGCAGGCCCGGGGCGCTCGGATCGTCGTGCACGCGGCGGCGGACGTCCGACTGGTGGCCTCGCCCGACGAGCTGGAGCGCACCAACCACACGGCGGTGCGCCGCCTGCTCGGCTGGGTCGGGGAGCACGCCCCGGCCGCCCGCGTCCACCACGTCTCCACGCTCACCGTCTCGGGCGGCGTGGACGGCCCGCCGCGCCGCTTCAGCGAGGCGGACCTGGCGATCGGCCAGCACTTCCGCACCCCGTACGAGCGGACCAAGTACCGTGCCGAGCAGGCCGTCCGGGCCTGGGCCGCCACCGGGCACGCCGCCTACCTGCACCGCAGCGGCCACATCGCGGCGCACAGCCGGACCGGCGCGTTCCAGGCCAACATCGGCGACAACCGGATCTACCAGCTGATCCGTGGCTACCTGCTGGCCGGAGCCGCGCCCAGCCGGCCGGACACCGCGTTCGCGTTCTCGCACGTGGACACGGTGGCCGCCGGGATCGCCGCGATCGCCCTCGACCCGTACGCCGCGCCCGGCGCGTACCACGTCGAGTCGCCGTACCAGGTCCCGCACGACGAACTGGTGGGCTGGCTCGCCGGGCTCGGCCACCGGGTGCGGCTCACCGACGACGAGACCTTCGCGGCCGCGATCGCCGGGGCCGAGTGGCGGCACCCGACGGCCGCCCGGCTGGCCGCCGCCTGGGCACAGCAGGAGGAACGCAACGTCCGGGTGGACAGCGCGTACACCACCGCCGTGCTCGACCGGCTCGGGGTCCGCTTCACCGCCCCGACCGCGCAGTGGTGGTCGGCCGCGCTCGCCTGGGCCGCCGAGGCCGGCTTCCTGCCGCCCGCCGACCCGTCCCGACCCGTCCCCGACCCTTCGACCGGCCCCGCCCCCGGCCCCTCCACCGATCGTGCCCCCGAACTCTCCCCCGAAGGCAGGACTCACCCGTGAAGGCAGCATCCAGCGTGACAGCAGGTTCGGTGTCCCGGCTCTCCCCGGCGCTCAAGCAGGCCACCCCGGTCGTCGCCGTGCGCGGCGAGGGTCTCCACCTCTACGACGCCGAGGGCCGCCGCTACCTCGACTTCACCTCCGGTGTGGGGGTGACCAGTACCGGCCACTGCCACCCGCGGGTGGTCGAGGCCGTCCGCGAGCAGGCCGGCCGGCTGATCCACGGCCAGTACACCACCGTGCTGCACGACCAGCTGCTCACCCTCACCGAGCGGCTCGGCGAGGTGCTGCCGCCCGGCCTGGACTCGCTGTTCTACGCCACGGCCGGCACCGAGGCGGTGGAGGCGGCGCTGCGGCTCGCCCGGCACGCCACCGGGCGGCAGAACGTGATCGTCTTCGAGGGCTCCTTCCACGGCCGCACGATGGGCGCGGCCTCCCTCACCACGGCCGGCACCCGGTTCCGGGCCGGCATCGGCCCGCTGATGTCCGGGGTCGCGGTGGCGCCCTTCCCGGCCGCGTTCCGGCTCGGGATGTCGGAGGCCGAGGCGGTGCAACACGCGCTGCGCGGACTCGACGAGGTGCTCGCCACCGTCTCCGCGCCCGCCGAGACGGCGGCGATGTTCGTCGAGCCGGTGCTCGGCGAGGGTGGCTACGTTCCCGCCCCGCCCGGCTTCCTGGCCGGGCTGCGCGAACGTGCCGACCGGCACGGCATCCTGCTGGTCGTGGACGAGGTGCAGACCGGCTTCGGCCGCACCGGCCGGTTCTGGGCCCACCAGCACGAGGACACCCACCAGCACGAGGACGCCCACCCGCACGAGGGCGGGGTGTGCCCGGACGTCCTGATCACCGCCAAGGGCCTGGCCAGCGGCTTCCCGCTGTCCGCGATCGCCGCGCCCGCCGAGCTGATGGGCCGCGCCTGGCCCGGCTCGCAGGGCGGCACGTACGGCGGGAACCCGGTGGCCTGCGCGGCCGCCCTGGCCACCCTGGACGTGCTGCGCGAGGAGCGGCTGGTCGAGAACGCCGCCGAGCAGGGCGCGCGACTGCTGGCCGGGCTGCGGGCGGTCGCCGCCGAGGCGCCCGGGATCGCCGACGTCCGCGGGCTCGGGCTGATGGCCGCCAGTGAGTTCTGCCGCCGCGACGGCTCCCCGGACCCGGAGGCCGCCCGGCGTGCCCAGCAGGCGGCCGGTGAGCACGGCCTGCTGCTGTTGCTCTGCGGGATCCACCTCAACGTGGTCCGGATGATCCCCGCGCTGGTGGTCACGGCCGGGCAGATCGACGAGGCGCTGGAACTCTGGACGAAGGCCGTCGCGGCCGGAAGCCGGTAGGAAGGAGATGCGAATGGACGCGATGACGGAAATCGGCTGGAGCAGCCTGGAGTTGGAGGCCCGGCGGGAGCTCTGGTCGCTCCCGCTGGAGGAGGAGGAACGGCGGCTGCTGTGGGCCGACGCGCGGGCCGAACGGTGGGGCGCGGCCGAGCCGGTGCGCGCCCGGCTGCGGGACTTCGTCCGGGACGCCGTCGCCTCCGTCGGCATCACCCACGTCAGCGGCCTGGTGGACCCGGCGCACCCGGAGAAGGAGATCACCGAGGCGCTCTCCTTCCTGCTGCGGGACTACGGCCGGATCGTCCCGCAGAACGGGCGCGGCGACCTCACCTCGGTGCTGCGCGACCAGGACGGCGACGGCAACACCGAGCTCGGCTTCCATTGCGACACCTGCGACCTGCTGGTTCTGCTGTGCCTTCGGCCCGCCTTCGACGGCGGCGGTTTGACCAAGCTGGCGAGCGCGCGGCACGTCCGCGACCTGATCGAGCGGGAGCGCCCGGACGCCCTGGCCACCCTCTGTGAGGACTGGACCTTCGACCGGACCGGCCGGGCGGGCCCGCAGGTGGTGGTCACCCCGATCCTCTACCACCAGAAGGAGGGGACGGTCGGCTGCTACTACCAGACCCGCACCGTCCGCTCCTCCCCGGACCGCGGCGGGCCGGAACTGACGGACCGTCAGTGGGAGGCGCTGGGCGTGCTGGACGAGGTGCTGTACCGGCCGGAGATCGCCTTCGGGCTGCCGATGGCCGCCGGTGACCTGCTGATCATCCGCAACAGCCGGGTGCTGCACGGGCGTTCGCCGTTCATCGACGAACCCGGCGGGTACGCCCGGCGGATGCTGCGGATCTGGGTGAACGAGGGGGAGGAATGGGCGCGTTGACCGCACCGAACGACGCCGCGGACGCACCGCAGGACGCCGTGGCCGCACCGAACGACGCCGCGACCGCACCGCACGGACGGGTGGCGATCGTCACCGGCGGGGGCAGCGGCCTCGGCCGGGCCTCGGCACTGGCCCTGCTGGAGGCCGGCTGGACCGTCGCCGTCGCCGGACGGCGCAAGGACGCGCTGGAGGAGACCGCCGCGCTCGCCGGCCCGGCCGCCGCCCGGGTGCTGCCCGTCCCGACCGACATCCGCAGCCCGGAGGAGGTCGCCCGGCTCTTCGACACCGTCCACGACCGTTACGGCCGGCTGGACCTGCTGTTCAACAACGCGGGCGCCGCCGCCCCGCGCCGGCCGATCACCGAGACCCCGTTCGAGGACTGGAACCGGGTGCTCGACACCATCGTCACCGGCAGCTTCCTCTGCGCCCGCGAGGCCTTCCGGGTGATGAGCGCCCAGACCCCGCAGGGCGGGCGGATCATCAACAACGGCGCGCCCTCGGCGTACGTGCCGCGCCCCCACTCCATCGCGTACACGGCCGCCAAGCACGCCGTCCTCGGCCTCACCAAGGTGCTCGCCCTGGACGGCCGCCCGTACGGCATCTCCTGCGGGCAGATCGACGTCGGCAACGTCACCCCCGTCGACGGCGGACCGCAGCCGGCCGCGATGCAGGCCGACGGGACGATGGCGGTGGAGGCGACCATCCCGGTGGAGCGCTTCACGGAGGCGCTGGTGCTGATGGCCGCGCAGCCGCCGGACACCGTCATCCAGTCCCTGGTGATCCTGCCGACCACCATGCCGTTCGTCGGGAGGGGGTGAACCGTGCTGGTCAGCGCACGCTCCTTCGAGGAGTACCGGGCGATGTTCGCGCTCACCGAACGCGACCTGGAGCAACGGATCCTGGACTGTCCGGGCGGGGCGGCGAGCTTCGTCGCCGAGGCCGGGCGGCGGGGCATCGACGCCGTCGCCGTGGACCGCCAGTACGCCCACCACCGCGAGGAGTTGGGCCTGCTGGTGGAGCGGGAGACCGCCTTCAAGCGCGACCTGCTGGAGAAGGAGACGGCGGGCTACGCCCGGACCTGGTACGCCGACGCGGACGACATGGTCCGACAGTGGACCGCGAACGCCCGGGACTTCCGGGCCGACATCGCGGCCCGCCCGGATCGCTACGTGGCCGGCTCGCTGCCCGAACTCCCCTTCGCCGACGACTCCTTCGACCTGGTGCTCAGCTCGCACCTGATCTTCTCGTACGGCAACCGGCTCGACGAGGACTTCCACCGGGCGGCGCTGCTGGAACTCGCGCGGGTGGCCCGCCGGGAGGTCCGGCTGTTCCCACTGATGGTGTACGACACGGGAGTTCGCTACCCGGGGCTGGAACCGTTGCGCCGGGAGCTGGCGGGGCTCGGGGTCCCGAGCCGGGTCGAGCGGGTGGCGTACGAGTTCCAGCCGGGGGACAACGAGATGCTGGTGCTCGCCTGCGCGGACCACCGGCCCCCGGTGCGGGCCGAGCGGTGGGCCGCCGCCGGGGACCGGGTCCGGTGGCGGCACCAGGAGGCGCTGCCGGGGGCTTGATCAAGCGCGGCCCTGGCCGAGAGGGGCCCTGGCCGGGAGGGCCCTGGTCAAGCGGAGCTCTGGCCGAGCGGGGTGGTCGGTCAGTTGACGTCGACCGCCGGCCCGCCCGGCTGGGAGGTGTCGGCGACCGGGCCGTACGCCGCGGAGAAGTACCCGTCGGCGGGGCAGAGCCCGGAGCCGCCGCTCTTGGCGAAGTGCTCGTTGCGGAAGGCCAGGCTGTGCGCGGTGTTGTCGGCGTTGCCGGCGAACGTGCCGCTGAGCTGGTAGGTGCAGGTGATGGTGCCGAACCAGCTGTTGAGCACCGCGGTGGCCTGGATCGCCCCGGCCGACCCGCCACCGAGAGTGACCGGGAGCCCCGGGCCGTCGGAGACGGTCAGGCCGTACGGGAGGTTGCCGACGGTCAGGCTGCGCACCGAGGTGACGCCGGTGACGTTGCTGGTGCACGAGCCGAAGGTGAGCCCGGTCAGTGACTCGGTGGCCGAGCCCGGGGCCGCCGGGTTGGTCAGCACCTTCGCGGCGAGCTGCGAGACGGCGCAGGTCACACCGGTGGTGCTGGTCGCGGTCGAGTAGAAGGTGGCGGCGCCCCCGGCGAGCGGCGCGGCGAGCGTGTCGCCCGGTACGACGGCGGTGCCGCCCGCGCCGCCGACGGTGAGGACGGGGACGGCGGCGACGGGCTCGGGCGCCGCGGACGCGGGCACCGCGACCACGGCGAGCGCGGCGGTGGCGGCGAGGGCCGCGACGGCGGCGGCGGGGACGGCAAGGTGACGGCTGAAGCGCATGGGAAAGCCTCTTCCTCGGTGAGGGGCGAGAAGACGACCTTTCGCGGCTCCCGGGCCGTGGGGGACCGGGGAGCTCACTACGTTCTAGGACCGTGACCGAGTGCCGTCAAGGCGATGGACGGAACTTGCTGACTATTCGTCAACAACGGGCGGAGGTTTGGACTCTGTCGTCGCCTGCGAGAATCCCGGTAGGGCTGAGCACGACAAAGCGGGCGTCGTCTCGAGGGCCGCGGCGGAGAGGGGACGGACACGGCATGACCGAGGACGAGGTGGAGGAGCGGCTGCGCGCGCTGTGTCTGGGCCTGCCCGAGGTGGTCGAGGTGGCCAACCACCACGGTGAGCCGTCGTGGCGGATCCGGCGGCGGACGCTGGCCCAGCTCTCGGAGCACCACCCGCGCGGTCGGCGGAGCTTCTGGGTACCGGCCCCGGTCGGCGCCAAGGAGGCGATGGTCGCCGCCGAACCCGACCGGTTCTTCTCGCCGCCCTACGGTGGACGCGACTGGGTCGGGGTCTACCTCGACGTGCCGGTCGACTGGACGGAGGTGCGCGAGCTCGTCGTCGACGCGTACCGGCTCATCGCGCCCGGAAATCTGGTGGCCGGGCTGGGGGAGGCGTGACGTCCGCCACCGGTGGCCGCTCGGCGGGCCTCAGACGCGCCGGATGAGCGTGACCCCGTCCCGTACGGTGAGCATCACGACCTCGCTCCGCGGATCGGCGGCGACGGCGTCGTTGAACTGCCGGAGCGCCAGGACGTCCGGGTCGGTGGTGTCCGCGTCGATGATCTCCCCGCGCCACATCGTGTTGTCGCACGCGATCAGCCCCCGGGGGGAGAGCTTGGGCAGCGTCGCGGAGTAGTAGGCGTGGTAGCTCGGCTTGTCCGCGTCGATGAAGACCAGGTCCAGCGGCTCCTCGATCTCGGAGATCGTGTCGAGCGCGGGACCGACCCGCACGCTGATGACGTCGGCGTAGCCGGCTTCGGCGATGTGCTTGCGGGCGACCTCGGCCCGCTCCGGGTCGATCTCACAACTGATCACCCGGGCGCCCTCGGGCAGGGCGACGGCCATGGCCAGCGCCGAGTAACCGGTGAACGTGCCGATGTCGAGGACCACCTTCGGCTGCAGCGTGTGGATGACCATGCGCAGGAGCCCGCCGACGACCTGGCCGCTGATCAGGTGGCCCATGCCCAGGTCGTTCCCGTTGACGCCGGCCAACTGGGCCGGGTCCGGGGTCGAGTGGGCCTCCGCGTAGTCGTCGATGCCGGGCAGGGTGATGGGCGGCAGGGTGAACATCTCTTCCTCCTGGGTGGGTGGTGGACGTCGTTCCTACGGGTCAGGTCGGGTCGTACGCGCTCTGCCAGCCGTGCGTGTTCGCGTGCAGCCAGGACTCGAAGTCCGCCGGAGTGAGGGCGGACCAGTCCGGGGACTCCTCGACGCGCATCCTTCCGAGGTGCCGGCCGAGTCGGGTGAGGGCGTTGCCGGCGCCTCGCCGCGCGGTGTCGAAGGCGGCCAGCGCCTCCGGCCACGTCTCGTGTTCCCGGCAGGCGAGTTCGAGGGCGCAGGCGTCCTGGATCGCCTTCACCGCGCCGGCACCGGTGTGCGGGCGGGCGATCGCCCCGGCGTCGCCGGCCAGCAGCAGGGCGCCCTTGGCGTAGCGGGAGACCGTGGTGTCGTACATCGGGTTGATGGACAGTTCGTGCCGCTCGGTGCGCCGCACCACGTCGGCCCACACGGGCGGCAGTTCGCGGGTGATGAGCTCGTCCAGGTAGCCGGCGGCGGTCTCGGTGACCTGCCCCCGGGGGACCGGGGCGGCCTCGGCCGGGTAGAGGTCGTGCGGCACGCTGCCGTACAGCGCCCAGTTCTGCCGGAAGCCGCCGGAACCGGCGTCGGGAATACGGTAGAACACGGCGTGGCCGCCGCGGAAGCCGACCGCGACGAAGTCGTCGAGCAGCGGGGACTGCGGGCCGGCCGCCCCCCGGTCGGCGGGGTGGTCGCCGCGCCAGAGGCCGTACCCGCCGTACTGCACGGCGGCCTCGGGTGCGACCGCCGGCCGCACCGTGGAACGGTAGCCGTCGGCGCCGACGACGGCGGCGAACGTCCCGGCGGGGCGGCCGTCGACCAGGAGCCGGACGCCGTCGTCCCCCTGCCGGACGTCGGTGACCGTCGCGCCCTCGTGGTAGTCGCGGTCCGGCACCCGGGCGCGCAGCCCCTGCCAGACCAGCGCCCAGCTCGCCATGATCGCTGGGTACGGCTGACGGCCGACCACGCGGCCCTCGGCCGACCGCTCCGCGCGGGTGAGCCAGATCAGCTCGGGACGCCGCAGCACCCGCATGTCGGAACCGAGGTATCCCGCGTCGAGCAACTCGCCGTAGAGCGACGCCGGGAGGGTGATCCCGGCGCCGCGGTCGCGCAGACCGCCCCGGCTGCGCTCGAACACGGTGACCTTGCAGCCTGCCCGCGCCAGGGCGACGGCCGTGGCGCAGCCGGCGATGCTGCCGCCCACGACGGCGACCCGACTTCCTCGTATGCGCATGGTTGCCCTCTCCTCAGTGGGGCCGGGCCGGGCCGGCTCGGTCTCCCGGGCCGGCCCGGTCTCACGGGCCGGTGTCGGTGTTCACGGGGTGTCCGGTGCGGTGCCAGCGGGTGAAGCCGCCCACGAGGTGACGTGCGTGCCGGTTCTGCGCCCGGAGCAGCCGGACGCTTTCGGCCGAGGTCACGCAGAAGGGCCCGTGGCAGTAGGCGATGATCTCGGCGTCGGCCGGGAGTTCGTCGAGCCTGCTCAGCAGTTGGTCGTGGGGGAGGGAGACGGCGCCGGGCACGTGCCCCATCGCGTAGTCGTCGGTCGGGCGGACGTCGATGACCAGCGCCCCGCCGCCGACCCGGCTGGTCAGCTCGTCAACGGTCACCGGTTCCAGCTCGCTCAGGTCGCCGAGCTGGTCGTTGATGACGCTGCGCAGGTCGGCCAGGCGCCGCTCGGCGAACTCCTGGAACACGCCGAGGAATCGGGCCACGTCGTCGTCGGCCAGGCGGTACCGCACGCTGGTGCCGTCCTTCCGGCTGTCGACCAGGTGGGCCGAACGGAGCTGCTGCAACTGGGCCGAGGTGTTCTTGAACGGGATCCCGGAGTCCTGGGAGAGCTGCTCGACGGTGAGTTCACGCCCGTCGAGCAGATCGAGCAGGCGGAGCCGGAGCGGGTTGGCGAGCACCTTTCCGACCCGGGACAGCTCCGCGTAGATCGGGAGGCTCAGTTTCGGCGTGTTCAGTTCGGACATGACGGACCTATCGTGTGGTGCCGGGCCGGGGCACGGCCGGTTCGAGGACGTGACGGTTGCGCCCGGCGCCCAGGCCCGCCATCATCTCGCCGGCCGTGACGACCAGCATCAGGACGAGCGCTGCCGGGAGGCCTCCGGAGGCGGTGACCAGCATCCCGCCGGCCAGCGGCCCCAGGATGGCGATGAGGTAGCCGACGCCCTGGACCATACCCGAGAGGCCGACGGCCGTATCGGCGTCCTTGGCGCGCATCCCGATGAGGGTCAGCGCCAGGGCGAACCCGGAGCCCTGGGCCAGGCCGAGCAGCAGCGCGGCGATCCAGGCACCGAAGGAGATCGGCGCCAGCATGAGCGCGATCAACCCGCCCGCGTTGAGCACGCCGACGACGACGGCGACGATCCGCTGGTCGGGAAGCCGCCGGATCAGCAGCGGAACCCCGAGCGAGCCGGCCACCTGGATCAGGGAGGTGACCGCCTGCACGAGGCCGCCCTCGTCGAGCGTCATGCCCCGCTGGTGGCAGATCGTCGGCAGCCAGCCCAGGACGAAGTAGAAGGACAGGCCCATGAATCCGAAGAAGGCGGTGACCTGCCAGGCCAGTGCGTCCCGCCACAGCGCGGCGGGGATCCGGGCCCGCCCGACGCCCAGGGTGCGCTGCCGCAGGACGGGCAGCCAGATCACGCAGGCGACCACGGCGACCGGGACGGTGATCCAGGCGAGGGAGGCCAGCCAGTCCGTGCCCTGACTGCCGCTCAGCCGGGGGGCGAGCGCCGAGGCGCCGGCCGCGCCCACCGTGAGGGCGATCGTGTAGAGCGCCATCATCGGTGCGATCCGGCTGCTGAACTTCCGTTTGATCATGCCGGGAATGGCGCCGTTGATCGCCCCGATCGCGGCGACGACCAGCAGCGTGCCGAGGAAGAGTGCGCTCTCGCTCCGCACCGTGCGGACGAGGTCGCCGACGAGCAGCACGATCACGGAGGTCGCCACCAGGCGTTCCTCGCCCATCCGCCGGACCAGCGCGGGGCCGGTGAAGGCGAACAGGGCGAGACAGACCGTGGGCAGCACGGTCAGCAGGGTCTGGCTCGGTCCGGACAGGCCCAGCCCGGACTTGATGGGGGTCAGGAGCGCCGACACCGCCGCGATCGGGGCCCGCAGATTGAGGGAGACCACGACCAGCGCGGCCAGTAACCACCAGGTCGGCCGACGCGACGCGGATTCCTCCGACGCCGGCGGGGCGATGGTCGACGGTTGAGTTCGGGATGCCACGGCGACCCACTCCCAAGTTCCAAAGGACTTTAGAATAAGAGAATGATACCCCTCGGGTGATGTTCGAGCGCGTGGTTTCGTAGTTCCGCACTGGTGCGCTCCTGAATGCTCCCCGGACTGCTGATTGCTCCCCGGGCTGCGCCGCCTGTTTCCTGTTCGATTGCCTTGCACCTATGGGCAGTGCTGTGCGCCCTGATTTGGTACCGTGATCATTGGTATGCGAGCTGCTACCAGGGGAGGAGCGGCATGTCCGACCAAGTGGCCCTGAAGTCTGCCTGCGCAGAATCCGTCGCCGTGTTGATCGCCGCCGACCGTTTGGTATACAGATCGAGTCTGCGAAGTCTGCTCGACGGTGTCGAGGCACTGGAAGTGGTCGGGGACGTCGACACCGGGCCCGATGCCGTGAAGGCGATCCACCGCTTATGCCCTGACGTGGTGTTACTGCACGCGGCCCCGTCGAGCGCCGCCACCGTCGACCTGATCACCTCCATTACGGAACGCTTTCCCGACACGGCCGTGCTGGTCGTGAGCATCGCCCACGACCGAGAGGTCTTTCTCGCCGCCATGCGTGCCGGTGTCCGCGGCTACCTCTCCCGGGGCGCACCCTCCCAGGACCTCGTGCTGGCCATCAGGATCGTCCGGTCCGGAGGCCTGGTCTTCGACTCCAGTACGTCGGGGTGGGTGACCGACCACCTGGCCCAGCCGGCGGGGGTGGCCAAGCCCTTCCCGGAGCTGACGGACCGGGAGCTGGAAGTGCTGGAACTCGTCGCGGACGGTCTGGGCACGGCGGTGATCGCCCATCAACTCGGCCTCTCCGTCAAGACGGTGCGCAACTACCTGTCCCGGATATTCGCCAAGTTGCACCTGGTCGACCGCACCGAAGCCGCGGTCCGGGCCAGACAGGCCGGTCTCGGCCACTGACCCGGACGGCGAGTGGTGGGGTGCCCGCCGGTCACGCCCACCACCGCGCCCGGCCCGTCAGGACCTCGCGCGCGGCGCCTTCCGTGCCACGATCACCCGGTTGTAGAGCTCCTCGGGCGGGGTGGCGATGATCTCGGCCCGGTCGAAGCCCGCGTCGAGCAGGCGGTCGCGCCAGAACTCCGGCGTGGTGAGGATCTCCCCGTCCTCCCGTAGGAACCGGGGCAGCAGGTCGAGTTGGAGCAGCATGCGTTCGAAGCCGGCCTCCCGCAGGTAGTACTTGGCCTTGTCGGTCAGCAGCTCCAGGACGTCGGTGGCCCGCGCCTTGCTGCCGGCCGGCCCCATCACCCGGCAGAACTGGTCGGCGTTGATGAACACCCCGCCCGGGCGCAGCACGCGCAGCACTTCCGCCGCGGCCTTCGGGTAGGTGTCGAGTTCGAGGTGATGCAGCGCGAAGCTGCTGATGGCCACGTCGAAGCTCTCGTCGGGGATGTCCGACAGGTCCTCGGCCACCCCGGCCTGGAACGAGGTCAGCGGATCGGCGGCGAACTTGGCCGTCGCCTCCTTGACCATGGTCGGGGCGGGGTCGACCCCGAGGATCCTGGCCTGGGGCAGTGCCGTGCGGCACAGCGAGGTGAGCCGGCCGGTGCCCGAGCCGATGTCGAGGATGTCGGCGGTGTCCGCCGGCAGGCGGTCCACGGCCGCGGACAGCAGGGCCACGTTGGAGGCGTCGGTGTTCAGTACCTTGTCATAGTCGATCTTGACGTTGTTCCAGTGAGTCGTGCCCGATTCCATGACGGTCCACCCTTCGTTCGTCCGGTGCTTGTCCGTATCGATCCGTGCTGTTCCGTGCTGTTCCGTGCTGTTCCGTGCTGTTCCGTGCTGTTCCGTGCTGTTCCGTACTGATCCATTCCGATCCGTACGGATCCGGTCCGGTCCGGTCGCTGTGTCACTCGGCGGCGAGGCCGAACTCCGCGCGCCAGCCGAACAGATCGGTCAGGTCCTTGTCGTGCGTGCTGAACTCGCCCCGCTCGCCGCGGACGACGTGATCGCGTTGCCGCGACTGGTTGACGACGACGGCGGTCCGCGGTGCGCGTTGCCCGGCGTAACGGCGCAGCGCCTCGGGGATGTCGGCGGTGCGGGACAGCAGTCCGCCCAGGACGGCCGCGTCCTCCAGGGCCATGCCCGCCCCCTGCCCGGCGCCCGGTGACATCGGGTGCGCGGCGTCGCCGAGCAGACTGACCCGGCCCCGGCTCCAGTCGGCGACGGGTTCCCGGTCGTTGATGTCGGTGACCACGGCCGGCGCGTCGGGATCGGTGCGGCGCACCACGTCCACCAGCGCCGGGTGCCAACCGGCCATCAGCGCCAGGAGATCGGCCATCGCCTCCGGCGGGGCCTTGGCGGTCCAGACACCGGCCGGTGCGGCCACCTTGGCCGCCCAGTACAGCTGTCCGGGACCGACCGGGGCGGCGAAGAGGCCCATGCCGTCCGCGGTCACGATGAACCCGTTCGGGAACTCGGGCGGTGCGGGGGAGCGGCCCCGCAGGGTCGTGTATCCGCAGTAGCGGGGAGGTTCCGCGCCGAGGAGGTGCCGCCGCACCACGGAATGCAGGCCGTCGGCGCCGATCAGGGCCGCCGCCGCCGTCGTCGTCGGGTTCCCGTCGGACAGAGCGATCTCGACCTCGTCACCGTGGTCGGTGCAGCCGGTCACGCTGATGCCGTGCCGCATCCGCACTCCGGCGTCGCCGGCGTACCGGAGCAGCAGGGACTGCAACGACGTGCGCAGGAGCGACACTTGCGGCGCGCCGAACCTGCGGCTCAGCTCGCCCACCCGGTCGGTGGCGACGACCGCGCCGTCGGTGCCGACGATCGGGCGGACCTCGTCCGCCTCCGGGACGTGCCCGGCGGCTCGCACCGCCGAGGCGAGCGAGGTGTCGATCTCCGCCAGTGCGTGCAGCGCGTTCGGATACAGCACGAGACCGGCCCCCGCGTCCCGCAGGGTCGCGGTCCGCTCGATGACCGTCACGGGAATCCCCGTGCGGCGCAGGGCGATGCCGAGAGCGAGGCCGCCGATGCCGCCGCCCGCGACGGCCACGGTCCGTTCACTCATGGCCGGTGCCCTCCCGCTCGTGGTCGAGCGGCGACAGCCAGCGGCCCACGGGGGCGCCGAACGTGCCCTGCTCCCGGTCGTAGGCGATCCGCCCGGACTTGACCGTCACCTGCACCCGGCCGGTGAAGGTCCAGCCCTCGTAGGCGGACCAGCCGCACTTGGCCTCGACGTCCGACGCCGACAGCATCCAGCGGTGGTCCGGGTCGAAGACCACCAGGTCGGCGTCGGCCCCGGCGACCAGCCGTCCCTTGCCGGTCAGCCCGAACAGGTCCGCCGGCGTCTCCCCCAGGTGGCGCACCAGCCGGCGGACCGCGGTGTCCTGGTCCTCGTCCGGCCAGCGCCGGCGCATCCCGGTCCACACCGCGGTGGCCAGCTCCTGCACGCCGGGCAGCCCCGGTGGCGCGTCGGCGACCGGACGCTCCTTCTCGTCCTTGGTGTGCGGCGCGTGGTCGCTGCCCAACGTGGCGACCTCGCCCGCCCGCAGGGCCGCCCACAGCCGGTCCTGGTCCCGGCGGCCGCGGATCGCCGGGGCCAGCCGGGTCCGCGCGCCGCCGCGCACGGTGTCGGCATCGGTGAACGACAGGTGGTGGGCGGTGAGTTCGAAGGTGACCGGCAGTCCGTCGGCGGCGGCCGCCGCGACCAGGTCGGCCTCCTCCGTACTCGACAGGTGCAGGATGTGCGCCTTGGTGCCGTGCCGGCGGACCAGTTCCAGCACCTGGACGACCGCCGAGATGGGACTGCTGCGCGGCCGCCACCGCTCGTAGTCCCGGTAGGAGCCGGGGGGACCGCCCCGCCAGGCGTCCAGCAGGTCGTGCAGCCGCTGGTTCTCGGCGTGCAGGACGAGCCGCACCCCGGAGGCGGCCGCGGCGGCGAACACCTTGTCGAGGACCTCGGGATCACTGAGGACGGTGGGCGCGGTGTGGTGCCCGGCCATGAACACCTTGGCGCTGCGGGCGATCGCCGGATCGAGGTCGACCAGGACCTCGGGGTGCAGCGGGTCCGCGCCGATGTGGAAGGCGTAGTCGACCAGCGAACGGCCGGCGATCTGCCGGGCCTTGGCGACCACGGCGTCCGGGTGGAGGGTCGGGGGCACCGTGTTCGGCATGTCCATCACGGTGGTCACGCCACCGGCGACGGCGGCGCGACTGCCGTGCTCCCAGTCCTCCTTGTGCTCCAGACCGGGGGTGCGGAAGTGGACGTGCGAGTCGATCAGCCCGGGGAGCACGTACCGGCCCGCCGCGTCCAGGACGGGGACGTGGTCGGGCGCGGAGTCGGCGAGCCCGACGATCCGTCCGTCCGCGACGAGCACCACGCCCGGGCGGACACCGGCCGGGGTCACCAGCCGCCCGTTGACCACCGCGAGCTGCACGTTCACCCGAGCCATGTGGCGCTCACCAGCTCTCGGCACAGGTCGTTGGTGGGGCCCATGTGCGCGACCGCGCGGGCGTCGGCCATCAGCCCGTTGATGCGGTTGGCGACCACGTACCCCCCGGAGCCCAGCAGGCGCGCCACCTCGACGCCCACCTGCTCGGCCGTCTCCGTGGCGAACAGCTTGCTGTGCAGGGTGGCCAGGCCCGGATCGGCCGCGTCCCGGCGGCCGGCCCGGTCGATGACGGCGCGCGTCGCCTCGATCCGGGTGGCCAGGTCGACGAGCCGGAAGCGGGTGACCGCGTCGGGTGGCTGCCGACGGCGGTGGACCTGCTCGACCGCGAGGTCCAGCAGCGCCGACGCGATGCCGAGGGAGACCGCGCCGAGCGTCGCACCCGTCCGGCGGACCGAGGCGATGATGCGGGTGGCCTCACCGACCGGGCCGAGCCGGTCCCGGTCGTCGACGACGCAGCCGTGCAGGGACACGAACCCGGTCGCCGAGCCGCGCATGCCGACCAGGTCGAGGCTCAGGTCGGGGCGTAGGCCCTCGTCCTCGGCGGGGACGAGGAAGAACGTCTGACCGGTGGAGCCGTAGCCGTCGCTCGACTCCTCCACGCTGTCGGAGGTCCGCGCGAGGATGAGGTAGAGCCCGGCCACGCCCGCACTGGTGGTGAAGGACTTGGCGCCGTCGATCCGCCAGCGGCCGTCCGGCAGCCGTTCCGCGGTGGTGTTCAGGCGCTTCTTTGCCGCGCCCACGCCGGGTTCGCTCCACCCGGACGCGGCGAGCAGATCGCCCTTGGCCAGCGCGGGCAGCAACCGGGCGTGCTGTGCCGGGTCGCCCCATTCGGCGATGCGCGCGCTGACCGCGTAGTGCTGGAACAACATGATCGCGGCGGACGGATTGGCCCGGGCCACCTGGGCGACGACGTGGTTGACGAGCCTGGCGTCCCCGTCGAACCCGCCGTACGCGGCGGGAACGGCGACGCCGAACAGGCCGGCCTGCCCGAGCTCGGCCAGCAGCGTCTCGTCGGGCCGGCCGGTGGACGCGCTGCGCGCCGCCGCCGCGTCGAGGCGCTCGACGAGAGCGGCCGGCAGCCCGCCTCCGGGGTCGATCACCTGGAGAGCGACAGACATGCGGTGATCTCCTTCGGCTGGAGGCGGGCGAGGGGTTCGATCGGGAACGACCCGAGGGTGGTGGTGCGCTTGCCGCGGACCGTGATCCAGGTGAGCTCCGGCTCGTAGGCGCCGTTGCGCACCGTGGCGCTGACGCTCGACCGCCCACCGGAGGTGACGATGTCGACCGTGCCGTCGGGCACGCCCGCCTGCTGCGCCGCGATCCAGGGCGTGGTGCCCTTGATCCGGACGGCCGCGGCGACGCAGGCGGCCCCGGTCAGCGCGATCGTCGGGTGCCAGGTGGGCACCGAGATCGCGCGGACGGCGATCCGGCCGCTCTCCGCGGCCATCACCGCGGCCACCTTGGGGAAGGCCCCGTCGACGGGCCAGCCGAGCACGGCCGCGGCCGCCCGCCGGATCCGCACCAGCCGGTCGAACAGCCGTTGGTCGTCGGCGAACAGGTCCTCCGGGCGGGACAGTCCCAGGGTGGAGGCCGCCACGAAGGCGTAGGGATTGCCCATGGACACCAGAGAGAGCGGCACCGGCTTGCCGTCCACCTCGACCGTCGTGGTGGCCGCGCCGGCCAGCAGCAGCTGGCTCAGCGGTTTCGGTGCCGGCTGGACGAAATGGATGTCGAACAGTGCGGAATCCCGGCGGGCCTCGGCGATCTCGCACACGATGTGGTCGCCGTTGTTGCGGACCATGACGCGCACCCGCATCCCCGGGGAGAGCCGGGGCAGCGACCCCGACTCGGCACTGGCGACGACGGACCCCAGGATGGAGTGCCCGCACGAGCCGCGCAGGTCGAAGGCGGTCGGCCCGGACGGAAGCGCCTGCACGAACCGGTAGTCCAGGTCGAACAGCGGGTGCTCGGCGGGCTCGACCAGCGCGATCTTCAGGATGTGCCCGGCGCCGACGTCATCGAGCCACTTGCGGGCCACGGCGAGCCGGTCGAGCAACGACCCCTCGCTGCGCGGCAGACGGCGGGCGTCGAGGACGAGGGTGGGGCACGGACTCCCGTGCGCGTAGACGACGTGCCCGATCATGACGCCACGTCCTTGGGCTCCCGGAACGGTGGGACCGACGGCGCGACGCTGAACTGCTCGCGCCAGATCTCGTAGACCAGCAGGGCCCAGAGGGCGAGGGCGGTGGCGTTGCCCGGCCGGGCGGCCTGGTCCGCGAAGAGCCGGTCCACCGCGCCGGGGTCGAGTTCGCCGGCCCGCCGCAACCGGTCGGTGGCCAGCAGATCCCTGGCGTAGTCCCAGAGCGGCCAGCCGGGCGTCAGCATGGCGGCGATCGGCAGGGTGAACGGCTGCTTCTCGCGGGCCAGTACGGCCTGGGGGAGGAGGCCGCGCGCGGCGGCGTACAGGGCGCGCTTGACCTCCCCGCCGTGGATGCGGTCCCGGTCGGGCAGCCGCACCGCGTGCCGGACGACGCTCTGCTGGCAGAACGGCAGTCGGACCTCGACGGAGCTGGCCATGCTGAGGTGGTCGACCCGCCGCAGGTGGTAGGCCGGGAGCCGGTAGCCGATCTCGAACGCGGTGATCCGGTCGAGCACGGTGCCCGGCCCGGACCGCAGCGCGTCGGTCGCCGACTCGGGCAGCGCCCGCGCGGAACCGACCGCCGCGGCGTAGTCCGCGGTGTAGAGCCGCTTGCGCCGTGCGGCCGGCAGGACGGCCAACTCGTCGAGGTACGGCTGGTACCAGGGCCTGCCCGCCTCGGCGGCCTCCGCCGCCGCGCGCATGCGCCCGTACCCGCCGAACACCTCGTCCGCGCCGTCGCCGGTCAGGGCCACGGTGAAACCGGCCTCCCGCACCGCGGCGAACAGGGCGTAGCTGCTCACGGTGATCGGATCCGCGTTGGGCTGGCCCAGGTGCCACACGACCCGCGGCAGCAGGTCGGGCAACTCCTTGGGATCCAGCTCGACCTGGTGGTAGCTGGTCCCGGCGTGGTCGGAGACCTGGCGCCCGAAGTGCCGCTCGTCGTCGGGCCATGTGCCGGTGTAGGCGATGTTGAAGGTGTGCAGCCCCGGCGCCCGGCCGGTGGCGAGCGTGGTCACCAGGCTGGAGTCCAGGCCCCCGGAGGTGATCGACGCGAGCGGCACGTCCGCGTCCAGCAGCGCCTCGACCTCTCCGTGCAGGAGCGCGCGCAGATCGCCGTTCCGGGCGCCGGCCTGCGGCGCGGGCGACGGCCGGCGCCGGACGCGCAGCCCTCCGGCGCGGTCGAGGACCGCCGTGACGGCCGGCGGCAGCACCGCGACGTCCCGGAACATGGTCTGCTCGCCGAACGGCGTCTTGGTCGCGAGGTAGGACTCCAGTCCGGGCGTCCAGACGCTGGTCGACACGTCCGGGAACGCGAGGAGCGCCGGGATCTCGGAGGAGAAGTACAGTGCGCCGCGGCGCTCGTCCCAGTGGTGGTACAGGGGCTTCATGCCCAGGTGGTCGGTGGCCAGCACCAGCCGCGGTTCGGCGCGCAGGTCCAGGACGGCGATGGCGTACATGCCGTCGAGGTGGTCGACGAACGCGTCCCCGTACTGCTCGTAGAGCGCGGGGAGCACCGATCCGTCGCAGTGGTCGGTGAACCGGTGGCCGAACGCGCCCAGTCTGGCGCGCAGTTCGGCGTGGTTGTAGATCTCGCCGTTGAGGACGACGTGAACGGCCCCGGACCCGGAGCGGTAGGGCTGGCGTCCGCCGGCGGGATCCATGACGGCGAGTCGGTTGCTGCCCAACGACCAGGTGGGGCCGACCGAGCAGCCCTGATCGTCGGGGCCGCCGTGACGTTGCAGTTCGCTGACCCGGGCGAGGTCGTCCGGCGGCACCACGGCGTTGAAATGGCCGTAGATACGGCACATTCCGCTACCTCCTATTTGGTAGGCACAGCGGTCATCGAACCCGGCGGGGCGCCGCGGTGTCGTGAGTCATCTGGCCCGGACGGCATGGGAACTCCGGGCCGGCCACGATTCCCATCCGAGACGGGAAGGGTCGGGATATCTGACTCATGCCGGTAGGACTCTCACCTGGCAGCGTGCGGGAAGGTCGGCGACGAACAGGCAGCTCGTCGCCGACCGACGGGCACCGCCGCCCGTCGGTGCACCGGCTATCCCGGGGCGGGCGCACCGGGCGAACCGATCGGAGAGTCGAGGCGCATCGGAGGGCGCATCAGAAGGCACATCAACAGGCACAGCACCGCTCATCGAGACAGGAAGTCCGCAGGACGAGCTGCATCAGCAGCGACGGTCGCTTCGAGCAGGAAGGTGGCATTGTGAACCCTCAGCCCGTTGGTGGCGTGATCGAGAGGACTGACGACGGGAGGTCCGCGCCTCCGGCGGCCCTGACCCGCCTGCCGCTCACCGACATCGTGCAGCCCGATTCACCCCGCCTGTCCGGGCCCAACCACGAGCACGCCCGTCTGCTGGCGAACTCCGACGCCGCGCTGCCGCCCATCCTCGTCAACCGCCGCACGATGCGCGTGGTCGACGGCGCCCACCGCCTCCTGGCGGCGAAACTGCGCGGTCAGGAGGCCATCGACGTCGACTTCTGTGACTGCGACAGCGACGAGGCGTTCGTGCTCGCGGTCGAGAAGAACGTCACGCACGGGCTGCCGCTGTCGCGGGCCGAACGGACGGCGGCCACCGAGCGGATCCTCGGCGCCTACCCGGAGTGGTCCGACCGGGCGATCGCCGCGGTCGTGGGACTCTCGCACAAGACGGTGGGGTCGATCCGCCGGCGTTCCGGCCAGGACGCCGAACCGATCACCCACCGCCGCGGCCGGGACGGCAGGATGCGGCCGGTCAACGGTGCCGCGGCCCGGGCCAGGGTGAGCAGCCTGCTCGCGGACCGGCAGGACGCGTCGCTGCGCGAGATCGCCCGGGAGGCCGGGGTCAGCCCGGACACCGTGCGCAACGTCCGGGACGACTCGCGCCGTGCCGAGGCCCTGACGGCGTCCGAACCGCCGGGCCTGCCGGACCAGGACCAGGACCAGGACCGCGACCAGGACCGAGAGCGGCGCGCGGCGTCCGGGCGGGCCACCGTCTGCGTCCGGATCCAGGCGTCCGGGCCGGCCGACCGGTCCGCGTTGATGCGCAGCCTGCGCAGCGATCCTTCGCTGCGGTTCTCCGAATCGGGGCGTCTTTTGCTGCGCTTGCTTGACATGTATGCGCTAAACGCGGATGCCTGGGCCCGGGTCAGCGGGGACGTACCCGCCCACCGGGCGGCCGACATCGTGCAACTGGCCCAGGAGTGCGGCCGGATGTGGCAGAACTTCGCGGCCGCCGTGGAGCAGCGACAGCGGGACGCGGAGAAGGAGTAGCGGAGAAGGAGGAGGGACCGACCCCGCATGTGCATCTTGGCGGTACGGACCGCCCGCGGTCCACCGCCGCGACGAAGGACTTTCCCGGGTGCGACGGTCGGCAACGGTGCGGACCGCCGCGTGAGCAGCCGAATCGCGGACGGATCCGAGAGACCCGAGAGACCCGATGGATCCGATGGATCCGATGGATCCGATGGATCCGATGGATCCGATAGGCCGGACAGGTTGGACAGGTTGGACGGAGAGGAACCGGACATGCCCCTGGTACAGGTGAACTGGTGGAAGGGTGTGGGAGTGGCCGAGCGCCGCCAGCTCGTCGAGGAGGTGACGGCGACGGTCGCGCGGATCGTGAAGTGCCCCGAGGCCGCCGTCACCGTGATCATCAACGATGTCGAGACGGACCACTGGGGTCGCGGCGGGACGCTGGCCTCCGAGCTCTGAGTGAACGGCCGGGCCGCCCCCCGGCCCGGCCGTTCCACCGCCCGGCTGCCTGGCGATCTCGACGGCGGGCGCGCTACCTTCGCGTCATCGGACGGCGAGGCCGTCAGCAGCCTGACGTGCGTGGTGCTGCGCGTCGATCCACCCGCGAATTCCAGCAGGGAGAGCGCTGTCCGCACGCCCGGGACCGCGCCGCGCAGCCCCCTCGCCGATCCGAACCCCGCAGGTTGCGATCGGGAGGACACCGGACATGACCATCCCGCACACCGGAACCCCATTCCCCGGAACATCAGCCCCCGGAACGCCGCACGGCCGGGCCGCCGCAAGGGGGCACCATGCCTGAGCAGACCGGCGCCGAGCCCAGCAGCACCGCGGTGCGCACCGCCCTGTGGCGTGCGCTCCACGTGCAACACGACGACCCGCCGGCGGTGTTCGACGACGAACTCGGTCTCCGTCTCGCCGATCCGGGCAGCGACTGGCGTCGGCGCCCCGACATGGACCCGGACGACAACCCGTTCGCCCGGGCCGCCGTCATCACCCGCGCCCGGTTCGCCGAGGACCTGGTCCTCGAACAACTCGGCCGCGGCGTGGGCCAGTACGTCATCCTCGGAGCCGGCCTGGACACCTTCGCCCAGCGCCGCACCGAACTCCTCCCGTCGTTGCGGGTCTTCGAAGTCGACTCGCCGGGACCGCAGTCATGGAAGCGGCGGCGGCTGTCGGAACTCGGCCTCGACACCCCCGCCGGACCGCACTTCGTGCCGTACGACCTCGAGTCGGGCGGATCCTGGTGGGAGGCCGCGGTGACGGCGGGCTTCGACGCCGGGCAGCCCGCCGTCGTCGTCTCGCTCGGTGTCACCACCTTCCTCGGCCGGGAGGCCGTCGTGGCCATGCTGCGCCAGGGCACCGCGCTGGCCCCCGGCTCGACACTGGCCACCACCTTCCAACTCCCGCTCGCCATGGTCGAACCGGGCCCCCGGGAGCTCCGCGCCCGGGTGGAGGAGGCCGCGCGCGCCTTCGGCACGCCGTTCACCAGCTTCTTCGAGCCCGAGGAGATGCTGGCGCTGGCCCGCGACGCGGGTTTCCGCACGGCCGAGCACATCCCCGCCACCGCCCTGACCGCCCGCTACTTCGCCGACCGCGCGGACGGTCTGCGGCCCTCCAACGCGGAGGAACTCCTGGTCGTCACCACGTGACGGCCGACCGGCGCCCCCGTGCGCCGGGCAGCCGTCAGGTGTGCGCCAGCATGAAGGGCTCGCCGGCCGCCGGACGGAAGTCGTCGGTCCGGCCGGCGAAGTAGCGCGCGGTGATCTCCTCGGTGGAGACGTACTGGGCCTCGCGGAATCCGGCCTTCCGGGCGAGGCCCAGTATCGCGTCGGGGGTGAAGTGGCTGCGGAACTGCACCCGGGGCCCGGGCTTCGGTTTGCCCGCGGCCGCGTGCGCGGCGGGATCCTCCGGTTCGTCGAAGGCGGTGGGCAGGATGAAGGTCATCGCCAGCGTCGAGCCGGCGGCGGCCCGCGCGGCCTGGTCCAGGGTGTCCCGCACCGCCTCCTCGCTGAGGTACATGGTGACGCCCGCGCACGCCAGCACCGCGGGCCGGTCCGGGTCGAAGCCGTTCTCGACCAGCCGGTCCCACCACACCTCGCCGGTCTCGAAGTCGACCGGCACCCAGTGCTGCCACGTCGAGGAGCCGTGGCCGAGTTCGGCCAGCCGCCGCCGCTTCCACTCCTGGGTCGCGGGCTGGTCGATCTCGAACACCCGCAGCCGGTCGGCGAATTCGGGCCGGCGCTGGACGAACGTGTCCAGTCCCGCACCGAGGATCACGTACTGGGTCACACCGGCGGCGCACTGCTCGGCCACCAGGTCCTCGACGAACCGGGCCCGGGCCACCACACCGGCCCGGAACCCGCGCATCCCGTCCCCGGCCATGTCCGGACGCCGGTGCCAGTCCTCGCCGGGGGACACCAGGCGCAGTCCGATCTCGTCCTCGACCACGTGCGGAGGCGCGTCGGTCCGCACGTGCAGGGCCCGCCAGAGGGCCACCCGCACTGCTGTCTCGTCCGGTACCTTCGATTTCTCAGTAGGCACGGTCAACCTCTCGGGTCAGTGGCGAAGGGTGCGTGCACGGGGGACCGCGTCCCCGGTTCCGAGTTTCGAGAGCCCGGATTTACGCGTCAAGCAAGGCCCGGAAACACCGCCGCCGGACGGCGGCGGGCGCATTCGCCGACAGTCGAGTGGGGAGATTCCCCACTCGGACGGCCCGGCGTCGTCCCGGTCCGCTCCGCCTTGCCAGCCGTCAACCTCACTACCTATAAACGGAACTGGTCGAATGCCCTCGTCCGACGGCATTTTCGGCCCGCCGACTTCCGACAGGACGGGATGGAATCCCATGGTCGACCGGAAAACACCACCACCCATGACGAGTGCGGCCACGAACGGGCAGCCGTACGCCTTCGATCCCTTCGCACCGGGAGTTTCTGACGACCCGTATCCGCACTTCGCGAAACTGCGCGCGACCAATCCGGTGTACCGGCACCCGGCGGGTTTCTGGATCGTCACCAGGCACGCGGACGTGGTCAACCTGTTGCGGGCCGACCACTCGGTGGAGGACGACAACGTCGCCAAGAGCCGGATCCACTCCCTGTCCATGATGGACCAGGACCCGCCGGACCACACCCGGCTCCGCAAGCTGCTCACCAAGGTGTTCACCGAGCGGGCCATCAACGCGCTCGCCCCGCTGATCACCGGCCTCGTCGACGAGGCACTGGACCGCGTCGAACAGCGGGCGGCCGAGCACGGCCAGGCCGACCTGGTCTCCGAACTCGCCTACCCGCTGCCGCTGTTGGTGATCTGCGACATGCTGGGCATGGAAGCCGACTACCACTGGCTGCGGGAGCGGGCCGAGATCCTGGCGCACTCACTGGAGCCGGTCGCCGAGCCGACCCCGGAGCTCATCAAGGCGATCGAGACGGCAGAGACCGAACTCGTCGACCGCGTCGCCACCGTGATCGAGGCCAAGCGCCGCAACCTCGTCCGGGAGGATCCGGACCTGCTGACCCAGCTGATCCGGGCCGAGGACGACGGCGACGTGCTCAGCGACGAGGAGCTCATCGCCCAGGTCGTGCTGCTGTACCTGGCCGGCTACGCGACCACCATGAACCTGCTGGCCAACGGCCTGGTGGCGCTGCTCCGCCACCCCGGACAGCTCCGCCTGCTGCGCGAACGCCCCGACCTGGACGCGAACGCGGCCGACGAACTGCTGCGGTACGACACCTCCGTGCAGTACTCGCGCCGGATCACCCGCTCGCCCCACGAGGCGAGCGGCACGGTGATCCCCGCGGGGGCGACGGTGCTGGCCGGCCTGGCCTCGGCCAACCGCGACGAGGAGGTCTTCGGTCCGTCCGCGGCCGAGCTGCGGCTGGACCGGCCGAACGCCCGCAAGCACGTCTCCTTCGGCGGTGGGCCGCACCACTGCCTGGGGGCCGCACTGGCGCGGCTGGAGGCCCGGATCGCCGTGGGCCGCCTGGTGCGCCGGTTCGACCGGCTGGCGTTGGCCGAGGAGATCGTCTGGCAGCCGCTGATGATCACCCGGGGCCCGGTCTCCGTGCAGGTCACGGTGTGAGGCGGGCCCTGCCCACAGCCTGACGCCCACAGCCTGAGCCCGAACCCTGACGCCCACAGCCTGACGCCTGCGACATGCCCCTGGCCCGGCCTCCGTTCGCGGAGGCCGGGCCAGGGGCATGTCAGGTCAGCGGGGCTTGTGGCCCGACTGGAGGTTGAGGCCGCCGCTGGCGGGAAGCCGTACCGGCTTGGCGGGCCGGAGGCCGGCGGCGCGCTGCCAGGAGGCCATCTGCGAGGGCGACCAGGTGCCGGACTCGCTGGCCAGGGCGAAGTAGAAGTCCCGCAGCGCGGCCAGCTGCTGCGTCTTGCCCTCGCCGCTGGCGGCGGGGAACTCGGCGATGGTGTAGGTCCCGCCGGGGCGCAGCGCGCGGGCCACCTTGGCGGTGAGCTCGCGGTTCTGCGCGTCGCTGAAGTGGTGCGCGACGCCGATGATCACCACGGCGTCGTAGCACTCCTCGCCGAAGTCGTCGGTCAGCGCGTTGCCGGGCTGGTGGCGCACCCGGGTGCCCATCCGCTCCTCGGCCAGCAGCGGCGCGGCGTGCCGGACGGCGTCGGGCAGGTCGAACACGACGGCGCGCAGCGACGGGTGGCGGCGGCACAGCGCGACCGAGTAGGCCCCGTGCGAGCCGCCGATGTCGAGCAGGTCGGTGGCGCCCGCGGGGACCGGGATGGCCTTGGCCACCATGCCGGTCTGACCGGTCGTCAGGCACTTCATGCCGCGCTGGTAGGAGTCCCACACCTCGTCGCTCATGCCGGTGTGGAAGTCCAGCGGCTTTCCGCTGCGCAGGTACTCGTCGGCCCGCGCCATCAGCCCCAGCTCGTAGAACTGCAGCATCAGTTTGTCGTTCACCGCGTGCTTGCTGGTGGTGACCAGCCATTTGCGGGAGAGCGGGCTGAGTTCGTACTGGTCGCCCCGGGCGCGCAGATATCCGGATGCCGCCAGCGCGGGGAGCAGTTTCGCGGCGCCGTCGGGGTGGATACCGCAGCCGGCCGCGATCTTTTCGGCGGTGGCGGGGCCGTGGGCCATTGTGTCGAACAGGCCGACCTTGACGGCGGCCATGATGACGTGGACGTATGTGCCCGCTACCTGGGTGTCGAGGACGGGCCGCGCGATCAAATTGAACTTGACCAGCAGCCATTCAAGTGGATTGCTTGCCATTAAGCCGAATCGCATGGGCCGAGCATAACGCGGGGTGCTTGGTCGGGGAACTCGTCGGGGTGGGGAACTTGCCTTCCACGCGGGGGAGTTCGGGCCGCCTGTGCATTTCCGCTATTGGGGGGGACGGTCCGCGGATCGGCCGCCGTTCCCGGAATGCTCGGGCGCTATTCGGGCAGTCGAGTGCGGTGGAGTGCAGTGGAGTGCAGTGGAGTGCGGTGGAGCGGACGGCGCCGGCCGGGGCGCGGGGCCCGCGCGGCTGCCCGGTACACGAGGCCCTTGCGGCCGTCCGGTACTCGGTGCCACTTCTTTACGACCCACCCCGGCAGTGCTAGCATGCTAGCATGACTGCCGAAGAGGTAAAGCAGTTCAACGTCTACCTGCCGGTGGAGCTGATTCGGCAGGTGAAGCACTACGCCATCGACCGCGAGCTGTCGCTGTCGGCGCTGGTTGCCGAGGCACTGCGCAACCATCTCGCCGAGCGCCAGAAGCACATACAAGACGGAACCGCGTGAGAGGAATCAACACATGACGACCCGGGGTGCCGAGGGCGTTTACGTAGAGACTCACAACTGGGGCAAGACGGCCAAGTTCCTGGAGTCTCTGGGCTTCAAGATCGAGTTCGCCACCGAGCACGGTTCCGGGATGCTCAAGAACGACGAAGGACCGTACTTCGTCGTCAGCGAGATCCCTGAGGAGCGTGCACCGCAGGTCCAGCTCGTGCTCCGCGTCGAGGACGCGGAGACCTTCCGGCCCGATCCGATCGTCGAGGTGGTCTCCCCGTTCGAGGAGACCCACTGGGGCACCCAGCGCATGGTGGTCCGCGACCCGGACGGACGGGAGTGGAGCATCGAGGCGCCGCTCAAGGGCTGAGCGGCTGTCGCGAGGTGGGAGCGCGTCGACGGCCGCCGGAACCCGGTGGTTACCCCTGACGTCCGGCGCGCTCCCACCCCGTCGAACGCCCCCGATTCCCTTCGGGGCCGGGGGCGTTCCCCGTGTGCGGCGCGTGGAACGGGCTGAGACGGTGGTGGCTTCGGTGAACGTGCTGCGAACATGGTCCACCAATGCGGTGCCCCCTTGTTCGTGGTGGAGAGCCCTGGTCGGCCGTGGCCCTTTTCGCGCCAGCATGCTAGCAATCTAGTGTAATAGTCATCAGAGGGATGCGGGGTTGGTTAGCGATGGTCAGTGAAAGCATCTCGGCCACGGCGGAGGACACCTCGCGGTTAACACCGCCACGGCGGGGCCTCGGCATGCTCGTCGTGATGATCGGCGTGCTCATCTCCGCGGTCGACGGCACGATCGTGGTACTCGCCCTCCCGGCGATCGAAGAGGACCTGAGCATCACCCTGTCCGCCGTGACGTGGGTGGTCGTCGGCTACCTCCTCGTGGTCACCGTACTCGCCACCCAGCTGGGCCGGTTCGGTGACATGTTCGGCCGGGTGCGCATGTACAAAGCCGGCTTCCTGGTGTTCACCCTCGGCTCGGTGCTCTGCGCCGTCGCCTGGAACGCGTCGAGCATCATCGGCGCCCGGCTCGTCCAGGGGGTCGGCGCCGCACTGATCGCCTCCAACAGCGGCGCGATCATCTCGGAGCTCTACCCGCCGCAGGAACGCGGCCGTGCCTACGGCTACAACGCCTTCGGCTACTCGTTCGGCTCGGTCCTCGGAGTCCTGGCCGGCGGCGTCATGGTGACCTACGTGTCGTGGCAGTGGATCTTCTGGGTCAACGTGCCGATCGGCATCATCGCGCTGGTGCTGGCGCAGCGGGTGCTGCGCGACACCAGCGAGCGGCAGCGCCGGAAGTTCGACTTCGCCGGCATGATCACGCTGGGCCTGGGCCTCTTCGGGGTGCTCTGGGCGATGACCGGACTGGCGTCCGGCCCGCTCGACGCGACCCTGATCGGATACCTGGTCGGCGGCATCCTGCTCCTGGTGGCGTTCGTCTTCGTCGAGCTGAAGCAGAAGGAGCCGACCCTCGACCTGTCCCTGTTCCGCATCCCGTCGATGGCGCCCTCGCTCCTGGCCTCGATGCTCCAGGGCATCGGCAGCTTCGCGGTGCTCTTCCTGGTCATCATGTACCTCCAGGGCACCCGCGGGATGGACCCGATCGACGCCTCGATGCTGCTCGTCCCGGGCTATGTGATCGGCGCGGTGGTGGGGCCCTATGCCGGCAAGCTCACCGACAAACTCGGGTCGGTCATCCCCGCGACCATGGGGCTCGGCATCTCGGTCGTCGCGATGGGGATCTTCGCCCAGATGACCACGACGAGCAGCCTGTGGCTGACCGCCATCGGCAACCTCGTGATGATGATCGGCGGCAGCTTCTTCTTCCCGGCCAACAGCACCGCCGTGATGAAGGCGGCCCCACCCGACCGGCTGGGCATCGCCTCCGGTGTGCTGCGCACCTTCTCCAGCATCGGCATGGTCTTCTCCTTCACCACCGCCATGCTCGTGGCCTCGCACTCGATCCCGCGGAACCTGGCGTTCGAGATCTTCGTGGGCACCAGCAAGCTGAACGGCGAGCTCGCGAGCGCCTTCGCCCACGGCCTGAAGGCGGCCTTCTACACCATGATGGGGATCATGATCCTCGCGGCGGTCCTCTCCGCCCTGCGCGGCGCGGGCCGGAAGGCCGCCACGTCGTAGCGGGACCCGCCGCCGCGGGGGCTCGCCTCCCGGTCCCGAGTGCCCGGGAGGCAAGCCCTCGCGGCGGCGGGCAACAAGGCAACTGTCGACCGACTAGTTGGCGGGAGAATGGTGATCCGGACAGCGACGTCGAAGGCACCCGGCGGCTCGCGCACCACGGTGCTGATCGCAGGCGACCACCCGATCTACCGATCCGGTCTGCACATCCTGCTCGACGAGGTGGAGTCGTTCCACGTCGTCGGTGAGTCCGGAACCGGTTCGGACGCGGTGGCCATGGCGCACACGCTGCGCCCCCAGGTCGTGGTGATGGACATCGTCCAGCCGGGCCAGAGCATCGCCGAGGTGATCACCCCGATCACCGGCTGCTGCCCGGAGACGGCCGTGCTCATCATCAGTCCGCTCGACGACCGGGAGGCCCTGCTCTCCGCGATGCGCGCCGGGGCCCGCGGCTACCTGCTCAACGGCGCCCGCTGGCAGGACCTGGTGCTCGGGGTGGAGATGGTGCGCGCGGGCGGGCTGGTCTTCGATTCCTCCGCGTCCGAGTGGGTGCTGGAGCACCTCAGCCGGCCGCTGTCGCCCACCGGGCGCTACTCCGAGCCGGAGAGCGGCCGGTGCGACATGCTCCAACTGGTCCGGAACGTCGGTCCGGCCGGGTCCGCGGGGGCCCGGCTGCCCGGCACACGCCGCACGGCCACGCGAGCCGGGGTCCAGCCCGCCACCCGGCGCTGACGGGCAGCCGGAGCGAGTCGCGGCTGGCAGCCGGCCGGAACGAGTCGTGGCTGACGGTCAGCCAAAAACCATACGCCGACCGGGAATTCGGGTGTCCGACTGGGGGAAGTCCCCAGTCGGGCACGCGTACGCGACCAGAGGCCCGCACGGTAGCGTTGCCAGCACTTTCTCGTCGCATTTCACGAAGCGAGGACGGCGATGGACCAGCGTTTCCACGCGTTACGGGTGGCCGAGGTGATCGTCGAGACGGAGGACGCCCGCTCGTTGGTGTTCGACGTCCCCGATGACCTCGCCGAGGAATTCCAGTACCGGCCGGGGCAGTTCCTCACCGTCCACATCCCCGATGCCGAGCACGGATCCGTCACCCGCTGCTATTCGCTGTCGAGTTCGCCGCACACCGCGGATCCCCTGATGGTGACGGTGAAGCGGACGCCGACCGGCCGTGCCTCCGACTGGCTGCTGGGCAGCGTGCGGGTCGGCAGCGTGGTGCACGTCCAGCCGCCGGCGGGCCGGTTCACCCCCGCCTCGCTCGACGGCGACTTCCTCTTCCTGGCCGCCGGAAGCGGCATCACCCCGGTGATGTCGATGATCAAGTCGGCGCTGGCCGCCGGTTCGGGCCGGCTCACCCTGATCTACGCCAACCGTGACGAGCGATCGGTGATCTTCGGGGAGCAGCTGACCGACCTCGCCGCCGCCCACCCGGACCGGTTCACCGTCCGGCACTGGCTGGAGTCCCGGCAGGGGCTGCCGGACGCGGCCGGGCTGCGGGCGCTGGCCGCGCCGTGCCGCGACCGCGAAGCGTACGTGTGCGGCCCGGGGCCGTTCGTGGCCGGTGCGGTCGAGGCGCTGGCCGCGCTGGGGGTTCCGTCCGAGCGGACGCACCTGGAACAGTACCGGCCGCCGAACCGCACCGCGTTCCCGGAGCGGTCGCCCGGCGCGGATCCGTGCGCGTGGACCTCGCGGAGCGTCAACCGCCTTCAGCTGATGCTGCCTTGACACCGAACGCTCGACACTTGACGTACCGACGCCGAACGGCACCTACCCCTACGAGCGGACCCCGGATCGGAGATCGGTGATGGCGAAACGGCTGAGCATGCTGATGCGGATGGGCAACCTGACCCGGACGGGCCAGGTCGGTGACGGCCGGGAGGAGGCGCTCGCCGACTACGTGCTCGCGCACGCCGCCCCCGGGGACGTCGACGACGCGATCCGGGTGATCGACGAGTACGCCTACCGGCAGGCCACGCTGATCAACATCGGGGACGAGAAGGGCTTGGTACTGGACGCCGCGGTGCGGCGGGCCGAGCCCCGGCTGCTGCTGGAGCTCGGCACGTACTGCGGGTACAGCGCGCTGCGGATGTCCCGGGTGATGGCACCGCAGGCCCGGCTCTGCTCCATCGAGTTCAGCGCCGCCAACGCCTCGGTGGCCCGACGCATCTGGGACCACGCCGGGCTGGGGGAGCGGGTCACCGTGCTGCACGGCACGCTCGGGGACGACGGGCGCACCATCGACCGCCTCAACTCGGAGCACGGCTTCGGCCCGGGCCTCCTGGACTTCGTCTTCGTCGACCACATCGCCCGGGCCTACCTGCCGGACCTGCAACGCATCCTCGACCAGCGGTGGCTCCACCCGGGCTCCATCGTGCTGGCCGACAACATGAAGGTGCCCGGCGCGCCGCACTACCGCGCGTACCTGCGTGAGCGCGAGGGCACGCAGTGGCGCACCCGCGAGCACCACGCCCACGTCGAATACCAGTCGTGGGTCAAGGACCTGGTGCTGGAGTCGGAGTACCTGCCCGCCGGGGCCGCTGCCGCAGCCGGCGGCACCGGCCCCGCGCCCGCGTGACGACGGACCGCTCCCGGCCGGACCCGGGAACCCATGACCACGAGGCCCACGAGGGCCCGACGGAGAGGAACCAGCAGTGACGGCGACGGCGGACAAGACCGCGATCCGGACCGCGTTGTGGCGGGCCCTGCACGTCCGGGCCGATCCCGAGCCGCACGTGTTCGAGGACGAACTCGGTGCGCGGCTGGTGGCACCGGACGACGACTGGCGGTCCCGGCCGGACATGGACCCGGTGCGCAGCGCCCGGGCGCGGGCGTCCATCGTGGCCCGGGCCCGGTTCACCGAGGACCTGGTCGTCGAGCAGGCCGGCCGGGGCGTCGACCAGTACGTCATCCTCGGCGCCGGCCTCGACACCTTCGCGCAGCGGCGTCCGCGGGGCGCCGAAGGCGTGCGGGTCTTCGAGGTGGACCAGCCGGAGACGCAGGCGTGGAAGCGGGCGCGGTTGACCGAGCTGGGCCACGGGGTGCCCGAGGGGCTGCGGCTGGTCCCCGTCGACTTCGAGGCGGACGACGACTGGTGGCAGCGCCTGACGGAGGAGGGCTTCGACCCCGGCCGCCCGGCGGTGCTGGCCTGCTCCGGCGTGACCATGTACCTCACCAGGGACGCGGTCGCCGACACGCTCCGCAAGGCCGCGGCCCTGGCCGAGGGCTCCGCCCTGGCCATGACGTTCATGCAGCCGGTCGACCTGGTCGACCCGGAGGAGCGGGGCGCGCGGGAAGGGGTGGAGCACGCCGCGCGCGCCGACGGGACGCCGTTCCGCAGCTTCTTCGGCCCGGACGACATCCTGCGGATGGCCAAGGAAGCCGGGTTCCGGCACGTCGAGCACCTCTCCGCGGGCGATCTCGCCGAGCGCTACTTCGCCGGCCGGGCGGACGGCCTCCGGCCCTCGACCATCGAGGAACTGCTGCTCGCTACCACCTGAGGCGTGACGACGAACCAGCCTGCGTGAACTGACGATATGTCATGTCGCGCAGGCTGGTTCCGCGTTGGTGCCACAACCCTCGTGTGCCTGGTGCGCCGGGTGCGCGAACGGCTCCGGGCCTGCCGCGGGTGCGCGGCAGGCCCGGAGCCCGATGGGTGCGGTGGTGTCAGCCCCTGCCCCGGACGTACGCGTTCGCCCGCCGCTCGAACTCCTCCGGGCTCACGTCCTCGATGCGGGTGGCGAGCGTCCAGCGGTGCCCGAACGGGTCGAGGAGCTGCCCGGTCCGCTCGCCGAAGAACTGGTCCTGGACCGGGCGCTTCGCCTCCGCGCCGGCCCGCACGGCCTGGGCGAAGGCGGCGTCCACGTCCGCCACGAACAGGTACAGGGTGACCGGCGTGCCGCCGAGGGCCCCGGGGCCGGGCAGACCGGCCGCGGGGGACTCGTCGGACAGCATCACGATGGTGCCGCCGATCCGGATCTGCGCGTGCGGCACCGAGCCGTCGGGCGCGGTGTACCGCTGCAGCTCCTTCGCCCCGAAGGCCCGGGAGTAGAAGGCGATCGCTGCGTCCGTGTCGGCCACGGACAGGTACGCCGTCAGTTCGGCGTAGCCGTCCGGAATCGGCTTGACCACGGTTGACCTCCAAAGATGCGTCGGATGCGGAGCGCGGCTACCGCACGCCCGCGGTGATCTGGTCGAGCGCGTCGAGGACCGCCCGCAGCTCCTCCTCGGTGCCGAGGGAGATCCGCAGGTGACCGGGGAAGCCGAACATCCCGGTGTCGCGCACGAGGATGCCGTGGTCCCGGGCCAGGACGTCCTGGGCCTTGCCGGAGTCGGGGACCGCGACGGTCACGAAGTTGGTGACCGAGGGCAGCCAGGGGTACCCGCGGCGGTCGAGCTCGGCGCAGAACCGGCGGCGCCGCTCCTCGGTCTCCCGCCGGACGCGGACCAGGAACTCCTGGTCCGCGAGGGCCGCCACCGCGGCGGCCTGCGCGGCCCGGTTCACGCTGAACGGCAGCACGGCCAGCGTCCGGCGCACCTCGGCGATCAGCTCGGCGGGACCGAGCGCGTAGCCGATCCGCAGCGCCGCCAGCCCGTAGGCCTTGGAGAAGGTGCGCAGGGCGAGCACCGGGGTGCCGTCCCGCAGCAGGCTCCTGGCCTGCGGCTGGTCCGCGGGGCCGAACTCGTGGTACGCCTCGTCGAAGACGAGCGGGGTGGCGCTGCCGCGCGCCGCGGCGGCCAGCGTGTCGAGCGCCGCCCCCGGCAGTGCGGTGCCGCACGGGTTGTGCGGATTGCACACGTAGCCGATCCCGCACTCGGGGAGCCGCTCCGCGAACGCCGCGGGGTCGATCCGGGGGCCGTCGAGCGGTACCCGGACGGCGCCCCGGCCGATGCGCTCCAGCGCCGCCAGGTAGCCGGGGAAGGTGCCGGCGTTGACCAGGCCGGGGCGGTCCCGGTCGCCGAGGGTGAGCGCGGTCGCCAGCACCAGCTCGTCGCTGCCGTTGGCCACCGCGATCTGCTCCTCGGGCACCTCCCAGTGCCGGCTGAGGTGCCGGACGAGCCCCTCGCGCTCCGGCGACGGGTAGCGGTTGATGCGGTCCAGTTCCCCGGTCACCGCCGCGACCGCGGCGGGGCTCGCGCCGAACGGACTCTCGCTGAGGTGCAGGCGCACCAGCGAATCCGCCGACGGGACACTGGTGTTGTAGATCACAGATGATCTCCCACCAGGATCCCGAAGCAGTAACTCCCCACCGTGGCCTCCAGGGTGAGGAAGCAGTGCTCGCTGCCGGCCGGGATCCGCATCACCGCCGGCGACACCAACTCGTGGCGCACGCCGTCGAGATGGACCTCGATGCGGGCCTGGCCCGGTTCGGGCGAGACCAGCAGGTAGAGCTCGTCGACGTCATGGGTGTGCGGAGCGGCGACGGGCCGGCCGACGAGCTTGCTCAGCTCCCCGCCGGCGAGCTGCACGGGCAGCCCGCCGAACATCTCCGCGGTGACGTAGAAGGGCGCGGGCCGGTGGTGCCCGGCGACCGCGAGCGGGATGGGCAGTGCGGTGATGATCTCGGCGTCCGTTCCGGTCGCCCGGTCCTGCACGGTCACGACGCCTCCAGGACGAACAGGTAGGTGTGCGGAGCGCCGAACGGCACCGTGCGGCGCAGGTGCATCCCGCCGCGTTCGAAGAGCCGCTCGTACTCCTCACGGGTGTGGATGGGCACGCCCATCAGCGCGTGGGCGAGTTCGAAACCGCTGGAGAAGACCGGCAGCCGGGAGTCCTCGCCCTCGGTGCGCGGCCGGATCGTGGTGTCGGCCAGCAGGAAGACCCGCGCCTCCGGGAAGGACTTGCGCAGCCGGGGGATGACCTCCTCGCGGCGCTCCGGATCGGCCAGCAGGTCGTGCAGGAACATGAAGCTCATCACGACGTCGGCCTCGTCGCCGCCGTCGACCTGGTGCTCCTTGAAGAGGATGTCGAGCACATCCGCGCAGACCGGCTGCACGGTGCCGCTCAGGCCGTGCCTGGCGACCGTCTCGTGCGCCAGCACCGTCGCGGGCCGGCTGATGTCGATGCCGATCCCGCGGCTGCCGGGCCGGTCCTTGACCAGCCGGGAGATCCGCTCGCTGACGCCCGCGCCGAGGTCGACCAGGGTGCGGAAGTCGATGCCGGCGATCTCCTCGTCGAGGATGTGGCGCATCAGCGCGGTGTCCGCCTGGGCGGATCCGAGCGCGACCATGGCCTCGTCGCGTTCCAGGTCGACGCGGAAGCGGCGGTCGCCGCGAGCGACCGGCGCCGCGTTGGCGAAGATGTCGTGGTAGCCGCCGACGCCCCAGGTGAAGAAGCCCAGGGCCCGGGCGACGTCCTCGCTGAGGGCGGTCGCCTGGACCCGGTCACCGTGCACGTCGAGGTACCCGAACGAGCCCGCGGCCCGGACGAGCGCCCGGAACACGGCGGTGTCCAGTGTGTTGGTGGCGCAGAACGAGGGAACGTCGAGCGTCCGCTCTGCGGTCAGGTGTTGGAAGACTCCGAGCTGTGCCAGCGCGTGCACCACGTTCGCGCAGATGTAGCCGTTGAACGCGGTGTCCGGATTCAACGGGGTCAGCGCCTGGCCTTGCCATTGCACAGGGAGTGCTTGTGCCGACGACAATTCACACCTCTCAGATCTCACTGCGGAAAACCGGTGCGTCGGCGGGGGCGGCGCGACCGCCCCCGCCGACGCCGTCCCGCGGCTGGGGGAGGGGGCGGCCGTGCCGCCGCCCCGCCGCGGGAACGTACTCAGGCCGGCTTGTGCGCCAGGTTGGTGGCGAGGGAGAAGGGAGTGAGGTCGACCTCCGGCGTGACGCCGCGGTGCAGGTCGCGGATGATCCGGCCGGCGGTCGGCGCGTGGGCCAGGCCGTGACCGGTGAAGCCGGCCGCGAACAGGATCCGCTCGTGCGCGCCCTCGCCCCGGCCGATCAGCGCCGACTTGGTCGGGGTGACGTCCAGGGTCCCGGTCCAGGCGCTGTGCAGCTCGGCGCCCGCGGCCTTCGGGTACCACTTCGGCAGCTCCTCGACGGCCGCGTCGAACCAGATGTCGCGCATGCCCTCCTGCTTGGAGATGCGCTCCAGGCCGACCAGGAAGCCCTTGCCCCGGCCCATCGTCTTCAGGCCGGAGACGGGGTGGAAGGTGAAGGGCGTGTCGGTGTCGGTGTCGGAGATCGGGTCGGTGTACAGCAGCTCGGCGAACTGGCCCCACACCGGCAGCTCCATGCCGGCGAGCTTGGCGACGTCGCCACCCCACGGCCCGGCCGCGATGACGATCGCGTCCGCGGTGAACTCCCCCGCGGTGGTGGTCACCTGGCCGCTGCGGGCGTCGATGCCGGTCACCTCGGTGCCGCTCAGCAGGCGGGCGCCGAGCTTCGTCGCCGCGTCCGCGTACCCCTTGACGATCGCTTCCGGCTTGACGCGGTAGCACTCCGGGGACCAGACCGCCGCCTCGAACGTGCCGGCGTCCAGCCAGGGGTTGTACTCGACGGCCTGAGCGGGGGTGAGCAACTGGACGTCGGCGCCCACCTCGCGGTGGGCCGGCAGCAGCGCCTCGATCTCGGCCGCCTGCTCGGGGCTGGTCAGCACCGTGAGCAGCCCGAGGTGCTTCAGCCCGAGGTCGGTGTTCGTCGTCGTCGCGAACGCGTTGAACTCGGCCATGCTCCGGACCGCCAGCTCGGAGTCGTACGGCTTCTTCGGGAAGTAGGTGCGGAACGCCCGCGCGGTCTGCGACGTGGTGGCCTCGCCGAAGCGGTCCCTCTCCAGCAGGAGCACGTCGATGCCGGCCTTGGCGCAGTGGTAGGCGATGGACACGCCGATCACGCCGCCGCCGATGATCAGCAGTTCGGCGGAGCTCTTCCCGTCAGGCATGTGCACTCCTCGCGGTGGTCGGACGGAACGTCCAGGTGTCGCCCCCCAGTTCCCACGGGAACAGCTGCAGGTTCCAGGAGCCGAGGGCGTTGGTGTAGGTGGCCAGGTGGGAGAGCAGCGCGATGAAGTCCTCCTTGGAGGTGGTCTTCTCCTCGATGACGGAGACCACCTCCTGAGTGAGGTCCCACAGTGTGTTCAGCCCGCAGTAGCCGAGGAATTCGGTGGGCTTGACGATGAGGATCCGGGCCATCTCGACCAGGGCGGACAGCGGTGCGTCGGTCAGCCGGGCGGCCCGCACCAGGCCGGTGTGGGAGACGTAACCCAGCGGCCGGGTCTCGCCGTTGATGCAGACCAGCGTGGTCAGGACCGAGCCCTTGGTCCCGGCACCGGTGTCGAAGCGGCCCTCGTGCGCGGCGACCAGTTCGTCGGGCGGATCGATCAGGACCCGCTCGGTCTCCGCGGCGATCCGCTCGATCAGGTCGCGTGCCCGGGCGGACTCCGCCGGCACGCGCCGCACCCCGTGGCCGGACTCGCCGTCCACCCGCCGCACCTGCGCGAGGATCGGGGCGCCGTTGCCGTGCACCGAGTCCCAGACCAGCTGGCCGATCTTCGGCAGCGCGTCGAGGTCCTCCGGGACGACGGAACCGATCGGCGCGGCGGGCATCGGCTCGGTCAGCTCGCCGTACTTGATGGTGAGGTGCTGCACCGCGGAACAGAAGACGGTGCCGCTGGGCTGGATCTTGCGGTCGACCTTGTGGTCCGGCACGGCGTGCAGGAGGTCGTGCGCCGGCGGAACGTGGTAGATGCAGTCGCCGGCCACGAGCGCGTGTCCTTGCAAGGTCTGGTACGGCAGCGCGGCCCAGAGCGGCTCGACGAGTTGCGCGTTGCGGCCTTCGTCGAGGGTGATGCGAACCCTGGCGTCGATCGACGGCCAGGCGATCTCAAACTGGCGCATTGTTCCTACTCCGTTCTCCTCGGTTCCTCCAATGCCCGCATGCGTTCAACAGGTTCGCGGGCCGTCGGATAGTGACGTTGGGACGCTATCAGCGACCGGAATCTCCGGGTAGGGAAATCCGCCGCACCTCCCGAAAAGCTTTCGACTTTGTCACGTCGATATCTCGGCGGTAAACCCGGTGTTTGTCAGTCGTGTTTGTCGGTTGTGTTTGTCAATCGCGTTTGTCAGTCTCCCGGGTTCCGCGGCGGCTTTGTCGGTATTTCGGGGCCGACCTGACAAAGCCCGGGTTCGGACGGCGTGGGCGCGAACGGCGTGAGGTCGACGCCGGGGGAGCGGCCGAGGTGGAGGTCGCGGATCATCCGGCCGGTGGCGGGTGCCTGGCCGAGGTCCTGGCCGGTGTACCCGGCCGCGACCAGGATCCGCTGGTGCGCGCCGCCCGCCCTGCCGATGCAGGGCGTCCTGGCCGGGGTGACGTCCACCGTCCCGGTCCACACGCTGTGCAGCCCGACGCCCCCGAGCTTCGGGTACCGCCTGGCCAGCTCCTCGGCGGCCTCCCGGAGCCACACCTGCCGCATGCCCTCCTGCCGGGAGACGCGCTCCAGACCGACCAGGAAGGACCGGCCGGCGCCCAGTGTCTTCAGCCCGGACGCCGGGTGCACGGTGAAGGGGACGTCGAGCTCGCCGTCGGCGAGGACCGGGTCGGTGCCGAACAGCTCGGCGGTCTGCGCCCACAGCGGGAGTTCCAGGCCGGCCGAGGCCGCGAGTTCGCCGCTGCCGGCCTCGGCCGCGAGGACGACGGCCTCCGCGGCGAACTCCCCGCGGTCGGTGGTGACGCGGCCGCTCCCCGCGTCCAGCCCGGTCACCCTATGGCCGGTCAGCAGCCGGGCGCCGTGTTCCCGCGCGCCGGCGGCGTAGCCCCGCATCACCGTGTCCACGTCGAGGAGGTAGGACTGCGGGCACCAGATAGCGGACTCGGTGCCGGCCGGGTCCAGCCAGGGATTACGCGCGCGGGCCTGGTCCGGGGTCAAAGGTTCCAGTTCCACGCCGACGGCGCGCTGGGCCGCCGCCTCGCGCTCCAGCGCGGCGGCCTCCTGCCGGTCGGACGCCACCACCAGCCAGCCGACGTCCGAGAGCACCAGGTCGGCGCCCCCGGCCGGGGCGAACGCCCGGTAGTCCGCGAGGCTGCGCACCGTCAGCTCGGAGTTGTGGACCTTCCCCGGCTGGTAGGTGCGCACCGGGCGGGGAGCCGGCGCGGTCTTTGCGGCGTCCGGGCCGAGCAGGACGACGTCGATGTCCGCCCGTGCGCAGTGGTACGCGATCGACAGCGCGGTCACTCCGCCGCCGATGACGAGCAGGTCCGTGGTGTGTGGCCGGCCAGGCATGTGCTCCCCCGTCTGAGGATTTCCGGTGTCGGAACGTGCGGTGCGGGAATTCACGATGCCGGAATTCACGATGCCGGAATTCACGGTGCGGGAATTCACGGTGTCGGAATGCACGGTGTCGGAATGCGCGCTTCAAGGGTGTGTCGGTGCGGCGGTGTCACCCGAGGTCTGCGCGGTAATCGGTTCGGGCGAGCAGCCGCACGAGATGGGCGACGGACGCGAGCGTGACGTGCCGGTGCCAGCCCGGAAAGGACCGGCCGCTGAAATCCCAGATTCCGGCGTTCCGGGAGACGGATTCCAGGTCCCGGTCCACCCGGCGCACGAGCCGGGCCAGTTTCAGCACGGTGGCGGCCGACACCGTCGTCAGCGTCGTCAGCCACAGCTCTTCGCACACGTTCTCCCCCACCGGGCTGACCGCGATCAGCCGCAGCGGCGCCTCCGCCCCCGGATGGGGCCGCTCGACGTCGGCGGGCCACCGGACATCGACGGTGGTGATCAGGTGGCCCTTCTCGACCGCGGGATCGGGGCCGTCGACCGGCCGGCGGCGGAACCTGGCCGCCTCGACGATCCGGCGCGCGGTGAGCGGCCCGTGCGGGCGGCGCCCGGTCAGCGCCGGGTCCTTGATCTGCAACGGCAGGGTCGCCGAGATCCGTACGAACAGGGGCACCTCGGCGGCGTGCAGCGGCCGCAGGAGCTGGGCGCGTTCCATGGCGCGCCCGTCGAGCACCACCGGCCGGTCGGGGCCCCCGGTGCGGGCCAGGACCTGCAGCAGGGCGCGGGCCGTGCACTCGCCGAGGGACTCCGCGCCGATGTCGTCGGGCATCCCCGCCCGCCGGCGCCGGTGCGCGTCCTCGACCCAGTCCTCGGGCACCTGAAGGCGCCAGCTGACCGGGGTGCTCGCCGTCTCGGAGACCGCGAGGACGCCGACCGCCCGCTGCCCGTTGACGGCCTTTCCCCGGATCGGGTCGAACCGCCGGCTCACCGCCACGGACTGCCGGCCCACCTTGGGGATCAGCACCGGGCGGATCACCCACGCCTCGGGCTCCATCGTCCGTGCCACGTACCGGGTGAGCGCGGTGCGGACGGGCTCCCAGTCCCAGGTGGAGTCGCTGATGAAGTGGTGCAGCCGCTGATCGATCCCCGGGCCGTCGACGAAGGCCGCGATGTTGCGGATGGTCTTGCGGCCGGGCGTGCCCAGGAGCCCCCGCAGGTACTGACGGGCCCTCAACCGCTGGTCACGCCGGGTGAACGTGGCGAACAGCTCGGCGCAGACCCGGTCGAGGACGAGCTCCGTCGGGTCGGGCGAGCCGGTGAGCCCCAGCAGGGGGGTCGGGTCGTCCGGGGCGCGCGGGGCCGGCACCGCCGGGGCGGGCAGTGCCGCGGACGGGCCCGGTGCCCCGGCGCCGTTCGGGCCCGGCGCCCCGGTGTCGCACGGCGCCTCGGGCACCTCCCGCAGGCTCCGGCGCAACCGGTTGAGCACGTCGACGACGGTGCACGGTTCCAGTTCGAATTCCGCCGCCACCTGGTGGACCGGCGTGCTGGGCTTCGGTGCCGGCGGCGTCCCGGGGAACTCGGCGTACCGCGGCGCCGCCGCCGGGCGGGTGCGGTCCAGCCGGACCAGGTTGGTCGGCGGGGAGTCGGGGACCTCCAGGCGGCCGCGGAGCGTGCGCACCGTCCGCGGATCGAGCCCGGTCACCGAGGCGATCGCCCGGTCCGGCCAGTGCCGGCGCGAGTTGAGGATGCGGGTGGCCGCCGCGGTGCGGTCGTCGAAGGAGAGGGGCATGCCGTGCCGGGCGTTGGACGACACCGCGGCCACGAAAGCCTCCTCCTCGTCCCCGTCGAAGAAGACCACCTCGATCGACTGGTCACCGCGCAGTTCCGCGGCCTTCAGCCGGTGCATTCCGTCCAGGATCCGCATCGTCGTGCGGTGGACGAAGATGGGCGGGAATTTGACCGGTGACCGGGCGAGCGTGGTGATGTATTCCTGGTTCTCCCCGTGCGTTCTGATATTTTCCCCGTGTCGCAGAATACGAATGGGAATCGTGCAGGCCGGCAGAACCGCCGGCGACTCCGGTGTCGAAAGGACCTCGGCCACGCTGTCGACCTGAGCGGCCGCAGCTTGTTCCCAGCGCATTGGTGCCCCCTCATCCAGTGAGTCCGTGTGGGGTATGGGTGTACCTGGAGAAAGCGAAAGGGTGGGATGGCCGGCCGACGCGCCGCACACCTGGCGCGCGCAGGAAGTACGCCACGCGGTACTCGATTCGGGAGATTCCCCCGACGGATCCCCGGCTCATGCTGAATTGGCAGATCTCGGCCCCAGGCTATACAAGCACTCGAAGGACAACAAGTGTGCGAGTCGATCGCCGCGGCAAGGGCGCTCCGTATTCTTCTCCCCAGTCGGACGGGTTACCGGAAATACCCAGTCGGACGGGTGCCCGAATGACCCAGTCGGACGGGCGGCGCGGAAACCGCGGAAATGCGCGGCCGCGGTCGGCCGCCGCCCCGGGACACCGGCCCGCGGCCGACCTGATGTGGAAGCACCTCACCTGACACAGTGCCCCGACGGGCATTGGCCCCGCCGCGCACGAGACCTGAGACTGAGGCGCAGTCAGCCGCCGATTCCCACCAGACCGTGTGTACCCGCCGCTTCGGGAGATCACCGTGCTCACTCGTACACCACCCGAGGACGCCTCGGTCACCGCCGCGTGCGACCTGGAGCTGGGTCCGGCGGCACAGCAGCCCCCATGGCCGGACGCGGAACTGGCCCGCCGGGTCCGCGGCCAACTGGCCGCCCTCCCGGGGCTGCTCGAAGCCGAGGAGGTGCTCGCGCTGCGCACCCGGCTCGCCGAGGTCGCCACCGGTGCGGCCCGGGTGGTGCAGGCGGGCGACTGCGCGGAGGATCCCGCCGACTGCACCCCGGGCGACGTCGCCCGCAAGTCGGAGCTGCTGGACCTCCTCGCCGGCCGGATGGAGGAGGGCACCGGCCGCCCGGTGCTCCGGGTCGGCCGGCTGGCCGGCCAGTTCGCCAAGCCCCGCTCCGCGCCGACCGAACGGATCGGTGACCTCGAACTGCCCGCCTATCGCGGGCACATGGTGAACAGCCCGGAGCCCGCCCCGGAGCGCCGGCGCCCCGATCCGACCCGGATGCTCTCCGGCTACCGGCTCGCCGACGCCGTCCTGCGGTACCTGGGCTGGGCCGACCGGGGCGCGCACCGGCGCCCCGCGCCGGAGGTGTGGACCAGCCACGAGGCCCTGCTGCTCGACTACGAGGTGCCGCTGGTGCGCCGCTCGGCGTCGGGCCGGGCCTGGCTGTCGTCCACCCACTGGCCGTGGATCGGCGAGCGCACCCGGCAGGTCGACGGGGCCCATGTCACGCTGCTCGCCCAGGTCGTCAACCCGGTGGCCTGCAAGGTCGGCCCCACGATGACGACCGGTGAGCTGCTGGCCCTGTGCGAACGGCTCGACCCGCGCCGGGAGCCGGGCCGGCTCACCCTGATCACCCGGATGGGCGCGGACGGGATCGGCGGCCGGCTGCCCGCCCTCGCCGCGGCCGTACGGGCCGCCGGGCACCCGGTGATCTGGCTGTGCGACCCGATGCACGGCAACACCTTCGCCACCCCGGACGGGTTCAAGACCCGGCTCCTGCCCCGGATCGTGCAGGAGGTGACCCGCTTCCAGGACGCGGTCGGCGACGGCGGCGGCGTCGCGGGCGGTCTGCACCTGGAGACCACCCCGGACGACGTCACGGAATGCGCCCGGACCCCGGCGGACGTCCCGCACGTCGGGGACAAGTACACCAGCCTCTGCGATCCGCGCCTCAACCCGGACCAGGCCGTCGAGGTGGTCTCGGCCTGGCGGACGTGAGCGCCGACCGGCTCGACGGCAGGCAACCGGCGGGCCCGAACCGGAACTTCCCCGTGCACACCCTGCAATGGAGGTCTGAACGATGGAGGACACAGTCGCCCTGGTCACCGGGGCAGCGGGCGGGATCGGCGCGGCCGTGGTCCGCGCCCTGGCCCGGCGCGGCACGCGAGTGGCCGCGGTCGACCGGGACGCCGGACGACTCCACGAGGTGACGGGGAAGATGGTCGCCGACGGCCTGTCCGTGGCGGCGTTCCCCGCCGACGTCACCCGCGCCGCCGAGGTGGCGGAACTGGTGGACGGCGTGGAGAGCACGCTGGGACCGGTGGACCACCTGGTCAACGCCGCCGGCGTGCTGCACCTCAGCCCGGTGCTCCGACTGACCGACGAGGACTGGGCCGCGACCTTCGCCGTCAACACCACGGGCGTGATGCACGTGTCACGCGCGGTGGTCGACCGCATGGTGCCCCGCCGTCGCGGCGCGATCGTCACCGTGGCGTCCAACGCGGCCGGCACGCCCCGCATGGACATGGCCGCCTACGCCGCGTCGAAGGCCGCGGCGACGATGTTCACCAAGTGCCTGGCCCTGGAGGTCGCCCGCCACGGCATCCGCTGCAACGTCGTCGCCCCCGGCTCCACCGACACCGCGATGCTCCGGTCCATGTGGCACGACGAGACCGGTCCGCAGGCGACGATCGACGGCCGGCCCGAGGCCTACAAGGTGGGCATCCCGCTGGGCAAGCTGGCCCGGCCGGCGGACATCGCGGACGCCGTGGTCTTCCTGCTCTCCGAACAGGCCGGGCACATCACCATGCACGACCTGACCGTCGACGGCGGCGCCACCTTGGGCGTGTGAGGAACCTTGGGCGTGAAGGAGAAGGCCATGGCAGGGATACCCCCCATCGAGCCCTACCCGATGCCGGCCGCGGGCGACCTGCCCGAGAACGTCGCCGGGTGGGAAGCCGACCCGGACCGGGCGGTGCTGCTCATCCACGACATGCAGCGCTACTTCGTCCGCCCGTTCCCGGACACCCTCCGCGGTGAACTGGTGGGCAACACGGCGCAGCTCCGCGAGCGCTGCGTGAGCCTCGGCATCCCGGTCGCCTACACCGCCCAGCCGGGCGGGATGACCGCCGAGGACCGCGGACTGCTCAGGGACTTCTGGGGACCGGGCATGCAGGTCGACCCCGCCGACCGCCGGATCGTCGACGAACTGGCGCCGGCCCCGGACGACTGGCTGTTCACCAAGTGGCGCTACAGCGCCTTCTTCCGGTCGGACCTGCGCGAGCGGATGGTGCGGCACGGCCGCGACCAGCTCGTCATCTGCGGCGTGTACGGGCACGTCGGGGTGCTGATGACCGCCGTCGAGGCGTTCACCAACGACCTCCAGACGTTCCTCGTCGCCGACGCGATCGCGGACTTCTCCGCGGACCACCACCGGCTGACCCTCGACTACGCCGCCCGGCGCTGCGCGGTGGTCACCACGGTCAAGGCGTTCTGCGCGTGACCGCGCCCATGACGCCCCCCGCGCCCACGACGCCCGCGGCGCCGGACCTGCTCGAGCTGGTCCGGTCGCCGCGGCCACCGGCGTTCGCGCTGATCCACCGCCCGGAGCGGACCGGCGGCGAGGTGCTGGACGTCCTCGTCGGCGAGGTGTCCGCGGTGGCCGCCCTGGCCGACATCCCGCTGCCCGAACGGGCCGACGGCGCGGGCCACGACGTGCTGGTGCTGGTGCCGTTCCGGCAGCTCGCCGAGCGCGGCTTCGCCTGTACCGACGACGGCGAGCCGCTGCTGGCGATGACCGTCACGGCCCAGGCCGAGGTGCCCTGCCACGAGGCGCTGGCACAGCTGCCCGACCTGCCGATCCGACTCTCCGGTGAGCACTTCGACATCTCCGACGACGACTACGCCGACCTGGTGCGCACGGTCGTCACCGAGGAGATCGGCCGGGGCGAGGGCGGCAACTTCGTCCTCAAGCGCTCCTACGTCGCGGAGATCACGCACTACTCGCCCGGGCACGGCCTGTCGCTGTTCCGCCGACTGCTCCAGCAGGAGACCGGCGCGTACTGGACGTTCATCGTGCACACGGGCGACCGGACGTTCGTCGGCGCCACCCCGGAGCGGCACATCAGCGTGCACGGCGGCACCGCCGTGATGAACCCGGTCAGCGGCACCTACCGGTACCCGCCGAGCGGCCCGGCCCTCCCGGACGTGCTGGCCTTCCTCGGCGACCGCAAGGAGACCGACGAGCTCTACATGGTCCTCGACGAGGAACTCAAGATGATGGCCGGGATCTGCGAGGGCGGGGGCCGCGTCGTCGGCCCGTACCTCAGGGAGATGGCCCGGCTGGCGCACACCGAGTACTTCATCGAGGGGCGCAGCACCCGCGACCCGCGCGAGATCCTCCGGCAGACCCTGTTCGCCCCCACCGTGACCGGGAGCCCGCTGGAGAACGCCTGCCGGATCATCCGCCGGTACGAGCCCGCGGGCCGCGGCTACTACAGCGGGGCCGTCGCGCTCATCGGCCGCGACGGCGGCGGCCGCACGCTGGACTCCGCCATCCTGATCCGCACCGCCGACATCGACCGGGGCGGCCGGCTCCGGCTCGGGGTCGGGGCGACCCTGGTGCGCCACTCCGACCCCGCGTCGGAGGTCGCCGAGACGCGGGCCAAGGCCGCGGGGCTGCTCGCCGCGTTGCGGGCCGACCGGCCCGCGTCCCGCGCAGACGGGCCGCCCGTCCGGGCCGACCGGCCCGCGCGCTTCGCCGACGACCCGCGTGTCCGGGCCGCACTGGCCCGCCGCAACACCGGCATCGCCGACTTCTGGCTGACCGACGCGGACCGGCGCAACGGCCCCCGGTCCGGGCTGTACGGCCCCCGGTCCGCGCTGGACGGCCGCCGGGTGCTGGTGGTCGACGCCGAGGACACCTTCACCGCCATGCTGTCCCACCAACTCCGGTCACTGGGCCTGGAAGTGACGGTCCGTCGGTTCGACGAGCGGTACACCTTCGACGGATACGACCTGGTCGTGACGGGCCCGGGACCGGGCGACCCGCTGGACGTCGGGCAGCCCAAGATCGCCCATCTGCACGCGGCGGTCGACCGGCTGCTCGCGGAACGGCGGCCGTTCCTCGCGGTGTGCCTCAGCCACCAGGTGCTCAGCGCCCGGCTCGGGCTGGAGGTGATCCGCAAGGGGGTGCCGAACCAGGGCCTCCAGCAAGACATCGACCTGTTCGGCCGCCCCGAGCGGGTCGGTTTCTACAACTCCTTCGCCGCCCGCAGCGACGACGACAAGACCGAGTGCCCGGGGATCGGCGCGGTGGAGATCAGCCGCGACCCGGCGACGGGGGAGGTGCACGCGCTCCGCGGGCCCGGGTTCGCCTCGGTGCAGTTCCACGCGGAGTCGGTGCTCACCGTCGACGGCGTCCGCGTCATCGCCGACCGGCTCGGTGAGGCCCTGGGACAGTGAGGACGACGGAAGGGGGCCCGCCGACCGAGGCGGGCCCCCTTCCGTCGTCAGCGTCACTCCTTCAGCGCCCGATCGACCAACGGCCCGGCGGCGCCGGTGTAGTGGGCCGGGTCGCACAGTCGCTCCAACTCGCCGACGGGCAGCCGGCCGTCGAGTTCCGGGGCCTCGGCGAGCACCGCGGACAGCGGGCGGCCGGACCGTTCGGCGGCCGCGGCGGCCTCGGTCAGCAGGTGCCGTGCGGCGGCCGGGCCGAGGGTGGCGCCCAGCACGGCGGCGATCCGTTCCGAGACGATCCGGCCCCCGGTGAGGGCGAGATTGTCGCGCATCCGGTCCGCCCGCACCTGCAGCCCTTCGGCCAGTTCCACCGCGGTGTGCGCCGATCCGCCGGTCAGCCGCAGGCACTCGCGCAGCAGCTGCCACTCCGCGTGCCAGCCGCCGGCCGACCGCTCGTCCTCGACGCAGAGGCACTGCGTCAGCCCGGCCGACAGCACCGGTACCTGGAGCGCCGCGCTCCGGATCAGGGTAGCGAGCACCGGATTGCGCTTGTGCGGCATGGCGGAGGATCCGCCGCGTCCGGGCGCGCCCGGTTCGGTCAGCTCCGCGATCTCGGTGCGGGCCAGGGTCTGGACGTCGAGCGCGATCTTGCCCAGGGCGCCGGCGGTGAAGGAGAGCGCGGCGGCGAGGTCGGCGATCGGGGTGCGCAGCGCGTGCCAGGGCAGTCGCGGCCGGGCGAGCCCGGTCTCCGCGGCGAACGCGTCGGCGAGGGCGTCGGCGTACCCGCCGGGGTCGGCGGCGCCCCCCGCGTCGGCGTGCGCGCCGGCGTAGGCGTCGGCGTGGGCGAGGTAGCCGGCGAGGGTGCCGGCCGCCCCGCCGAGCGCCACCGGCAGACCGTCCCGCAGCACCCGGTCGACCCGGTCGGCGGCGTCGAGCACCAGGCTCCGCCAGCCCGCGGCCTTCAGCCCGAAGGTGGTGGGCACCGCGTGCAGGGCCAGGGTCCGGCCGGCCATCACCGTGTCACGGTGCCGTCCGGCGAGGCGGGCCAGCGCCCGCGCCGTCCGGCCGAGGTCCTGCCGGAGCAGGCGCAGCGCCCGGTCGGCGACCAGCATGGCGGCGGTGTCGAAGATGTCCTGGCTGGTGGAGCCCCGGTGCACGTACTCGGCGGCGGAGGGGTCGTCGGCGGCGACGAGCGCGGTGAACGCCGTCACCAGTGCCACCACCGGATTGGCCGTTTCCCGCGCCTGTACGGCGATTCGGCGCAGGTCGAGGCGGTCGGCCCGGGCCGCGGCGGTGATCGCGGCGGCCGCCGGTCCGGGTACGGTGCCCAGCCGGGCCTGGGCCCGGGCCAGTGCCGCCTCGGCGTCGAGCATGGCCTGCAGCCACGCCCGGTCGGCGACGGCGGCCTCGACGGGGGTGCCGGCCCGTACGGGGGAGAGCAGGCCGGCATCGGCATCGGCACCGGTAGCGGCTCGGGCGTCGGCGGGGGGCGGCGGCATCGTCATATCGGAACTCCCGTCAGTTCGGTCGGATCGCTCGCCGGGTCGGCCGCGACCGGTTGGCGGTCCACCGGTGGCACGGCGAGCAGGGCGCGGGCGATGGCGTCGGCGTCGGCGAGGGTCACCGAGTCGACCCCGGGGCGGATGCCGGCCGCGGTGACCCAGTGCACCGCCTCGGTGGGGACGCCGTAGGCGAAGCGGCGCGGGTGGGCCTGCCCGTGCGCGTCGAGCAGCCGGTAGGGGCGTTCGGTGACGGCGAGTCCGCCGGTCTCGTGGGCGCCGCCCCGGGCGTTCGGGATGCGGTAGGTGGTGCACTGCTCGGTGCGGAGCAGGTGGAGCAGGAGCGGATCCGCGGTGCGGCGCAGGTCCGGCTCGGGCAGCCGGGCCTCGATGAGGACCCCGGACCGCACCGCGGGTCCCGGCGCGAGGGGCGAGTTGGCGACGAAGCCCGGGGAGGCGGTGTCGAAGCGCACCTGGGTGCCGGGCCCGGTGAGGGTGAGGACGCCCGCCTCGATCAGGGCGATCATCTCCTCGACGCGCGACACCGGCGGGCCGATGGAGAGGAAGGCGTTGAGCGGGGTGTACCACCCGTCGAGCTCGTCCCGGTGCGAGTCGCCGTCCAGGCCGCCGTGGTCCACCGCGAGCCGGATCTCGTTGCGCAGGTCGCGGAGCACGTCCAGGGCGGCCTTCAGCGGCCCGCTGACGTTGCCCGCCTTCGCCTCCCGCACGTCCCGCGCCAGGTACGCCAGCAGCCAGCTCCGGAACTCCGCCCGCCCGCCGAACTCCGTACCGGCGCAGGGCCGGGCGATCCGTGCCCAGTCCCACCGGTCCGCGGGGGCGATGCCGTGGCGTTCCAGCAGCCGGGCCCGGTCCGCCGGGTCCGGCAGCGCCACGTACTGCTCCGAGAAGGCCTCCCGTTCGGCCTGCCGCCCCCGGGACGCCAGCAGGGCGCCGTAGTAGACCGCTTCGACCTCCCGGGCGATCAGCGGCCACAGGTCGGCGCCGAAGCGGACCCGGCTGCCCGCGCGGGCGCGGCGGCGCAGCCCGTCGAGGAACCCGGGTGTCAGCAGTCGGGGCCGGTGGCGGCCGGAGGCGCCCTTCTCGTTCTCCCCGCGTGCGTGGTGCGGGACTCCGCGGCGGGAGAAGGCGTAGAGCAGGGGCTCGTCCCCGCCGGGCCGGTAGCGCAGCCGGTCGCCGTCGCGGACGAAGGAGCCGCCGCGGCCGACGGTCAGCAGGGCCATGTAGTCGAAGAAGTTCAGCCCGAGGCCGCGCAGCAGCACCGGGCGGCCCGGCGTGACCGCGCTCAGGTCGGTCTCCGCGGGGTTGCCGGGCGGCAGGTAGCCGAGGTGGTGGATGCGGGCCAGGCCGGCCGCGCGCTCCTCCCGGGGGGTCAGCCGGGCCGGGAGGTGGCCCTGGGCCAGCACCACGGCGTCCAGGTCGTCGAGCCGGGTCCGGTTCTCCAGCCGGACGCCCTGCGCGCCGTCGGGCAGGCCGTGGGTGTCGGCCATGGCCACGGCGAGCGACCGGTGCACCCGGACGCGCACCCGCTCGGGGGCGAAGGAGACCACCCGCCGGAAGGCGTCCCGGAGGTAGTGCCCGTACAGCGCCCGGGTGGGGTAGGAGTCGGGGCCCAGGGTCCGTGCCTCGGCGAGGACGTCCTCGTCGTAGTCGGCGGGGGAGCCGAGCAGCGCCACGTTCCGCGCCCAGGCGTGCAGGCTGGGGCCGGGCTCGATCGGCCCGGCGATGCGCATGCTGGCGTCCGTGTAGACGGTGATCTGCGAGGCCACGGTGTTGGCCAGCAGGTGGCGGGACTGCCCGGTCCGCCAGACGGCGCCGGCGCCGGGGGCCTGCGGGTCGACGACGTGCACGGTGACGGCGGGGGCCGTCGGATCGTGCCGGGCGTTGGCGCACAGCCGCTCCAGGACCGACAGCCCGCGGGGACCGGCCCCGATGATGCACACCTGCAGGTGCCGGTCGGTCATCGGGCCGCCTCCCGGTGGGGGAGGGCGGCCGGGGCGCCGGTGGTGAAGTCCCGTGCGCCGTGCATCCACGCGAGGTGGTCGTGCAGGTCGGTGGGCGACATCCCGGACAGCGCCGCGTTCCTGGCCGAGGCGTCCGCACCGGCGGGGTGCCACAGCGCGATGCTCGCGCGGGAGATCCGTTGGACCGCGGCGGTGCGGTCGCGCCGCAGCCGGTTGTACTCCGCGAAGCACCCGGCGACGTCCGTTCCGCCGCCGTCCAGCAGGTCGCCCAGAACCACCGCGTCCTCCAGGGCCTGGCAGGCCCCTTGGGCCGCGTAGTGCAGCATCGGATGGGCCGCGTCGCCGAGCAGGGCGACCGGGCCGTCGGTCCAGTCGTCGACCGGGGCCCGGTCGACCAGCACCCAGGACCTCCACTGCTCACCGAGGTCGAGGAGCCGGCGCGGCGTCGTGTCGAGCCCGCCGAACAGGTCGCGGACGACGCGCTGTTCGACCGGGACGCCGGCGAGCGCCCGGGTGGCGCCGCCGTCGTGACTGGCGGCCAGGTTGAGGTACTCGCCCCCGGCGATCGGGTAGTGCACGAAGTGGCACCCGGGACCGGCCCACCACGTCACGGCGTTCCACCGCAGCGGCTCCGGCACCCGCTCCATCGGGATGATCGCGCGGTAGACGGTGATGCCGGAGATGCGGGGCGGTCCGTCGCCGACCAGCTGCCGACGGACCGCGGAGTGGATGCCGTCCGCCCCGATCAGTGCGTCACCGGTGATCCGCTCGCCGTTGTCGAGGACGGCCGTCGCACGGGTGCCGTCCTGCTCGTACCCGGCGACCGGCCGGCTCGGGCACAGCTCGATCCGCGCCGTGTCGAGGCAGGCCGCGAGCAGCAGCCCGTGGAGTTCGCGGCGGTGCACGACCACGTACGGGTTGCCGAACCGCCGCCGGTAGCCCTCGGTGAGCGGCACGCTGGTGACGTGCTCACCGGTGACACCGTCCATGAACCGCAGCTCGTCGACGTGCACCGCGTGGGACCGGACGTCGGCACCCAGCCCGAGGCGGGCCAGGGCGTGCATCCCGTTCGGCGCCAGCTGGAGCCCGGCGCCGAGTTCGGCGAAGTGCGCGCCGCGTTCGAGGACCACCACGTCGTGGCCCCGCCGCGCGATGCCCAAGGCGGCGGCCAGCCCACCGATGCCGCCGCCGGCGACGACTACCTTCGCCATCGCTATCGGCCCCGGTTCCCGTTGCTCAGGGCTTTCGCCAGCTCCAGCCGCTTGATCTTGGTGGTGGCGGTCTGCGGCAGGTCCGCCTGGCGCCACTGGACCGGCGCCGCCATCGGGGGCAGGCCGGCCGTGGCACGCTCCCACGCCGCCTGGTCGAGCGGCTTGTTGTCCCGGGTGCACACCACCGGCACCGGCCTGCCGTCCGGGCCGGGCACGATGATGACCTCCGCCAGCTCGTCCAGCGCGGAGAAGAGGGTGTCCTCGGCGGTCAGGGTGCTGCCGAAGCCGGGGATGACGTCGACCTCGCGGTCGAGCAGGTGCAGGCAGCCCCACCGGGTGCGGTAGCCCACGTCGCCCATGCGCCACCACGCGTCGTGCTCCTGCCGGGCGTACCGCTCGGCTTCGCCCAGGTACGTCAGGACCCGGCCGTTGGAGCGGATCTCGATGAATCCGGGGGACGCCTCGGACACCGGCCGGCCGTCCTGGCTGACCACCCGGACCGCCGTCATGCCGGGGAACGCGTGGCCGACGCAGCGGCCGTCGGCGTCCTCGCCGCGCCACCGGGTGAAGATCCGCCCGACCACCGGTCCGGCCTCGCTCTGGCCGTAGAGCTGGGCGAAGATCGGCACCTGGTGCCGGGAGGCCCCCAGCATCCGCCGCACGGTCCGGGGGTGGATGGCGTCGAAGGTGCTGCTGAAGTACTTCACCTGGGCCAGCGGCCGTCGCGGGTCGTCCACCAGCTCCTCCCACCGCATGAACGTGTTGGGGTGGGCCTCGACCACACCCGGGCGCAGCCGGGCGAACAGGTCGGCGGTCCGTCGCGGGTCGTCGTCGGCCAGCATGACGAGCGGGAAACCGCGCAGCAGCGCGATGGCCATCGCGGTGAAGAGCCGGGAGTGCACGAAGGACACGTGCATCGCCACCGGGCGCCGCTTGCGGACCAGCGCGGCCGCCGCGGCCTGCGGCCGGTAGCGGGCCTGCAGCGTCCAGCCGGTGTGGACGGCCAGCTTCGGGATGCCGGTGGTGCCGGACGTGTGCGTGATCAGCGTCGGATGGTGGGCGGACACGGCGACCGGCGCGACCCGCGGTGAACCGGCCAGGTCCTGCAGCCGTCGGGCGTCGGGGTGGTCGCCCGCGGCGAGCAGCACCCGGCGCGCGTGGTCGAAGACCGCGGCGGGCAGTTCGCCGTCCAACTTGGCCTGGTCCGTGATGAGGTAGGGCCGGTCCACCCGGCGCACCAGCTCGGCCACGGTCGCGCCGTCGAGCTTCGGCGACAGCAGCACCGGCACCGCGCCGATCCGCACGGCCATGCACGCCAGCAGGGTGATGTCGAAGTTGTTCGTCTTGTAGACGACCACCCGGTCCCCCGGACGGACCCCGGCCGCCCACAGCCGGGACGCGAAGTCGTCGACCAGGTCCGCGATCTCCCCGACGGTCAGCCGGCGGCCCGGCTCGGGTGCCAGGTCCAGATCGTGGTCGAGGACCACGACGTTGGCCGGATGCCGGGCCGCCGCCCGGTCGAAGAGCGTGCCCAGCCGGATTCCGCGATTTCCCACCCGTTGCAGCAGCATGTTCCGCCCTTCCTCCCGGTCACGCCTTCTCGACGATCGCCCTGACGCGGCCCAGCGTGGCCTGGAGGTCCCCGGCCAGCTTCTCGGTCCAGTCGGCGAGGAACCTCCTCCTGGTGGCCTCGTCCATCTCCGCGGTGATCCCCCGGATCCCCTCGGTCGCGGTGCCCATGCGCAGGCCGTGCACCAGGACGCAGCCGTCGCCGTCCGGCGCGATCTCGTACGACCAGACGCTGTCCTGCGGGTTCCCGGCGCTGTCCCGCATGGCCCAGCGGAAGAGCCGCCCGGGCTCGGCGGCGACCACCTGCGACTCGGTGCGCCACACGCCGCGGACGACGGGCGCCCACGCGACGACGTCCGGGGCGCGCAGGTTCTCGCCGCGGAAGACGGCGCCCACCGTCCCCGGGCGGCCGGCCACCCACGTACCGCCCGTGCACTCCGGGCTCCACTCGGCGCTCCGCGGCAGATCGCTGACCACCGCGTACACCTCGGCCGGCGACGCGGCGATCCGGATCCGCGCCCGGACATCGAACAAGGGCGTGAGCTGGAAATCGGTTGAGGTCATGGATCGAATCTCGTGCGGGTGGCGCCGGCAGTCAAAGAAGAGGTCGCGGGTGCGTCAAGTCGGCACGTCTTGTGTGAGTTGACGAAGCCTCAGGTCGTTTCTCCGCACGTTCCCGCGCGCGGTCCACCGGTGCCAGAATCGGCAGGGTGCTGGCTGCCTATGTAGACCGACTCGGGTCACCCGAAGAGATTCGGCACGGCGAACTCCCGGCCCCACGGCCCCGATCGAACGAGGTGCTGGTCAACGTCCTCGCCTCGACGGTCAACCCGGTGGACACCTTCGTGCGGTCCGGGCAGTACCGGACCGCGCTGAGCTTCCCGTTCGTGATCGGCCGGGACGTGGTCGGCGTGGTCGCCGAGACGGGCGCCGACGTGTCCGGCTTCGCCCCGGGCGACCGGGTGTGGTGCAACAGCCTGGGCCACGACGGCCGGCCGGGGGCCGCGGCGGAACGGGCGGTTGTGGCGGCGGACCGGCTCTACCACCTGCCGGAGGGAGTGGCGCCGACCACGGCCCTCGCCGTGGTGCACCCCGGGGCCACCGCCTGGCTCGCGCTGTTCCGGCACGGCGCCCTCCGGCCGGGGGAGACCGTCCTCGTCGCCGGTGCCGCCGGCAACGTCGGCAGCGCGCTCGTCGTGCTGGCCGCCGAGGCGGGCGCCCGGGTGATCGCCACCGCCGCCCGCCGCGACCTGGCGTACTGCCACGGCATCGGTGCAGCCGAGGCGCTCGACTACGCCGATCCCCGCCTGACCGAGCACCTGAACTCGCTCTGCCCGCAAGGGATCGACGTGCACCTGGACACCTCGGGCCGGAACGACCTCGGCACCGCGGTCGAACTCCTCGCACCCCGGGGCCGGATCGTGCTGCTCGCCGGCGCGCGCACGCACCCCGTCCTCCCGGCGGGGGCGCTCTACATGAAGGACGGCTCGATCCGGGGCTTCGTCATCTCCCGTGCCACGACGGCCGAACTGGCCGACGCCGCCGACGCCCTCAACCGCCTGCTCCCCACCGGGCGGCTGAGGGCCCGGAGGACGGAGACCCTGCCCCTGCCCGCCGCCGCCGAGGCCCACCGGCGCATGGAGGCCGGTGAACTGCACGGCAGGCGGCTGATCCTGGACATCGCCGGAGCGGCCGGGCGCTAGCCACTGCGTAAACCGCTGCGTAGGGCGCGGCGAAGCTACTGCGAATCGAGGAGGCCCCGCCCGATGGAACGCCGATGGTGGACGCTACTGGTGGTGTGCGCGTCGATGTTCATGCTGCTGATCGACGTCAACGTGGTCGTCGTCGCCCTGCCGGACATCCAGCACGCGCTCGGCGCGAGCTTCGCCGGCCTGCAGTGGATGACGGATGCCTACGCCCTCACACTGGCCGCGCTGCTGCTCACCGCCGGTTTCCTCGCCGACAGGTACGGAAGGCGGCGGGTGTTCGTCGTCGGCCTGGTGGTCTTCACCGGCGGCTCGCTGCTCTGCGGCCTCGCGCCGAACGCGTCGACGCTGGTCCTGTTCCGCGCGGTGCAGGGGAGCGGCGGCGCGATCCTGTCGGCCACCTCGCTCGCCCTGCTCGCCGGTTCCTTCCAGGGCAGGCAGCGTGGCGTGGCGTTCGGTGTCTGGGGCGCGGTCGCGGGCGTCGCGACCGGTCTGGGCCCGGTCCTCGGCGGCGTGCTCACCGGTGGCGTCGGCTGGCGCGGGATCTTCCTGGTGAACGTGCCGGTCGGCATCGCCGCGCTGGTCATCACGGTGCGCCGGGTGGACGAGTCCCGCACCACGGGGGACCGCCGGATCGACTGGCCGGGCGTGGTGACCCTGACCACCGGGCTGTTCGGCCTGGTGTACGGGCTGATCACGGCGAGCGAAGCCGGCTGGGGGCAGCGCGGCGTGCCCCTCTGGCTCGGCCTGGCGGCGCTCTGCCTGGTGGCGTTCGCGCTGGTCGAACGGCGGGTGCCGGAGCCGATGTTCGACCCGTCGCTGCTGCGCATCCCGACCTTCGTCGGCGGCTCGGTGGCGGCCTTCGCCATGAACGCCTCGCTGTACGCGGTCTTCGTCTACCTCGTCCTCTATCTCCAGAACGGCCTCGGCGGCAGCCCGCTGGTCACCGGCGTCCGACTGCTGACCGGCTCCGCCTTCACCTTCGTCGCCGCCTTCGCCGCGGGCCGGCTGACCAGTCGGGTGCCGGTGCGGTGGCTGATCGGCCCGGGCCTCGGCCTGGTGGGCGCCGGCCTGCTGCTGATGCGGGGCCTGACCGCCGGGTCGGAGTGGACCCACCTCATCGCCGGGCTCGTCGTCTCCGGCCTCGGCGCCGGCCTGGTCAATCCACCGCTCGCCTCGACGGCGGTGGGTGTCGTGCCGCCGCACCGGTCCGGGATGGCCTCGGGCGCCAACCAGACCTTCCGGCAGATCGGCATCGCGGTCGGGGTCGCCTGCTACGGCACGATCTTCGCGGCCTCGCTGCACGCGACGCTCCGGCACCGGCTGGCCGACATCCCGGCGCTGAGCGGCCAGGTCGAGCAGATCGCCGGTGCGGTGCACCGGGGAGTCACCGACCGGGCGGTGGCGCTCGCGCCGGCGGAGGCCCGCGACGCGCTGGCCGACGCGATCCGGGCCGGATTCGCCGACTCCCTCGACGCCGTGCTGCTCGTCGCCGGCCTGCTGGCGCTGGTGGGTGGCGTGCTGGCCACCGCGCTGATCCGCAGCCGGGACTTCGTCGCCCCCCGGCCGCCGGTCCCGGGTCGGACGCCAGACGTGGGTCAGACGCCAGACCCGCGTCAGACGACGGACCCGCGTCAGACGACGGACCCGAGCAGGAAGGACTCGCCGACGTCCGGCCGGAGCCCGTCCGGGCGCCCGGCGAAGTAGCGCTCGGTCAGGTCCGCCGTCGAGACGTGCCGCACCTCGTGGAGCCCGCACTCGCGCGCCAGCCGGAGCATCTCCTCGGCGGTGAAGAAGCTGCGGAACCGGATCGGATAGTGCGGCTGCTCGCCCGCGGCGGCGACGGTCTCGGGCGGCAGCAGGAAGGTCATCGCGAAGGCGGAGCCCGGGGCCGTCTTCGCCGCCTTGGTCAGGGTGTCCGCGACCGCGTCCTTGGTGAGGTACATGCTGACCCCGGTGCTGGCCAGCACTGCCGGCCGGTCCGGGTCGAAGCCGGCCTCGACCAGGCGCTGCCACCAGTCCTCGTCCGCCTCGAAGTCGACCGGGACCAGGCGCAGCCAGTCGGGCACCCCGTAGCCGAGCTCGTTCAGCCGCTGCCGCTTCCACGCCTGCGGGCCGTCCTGGTCGATCTCGAACACCCGCATCTCGGCGGCGAGTTCCGGGCGCCGCTGGGCGAAGGTGTCCAGGCCGGCGCCGAGGATCACGTACTGCCGGACGCCGGCGGCGAACCGCTCGGCGACCAGGTCCTCCACGAACCGCGCCCTGGCGACGACGCCCGCGCGGAACCCGCCGGTGGCGTTCCTGCCCATGTCGGGCCGGCGGCGCCAGTTCTCACCCGGCGCGACGAGTTCCAGGCCGATCTCGTCGTCGAGGACGTGCGGGGGCGCGTCGACCTGGACGTGCATGGCCCGCCACAGGGCCACTCGCAAGGCGGTCGACTCGGGCGCGACGGTTCGCTGGGCAGGCATGACGTACTCGCTCTCGGTCCGTGGATCTCCGATCACGGTAGGTCATGCTCGGTGCCCGCGCCGTTGCGCCCGGGCGGATCCGTCGCGCCCGGGCGCGTGCTGCGGGGCTCGTCCCGTACTGCCGAGTTCACCCGATGGAATGACGCACGCTCCTCGGCATCGTCGCGGGAGCCGAGGAGCGTGGGATCGGTGTTCAGCTTGGCATCGGTCTGTTGCGGGGAATCAGTACGTCTCGTCGCGGAACACGCGCCACACGGTCGTCCCGGCGGCAACGCCGAGCGTGAGGGCGCCGAGCCCCCAGACGGCACCGGTCCGCTCGCGGCCGAGCGCACGGTCGACGGAGAGCGGCCCCGGGCCGTCCCAGGCCAGGCAGGCCGCGGCCGTGATCAGGACCACCGGGTACTCGTAGCCGCCGTTCTCGGCCCACAGGCCCTCCCGCCGGTGCACGGCCGCGGCGTTGACCATCTCCCCGATGAGGGCGGCCGCCGCCAGAGGGGTGGCCGTCCCGGTCACCAGGCCCACGCCCGCGGCCAGTTCGGTGACACCGGCCAGCGTGGCCATCGCCCGGCCGTTGCGGTACCCGAACTTCTCGAAGTTCTCCGCCGTCTGCTCGTGGCCCGATCCGCCGAACCAGCCGAACAGCTTCCGGCCACCGAAGCCGATGGCGAGTCCGCCGACGACGCCCCTCATGATCAACCGGCCCGTACCCGCCATCGCCGTCCTTCCGTCCTCCCGGCCGTGCCGGGGATGCGAGGTGCCGCCGGGCGCCGACCACCGGCGACCGGGGGTGAGATTGCTAGCATCCTAGCAGCCTTGGCATCTCTGGCGTCTGGCATTCCTGACGTTCGGTCAAATTACGTTGGCTGCAGCATCCCTGGCATCGCCCCTCCGGGTTGCCGGTGATCCCCGTGCTCCCGGGTGGCCCCGGTGGTCCCGGTGTGCGAGTGGGGAGATTCCCCGCTCGCACACCGCCACGGCCGCTACGACGACGGCTGGCTCTTCGCCGGGTACATCCCGGTGAGCGGCTTGGTCGGCGCGGGAGGGGGCGCCATGTGCAGCACCTCCGGCGAGAGCGGGATGTCCAGGCTCCGGTCCGAGCCGGCCAGCGCCCGCTCGACCGTGCGGTGGATCTCCGTCTTGTCCGAGCCCAGGTAGAGCCCGGCGGTCAGCCGCACCGGGTCGCCGCTGTAGTAGTTCACGTACTGCATGAGCCGCTGGCCGAACCCGTCGCCGGCCACATCCCAGGCGAGCTTGAACAGTCGGACCCGCTCCTCGGCCGAGACGCCCGGGCGACCCCGCACGAACCGGTCGATGAGCGGGCGCAGTTCCTCGTTGGCGAAGTCCCCGCCGGACGGCGCGTAGAAGAAGTTGCCCGCCGCCAGGATCTGGATGACCTCGACCATCCGGCGGTGCGTCGGCGCGGTCTGCATGAGGAACGCCATCATCCCCGGCAGGTACGGCACCCAGGTGCCGTCCGGCAGCGGGGCGGCCAGGGCCTCGGCGCCGTAGAACAGGGTCCGCAGGGTGTCGAGCCGGGAGATGAGGTCGCCGAGCTTCTCCTGGACGTGCAGGAACTCGTCGATCCCGGTCGCGTCGGCGACCTTCGTCGCGATGCCGCACAGCAGTTCCATCGAGGCCAGGCTCCGAGCGCCGTTGACCACCAGGACGCTCGGGTCGTTGCCGAGCACCCGGTTGACCAGGTCGCGGCTGCCGGGCCGGCCGTCGACGACGACCCGGTCCCACGGGACCAGCACGTCGTCGAAGACGGCGATGCAGTCCATCTCCTCGAACCGGCTGCTGAGCGGGTGGTCGAACTCCGTCCGGCCGGCCGGTGCCACCGGCTCGCGGCAGATGAACTTCAACCCGGGTGTGTCGGTGGGGATCGCGAACACCACCGCGTAGTCGTCGTCGCCCGGGGCGATGCCCCCGAAGGGGACGACCACGAGCTCCTCCGCGAACGGCGCCATGGTGCTGAGCATCTTCGCGCCACGGACGACGATGCCCTCGTCGGTCTCGCGCACCTTCCCCAGGTGCAGGAACGGGTCCTCCTGCTGGGACGAGGTCTTCGACCGGTCGATCGCCGGGTTGATCAGGACGTGCGTCAGGAAGAGGTCGTTGTCCCGTACGTGCTCGTAGTACCGGCGGGCGTTCCGGCCGAAGCGCTCGTCCAGGTCGCCGAACACCGGGGCGTTGGTGTTCCAGCCCAGGACGAACGCGTTCATGAAGTCCGGCGACCGGCCCATCATCCCGAAGGTGTGGTCGGCGCGGAGCTTGAAGTGCCGCCGTTTGGCGACCAGGTCCTCCTTGCTCCGGCACGGCTGGAACGAGCGCGACAGCCGTTCACCCGTCGTGGGGTCCGCGTAGGTGCAGATGTCGACGTACCGCGGGTCCAGTTGGAGGTCGTACTGCTCCGCGATGGTCCGCAGCGGGCCGGCGAAGACCGGCTCCTCGGTGACGTGGGTGATGCGGCGGCCGTTGAGGTAGATCTCGGGCTGGAGCGACGTCAGGTTGTCCAGGTACTGCTTCCCGGTGCGTGCGGGCACGGTGTCCTCCTTGTCGGGCGGTGGGCGGGAGTTGCGGCTCAGCCGAGGACGGCGCTCTCGCGCCGGGCGAGGTCCCGGCCCGCCGCGCGGGCCTGTTCCTCTGCGGCGATCCGGGTGCGCGCGGCCAGCTCGGTGAACCGGTCCAGTGCCGGATCGATCCCAACGAGAGTCAACTCCCGTTCCACCACGGTGAGTTGAAGCTTCCACACATCGTCGAACATGCGACGCATCCAGCCGATGGCGTGGTCCCAGCCGTCCCGCGGCGTCCCCGGCCCGTAGGCGCCGCCCCGGGCGGTCACCAGCACCGCCGGCTTGCCCGCCAGCGGTCTCTCCCCGCCCGGGGCCATCCGCGGATCGGTGAGGACGAGGTCCACCCAGGCCTTCAGGTGCTGGGAGACACCGAAGTTGTAGAGCGGCGCCGCGACGATCACGGCGTCGGCGGCGACCAGTTCGTCGGCCAGCGACGAGGCCAGTGCCAGGGCGTCCCGCTGCTCGGACGTGTGCCGCTCCGGGGGAGTGAACCGGGTCGCCACCGCGGCGGCCCAGGCGGTCGGCGGCAACGGGGCCTCGCCGAGGTGGCGCCGGACCACCACCGGCGCGTCCGGGGTCGCGGCGCGCCACTCCCGCTCCACGAGGTCGGCGAGCACGGCGGTGCTGGATCGGGGGCCGAGGATGCTGGTGTCCAGCCGTAGGAGAGTCATCACGAACTCCGGAGGTGGGGTGGGTGGGGGCGGCGCCGGGAGCATCAGCGCCCCCGTGTGCGGCGTCCTCGAACGGCCGGAGGCGGCTGGTCGGCGTTTTCCTGCGCGGGTCGATGCCCCGTCCGAGGGTCATCGGGAATCCGCCGCCTGTCAATGACGCCGGGAAAGGTTCCGGGGGTTTGTCCGACTGGGAATTCTCCCCAGTCGGACAAGGGCACCGGCGCCGCGCTGATCGTTGACGATGAACTCGCTCGGTTGTCACAATCGTCGCGAATCTTGAGCGGGCAGGGCGGCGTTCGCGTGCCCCTAGGGAGGTTGCCCCATGAAGTTGAGCCCGGATTTCGGCACCGATCTCGCCACCGGGGTGGTGGACCGGGAAATCTACACCAGCGAGAAGATCTTCGCACTGGAACAGGAAAGGATATTCACCCGGACCTGGCACTACGCCTGCCTGACCCGCGATCTGAAGAAGCCGGGTGATTACTTCACGGTTTCCATCGCCAACCAGCCGGTGCTCGTGGTGCGGGGCAACGACGGTGAGATCCGCGCGTTCCACAATGCCTGCACCCACCGCGGCGCGATCCTGACCGGAGAGCGGTGCGGCAACCAGGGCCAGGTCCTCAAGTGCATGTACCACGCCTGGGCGTTCAACCTGAAGGGTGAGCTCACCGGCGTGCCCTACGAGGAGGGCTACGGACCGGACTTCGACCGCGGCGCCCTCGGCCTGAAGCCGGTGCACTGCGACACCTTCCACGACCTGGTCTTCGTCGCGATCCGGCCGACGGTGCCGTCGCTCACCGACTTCCTCGGCGAGATGACCGACCACCTCGCGCCGTACGTGCAGGGCATCGAGCCGATCGGCCGCAACAGCTGGATCTACGAGGGCAACTGGAAGTTCTGGCACGAGAACTTCCGGGACGACTACCACGCCGAGTTCACCCACCGCAGCATCCGCGACCTGCTGGTCGGCACCGCCGCACGGGGCTGGAACTGGGGCGCGGCGCCCGGGCATTCGGTCCTCCAGTGGGCCTTCCCTCCGCTCGACCCGCCGAAGTACGCCCGCGCCCTCCAGCGCTTCAGCGGGGTGGACTTCTCGGACGGCACCATGCCGGTCGGCTGGAACAGCATGCTCGCCCAGGGACCGCCCGGCCCGCCGGACGGCTTCGAGGGCTTCGGGGGCGGCGAACCACCGGAGATCCGGCAGGAAGTGCTCGCGCTCTTCCCCAACCTCGACATCCAGCCCGGCCCCAAGGACACCCCGCGCGGCATGAAGGCGGGGTACATCCAGACGGTCACCCCGCTCGGCGTCGATCGGGCCCGGGTCGACATCACCGTCTACTCGGATGTCGAGGACGACGAGGCCGCGCGGCGGGAGGTGCTGGAGAACCTCGCCGACACCCAGGGCTCGTGGGGCAAGATCAGCTGCGACGACACCGAGGCCGCCGCCCGCTGCCAGATCGGCGTGCGCGGCGAGGGCGGCCGGTACAACCTCTTCACCCGCGGGACCGAGCCCGGCCGGGGCGGCGAGGACGCCGACGTCCGGGACGAGTACTCGCAGCGCGAGTTCTTCCGGGTCTACCAGCAGTACCTCCAGGACGAGTCGTGAGCGGCCCGACGACGGAAGGAAGGCGCGACACCGCCATGTCCACAGTGGTCATGACCTCTCCCGGCCTGCGCAACGAGGTCGAGGACCATTACGTGTCCTACGCCCTGACGATGGACGACAAGCGCCCCAACGCCTGGGTCGACCTGTTCCTCGACACCGGTCTGTACGCGGTCGGCACGCACAACAACGTCTCGACGACCGGCATGTGGTGGTACACCGACCGGGGCCTCGGCGCACTGAAGGAGCGCGCCGCCTACATGAACGGCTATCTGCGCCACAACCCGACCCGGACCCTGCACACCGTCACCAACGTGCGCGCCCGGGAGACCGAGGACGGCCGGATCAAGGCCGAGGCGTACGTCGTCCTGTACATCGCCGACCGCGTCGAACCGTCCCGCTTCCACGTCTGCGGCCGCTACGACGACATCCTCACGCGGACGGCCGGCGGGCTGCGCTTCGTCGAGCACCGCGTCGTCCTCGACGCCGAGACCATGCCCGGCAACATGGGCGTCCTGCTCTGATGCCGCTGCGGCAGGAGCGGGGCGGGAAGGCCCGGGTGGCGCGCGTCGAGGTGGACCTGACCCGCTGCGCCGGGTACGGCCACTGCGTGGACGCCGCTCCCGCGGTCTTCCGGATGAGCGACGTCGCGGAGGTCGCCGAGGTGCTGCTTCCCGAGCCCGGACCCGAACTGGCCGACTCCGTACGCGAAGCGGCGCGGGTCTGCCCGGCCAACGCCGTGTTCCTGTTCAAGGACCGGTCGCCGGGCCCGGACGGGGTCACGCCGGACGGGGTGGAGCCGGGCGGAGACGAGCCGGGCGGAGGCGGGCCGGCCACTTGAGCGGGTGACGTCACGTCGTGCCCGATGGCACCCTCACGGGGCCATCGGGCACTCGTGTGCCGTCAGCAGTGTCCGACCACCCGGTTCAGCCAGGCCGCGGCCGCCGTCCGGAGGACCCCGGTGTTCGGCGCCAGGTTCAGGCCGTGCCCGGCGTTCGGGAGCAGGAGGACGTCGAAGCTGGGCGCGGAGCTCCAGAACGGCGCCTCCTGGGCGCGCAGGGCCGCCGCCGACGTGCAGTCCTCGTAGCCGGCACCGCACATCAGCGGGTCGTGGTCGCCGAGGGCGAACATGACCGGGACATTGATCGCCTTGCTGACCGAGGGATCGGTGATGAGCGGGTCGCTCGCCTCCATGAAGACGTCGACGTCCTTGGTGAGTTCGTCCATGAGGAGCACGCCCGGGTCCATCGGCTGGTCGGCGTAGAAGACGGTCGCCCGGCTGCCCGGCCTGGTGGTGGCGTAGCCGGCGTCGTACGGGTACCGGCCCCCGGTCACCGGGTCGGTGTTCGGGTCCTGCCCGTTCGCGATGATCGCCTGCGTGCCCGCCGGGTTGTTGTAGTGGCCCAGGGCGGTGACCAGCAGCGCGTCGACGTCGTGGTACGTCGACGCCTCGATCTCCGACACCGCGGAACCGAGGGAGTAGCCGGCCAGCACCACCTTGTGGAAGCCGGTGCCCCCTATTCGGCCGGCCCGCAGGTCCTGTACGACCTTGTGGATGTGTCCGGCCTCGACGGCCAGGGTCAGCTGGGAGCTCGGCGGGACGGTGCTGTTGCCGGTGCCGAGCCGGTCGACGACGAAGGTGGCGTACCCGGCCCGGTTCAGCATCCGGCTGAACGAGTAGGTGTCCGGCTCGTACGGGAAGTCCCAGTAGTTGTGGTTGTAGGTCGCGCCGTGCACCATCGTCACCACGGTGCTCGGCGAGGACCCGGCCGGACGGCACAGCTCGCCCCACAGCCGGCCGGTGCCCGAGCCCAGCGGGACGTCGACGGTGGTGGCCTGGCAGACCGGGGTGGTGAGGTCGGCGGCGGGAGCGGAACCCGCGAAGCCGACCGACAGGAGCGTCGCCGCGGCGCACACCGCCGCGAGGCGCCGTAATGCGGAAACGGTCCGATTCTTCATCACGTTCGTCCTCACTTCGTCGAATCTGTCGCGACTGGTGGCCGGGCACCGATCGGATCGATCGGGCCATTGCCGTTATCGCTGTCCCGTATTCGGAGAAATGGAGGGGGCGCCCGGAATTCCGGATCCGGTGGCGTCCGGTGGCGTGGCTCGGCGCCGGCGCGAAATCCCCGTCGTGCTGCGCGGAACCGCGTGCGAGCAGGAACGGGTAAAGGGGCCGCGCGCGCGTTGATCCCCCCTGGGTCAGCAGCGATCGGGCAGGTGATACTGCGCGAGCATAACCGCCCGATGTCGTACCGGTACACCCTTCCCCGCGACCGTTGTCCGGCCGCCGGGAACGCGCTGACTTTCCGTCAACAGGAGGGGAGTGGTTCGGCCACGCCGCCGCCGACGAGAATCCGCGCATGGTTCCGAGCCCACGCCCAGGGGGGTGGGCTCGGTCGGCCGTAGAGTACGTGCCCGTGACCCACACCGCCGACCCCGCCGGCGCCAGACCGGCCGTCCTGCTCGCCGATGTCCGCGACTCCGCCGAGCGCCTCGCGGCCGGCCTGGGTGGCCTGACCGACCGGCAGGCCCGTGAACCGTCCGCGCTGCCCGGCTGGAGCCGCGCCCACGTCATCACCCACCTCGCGCGCAGCGCCGACGTGTACCGCTGGCTGCTGACGCTCGCCCGCACCGGCACCGAGCCCGGCCCGCGGGCCGACGCGGCCGCGCTGGACCGCGCGCTGCGCGAAGGGGCCGAGCGCGGTGCGGCCGACCTCGTCACGGACCTGCGGCGCAGTCTGGACGGGCTGTTCGACGAGGCGGCGGCGATGCCGGTCGAGCGCTGGCCCGCGCTGGTGCCGGCCCTCGCGGGGTGGCGCCACCCCGCCTGGTTCACCCTCCACCGGGCCCGGCGCGAACTCGAGACCCACCACGTCGACCTCAACCTCGGCCGCACCAGCGCCGATTGGCCCACCGGCTACGTCACCTGGGCGCTCGACACGACCGCCGCCACCCTGGCCGCGCGGGACTTCCCCGTCGCCCGGCTGGAGGCCACCGACCTCGGCCGCACCTGGACCCTCGCCGCCACCGGCCCCGCCGTCAGCGGCCCCGGGCATGTCCTGCTCGCCTGGCTCGCCGGCCGCGGCCCGGCCCCGGAGACCCCCGCCGGCGGCCCGCTGCCGACCCCGCCGGCGTGGCCGCTGCCGCCGGTGCCCGGCTGGGGCTGAGAGCGGGGCCGGCTCGGGGGGTGCTTCGAGGCCGCCGGTCGGCTGTACACCGGCAGCGCGGTTTCGTACACCGGCGGTCCCTCCTCGTACGCCGGCGGTCCTTCCTCGTACACGGCGGTCCCTCCTCGTACGCGGCGGTCCCTCCGAGTACACCTCGACGTCGGGCGGTGACAGCTGGGAGAAGGTCGACCGGGCCGACCCACCGTCGGCCGTCCGTCACCCACCGGGGAGGTGGCGGACGGCGGCGGCCCGGGCGCAGAATCCGGTGGCATGACCTCACGCGGCACGACCCGACGTCCGACACTGGTTGTCGTCAGCGGCCCGCCCGGGGCGGGCAAGACCACACTGGCGCACGCCCTGGCGGACGCGCTCGGCTGGCCGGTGGTCTGCCGGGACGAGCTCAAGGAGCGCATGGCCGCAGGCGGCGCCGATCCCGGCAAAGCCGCTGATTCCAGGAACGTCGCTGATCCCGGGAACGACCTGGACCTGAGGACGCTGGAGGCGTTCTTCCGCGCGATCGGTGCACTCCTCGCGGCCGGGACGAGCCTGGTGGCGGAGGCGGCCTTCCAGGACCGCCTGTGGCGACCGGGCCTGGAGCCGCTCGCCGACCTGGCCGGCATCCGCGTCGTGCGCTGCGTCGTCGACCCGGAGCTCGCCCGCCGGCGCATCGCGCGCCGTGCCGCCGACCTGCCCTCGCGGGCCGTGCACGCGGACGCCGCACTCCTGCGCCGCATCGAGGCGGGGGAGCGGCCGATCGAGTCGTGGGCGCCGATCGCGCTCGACGTCCCCTGCCTGCTCGTGGACACCGCCGACGGCTGGCAGCCGTCCCTCGCGCGGATCGTCGCGTTCGCCACGGGGGACGCGTAGCCGCCCGGCGAGGTTGCCCGGCGGCGGGGTTACCCTCGGCGGTATGGACGCGTCGGAAGCCACCGCACCGCAACCGCCGGAGAGCTCGGCGGGTTCGACGGTCCTCGCGGGTCCGACGGTTCTCACGGGCCTCACGGGCCTCGTCCGGCTGCTGGACCGGGGCGGTGCGGTCGTGCTCAGCGGCGCCGGACTGTCCACCGAGTCCGGCATCCCCGACTACCGCGGCGCCACCGGCCGCCGCCGCACCGGCATCCCGATGACCTACCAGGAGTTCATCGGCAGCGAGGCCGCTCGGCGCCGCTACTGGGCCCGCAGCCACACCGGCTGGCCCGCCTTCGCCCGGGCCCGGCCCAACGCCGGCCACCGCGCGGTGGAACGGCTGCGCCGCTCGGGTCACGTCGCGGCGGTCATCACCCAGAACGTCGACGGCCTCCACCACGCGGCCGGCACCCGCGAGGCCGTGGAACTGCACGGCGGCCTCGACCGGGTGGTCTGCCTCGACTGTCGGCGCACCAGCTCCCGGGCCGAACTCGACCAGCGCCTGGACGAGTTGAACCGGGGCTTCCGCCGCCCCGGCGCCACGCTGCGCCCGGACGGCGACGCGCAGCTGCCGCAGGAGCTGGTGGAGGGATTCCGCGTGGCGCCCTGCGCGGACTGCGGCGGCGTGCTCAAGCCGGACGTGGTCTTCTTCGGCGAGAACGTGCCCGCCGCCCGGGTCGACCACTGCTACGAACTGGTCGACACCGCACGCTCGTTGGTGGTCCTCGGCTCCTCGCTCGCGGTCCTGTCGGGCCTGCGCTTCGTGCGGCGCGCCGCCCGTGCGCAGCTGCCCGTCGCCATCGTCAACCAGGGCCCCACCCGTGGCGACGACCTCGCCGAGCTGCGCCTCGACCTCGCCCTCGGCCCGGCCATGACCGAGGCCGCCCGACTCCTGGGCGCTGCCTGACCCGGTCGGCGCCCAGGAGTCGGGCGGCCTCGTCAGCCCGCCGGCTGCCAGGGCCGCCCGGGCACCCACAGCGGTACGGGTCCGCCGCGCGGCATGGCGCGTGCCGCGTCCTCCTCCAGCCACCGGCACACCCGCTCCGGATCGGCATCGCACAGCTCCACCAGCGCGGCCGCGGCGATCCGGGTGCAGCCCAGTACCAGCGCGAGGGTGTCCTGGCGGCGGTGCCGCTCCCGTACGTACGCCTCGATCCGCTCGTCCATGCGTTCCGCGCTGCGCCTGCCGTGGTACGGCGCGTCGGGTTCGTCCGGCCCGTCCGGTTCGTCCCCGGTGGCCAGGGCCTGGACGCCGTGCCAGACCAGGGTCAGCGCGCAGGGCTCGGCCGGGTGTGACACGTCGTCCCGCCGCGCCTGCTCGCAGGCCTCCGCCGACCGCTGCCCCAGCCATTCCAGGGCCGTCGGCTCGTCCCCCGCGCAGGACTCGACGACCAGCTTCGCCGCTCGTTCGGCGACCGCCCGCAGCACCGCCGTGGCCGGCGCCCGTAGCCCGGGCGCCGCCGGGTCGCCGAACGCCAGCCAGGCGTCCGCGAAGGAGGCCGCCCGCAGGCCGCCCACCCAGGTCGGTGCCACGCCCGCGGTGCCCAGCCACTCCTGCGCGCCCAGTCGGACCAGTCCGACGGCGACCAGGTACGCCGCGTCCCCGTCGAGCCCTGACAGTCGTCCGTTGCGCATCACACACACCACCCCCACCAGCGGTCATCACCCCGTGACGGCACATCCCATCACACCGGGACGGGAACGAACTAGACAGGGCCACGTCACAAAATGGGGTCGGTGCGGACCGCCGGGACGCGCCCGACCGTGCGGGCGGGGCGACCGACCGGGGGATGTAGCCGTGGACGCGACGGTCGATCGGGGGTGACGCGCGGTCAGGGGTGTTCTGCTGGCGGGCAGGCGACCGTCGCCGCCCCGTCGATCAAGTCGATCAAGTGATCAAGGAGAGACCATGTCCCGCCTGCTCCGGCCAGCCCGCCGCTCGCCCGGCTCGCCCCGAACGTCCCGCACACCCCGCACGGGCAGGGCCGCCGGCCTCGTCCCCGCGGCCTGCGCCGCCCTCGCCCTGCTGGCCGCGACCCCGGCCGTTGCCGTCGCGCCGCCGCTGTCCGACCCCCGGATCGTCGCCCACTTCGACCTGGCCCGGGGGCAGCAACCCGAGAACATCGCCCTCGAGCCGGACGGCTCCGCCGACCTCACCCTCTCCTTCGCCCGGCAGATCGGCCGGGTCGACACCGCCGGCCACCTCACCGTCCTCGCCACCCTGCCCGCCCCCGCGAACCCCGCCACCCCGCTCATCGGCGCCGCGATCGTCACCGGCATCGCCCGCGCCCACGACGGCACCCTCTACTTCGGCTACGCCACCGGCACCGACGACCTACAGGGCATTTGGCGGCTCTGCCCCGGCGGCACCCCCGAGCGGATCGCCGCGCTGCCCGTGACCGGTTTCCCCAACGGCCTCGCCCTCGACGAGCACGCCGGCCGCCTCTACACCGCCGACTCGGCGCTCGGCGTCGTCTACGCGATCCCGGCGGACGGCGGCCCCGCCACCACCTGGTCCGACGACGCCCTGCTGAAGCCCGTGACCGCGTTCGGCGCCAACGGCCTCAAGGTGCACCGCGGTGCCGTCTGGGTGGGCAACACCGACACCGGCGACCTGCTGCGCATCCCCATCGGCGACGACGGCGCGGCCCGGCCCGCGGAGGTCCGGGCGAGCGGGCTCGCGGGCATCGACGACTTCGCCTTCACCGGGCGTGGCGACGCCCTGATCGCGGCCCTGAACGGGACCAGCGAGGCGGTGTACGTCGCGGCGGACGGCAGCCACCACACCGTCCTCACCGCCGCCGACGGCGTGTCCAACCCGACCTCGGTGGCCGTGCGCGGCGGGACGGTCTATGTCCCGAGCGCGGCGTACTTCACCCGCACCGACCCCAACCTGCTGCTCGCCGACCTGCGGCACTGACCGGCCGGCCTACCGGCCTACCGGCCCACCGGCCAGCCGAGCGGCCGAGCGGCCGGACGCCCGCCGCCGCACCCGCGTGCGGCGGCGGGCGGTGTCACGCCGGCAGTCAGGTGGCATCCGAGGCCGCGGCTCCGGCGCGCTCGGCATCGAGGCGGGCGTGGGCGTCGGCCCAGGGGATCGGGAGCTGCTCGACGGGCGTCGGCCAGAAGGTGAAGGTGGCTTGCTTCGTGGTGTCGCGCAGGCCCCTCATGATCGAGCGGTGGGGCTCGGCGGCCGCGAACGCGTTGAGGGCCTCGCGGCTCTCCCAAGCGGACAGCGTGTAGAAGGTCCGCCGCAGCGGCCGGGCGATCAGGGAGGCGCCGAGGGCGCCGGGCGCGCGGCGCAGCTGTCGCCAGACGGCCAGCGACTTGACGAAGAAGCGCGGCACGTCGGCGAGCGACCGCACCTCGAAGCGGGAGGCCATGACGACCGCCGAGGTGCCGGGGGTGGCCGGGTTCGGGGTGATCCAGGGCAGCGTGGGCATGGCTGACACTCCTCGTCGGGGAAACGGCGTCCGGGACGGCGCGGGGACGGCGCGGGGATGGCGCCGTATTGGGTAGTGGCACTATCTATGTTAGACAGTGCTGGTATCCAATTGCCAGACCCAGCGAGAAGGAAAGCGGGAGCAGTGCGCATCTCCGAACTGAGCCGCCGCAGCGGGGTCCCCACCGCGACGATCAAGTACTACCTGCGCGAGGGACTGCTGCAGCCCGGCCGCGCCACCGCCGCCACCCAGGCCGACTACGACGAGACCCACCTGCGCCGCCTGCGCCTGGTCCGCGCACTGATCGGCGTCCGGGGCCTCAGCGTCAGCGCCACCAAGGAGGTCCTCGGCGCGGTCGCCGCCCACGCCGGAGAACGCCACCAGGTCCTCGGACTGGTCCTCGGCGCCCGCCCGGTCGACGACGACACCGAACCGGCCCCCGTACCCGGCGGCGCCGAGGTCGAAGCCCTGGTCGGCGAACTCGGCTGGAAGGTCTCCGAACACGCTCCCTCCCGCGCCGTCCTCGGCGAGACCCTCGAGACCCTCCGCTCCCTCGGTGAGGAGATCTCCCACGACGCCCTCCTCGGCTACGCTGCCCTCGCCGAGCGCACCGCCGTCCTCGACCTCGACCAGCTCGATCCGCACGCCGACCCCGTCGACCAGGCCGAGAGCGCCCTCCTCCGCACCGTCCTGCTCGAACCCGCCCTCCTCGCCCTGCGCCGCCTGGCCCAGGAACACGAGTCCGCCCGCCGCAACACCTGAGCCCGCGGGCGCGGGGACGGCCCGGCTGCCCTCCCCCGGCCCGGGCCGGTTGCGGCGCTTCGTCCTGGCCCCGGCCGCGGTCGTCCGTAGGTCGGGCCGGGGCCGGCGGCGTGCCAGGCGATCGCGCGGGGGCCGGGGGTCGTACCGTCGGGCCATGCTCATCGGCCTGCTGTCCGCCCTTCTGGCCGCGCTGCTCACCGGGTCGGCCACCGTGCTGCAGGCGGTCGGCGCCCGGCGTGCCGCCGGCGCGGGCTCACCGGCGGGGGAGGCCGCCGCGTTGGCCGGGGCGCTGCGCGAGTGGCCGTTCCTGGTGGGCGTGGGGATGGACATGTGCGGCTTCGCCGCCGAACTCGTCGCCCTGGAGCGGCTGCCGCTCTACGTGGTCGAGGCGGCGCTGGCCTCCGCGCTCGCCGTGACGGCCGTCGGGGCGGCCCGCGTGCTGCGGGTGCGGCTGCGGCGCAGCGAGTGGGCCGGGGTGGTGGCGGTCTGCGCGGGGCTGTTGCTGCTGGCGCTCACCGCCGGGCGGGACGGCCACGGCACGGGCGACGACGCGCTGCGGCTGGGGGTGCTGCTGGTCGCGGTCGCCCTGCTCGGCGCGGGCTGGGCGGCAGTGCGGTACGGCGGTACCCGTCGGGCCCCGCTGCTGGGGTTGGTGGCGGGCCTGCAGTTCGGGGTGGTCGGGGTGGCGGTGCGGGTGCTGCCGGAACCACGGCTGCCGCAGCTGCTGGCCGAACCCTCGGCGTACGCGGTCGCGGTGGCGGGGATCGGCGGGTTCGCCGCGCTGACCTGGGCGATGCAGCACGGATCGGTGACCTCCGCGACGGCCGCGATGGTGCTGGGGGAGACGCTCGGCCCGGCCCTGGTCGGGGTGCTCGCCCTCGGCGACCGCACCCGGCACGACCTGACCCCGGTCGCCGTCCTCGGCTTCCTGGCCGCCGTGGTCGGCGCCCTGACCCTGGCCCGCTTCGGCGACGCCGAACAGCCCGCCGCCGCCGGCTGAGGACGGGCCCAGGAGGCGGCGGCCCGCCGGGGGACGATCACGCCCAGGACGCTTGGCGTCGAGCGGTGGTTCGGCAACGGCGGGCGAGCGGACACCGCTCGCTGAGCAGGTCGGCGAGCGGTGGCGCGTCAGTTGTCGTCGGCTGCCGCGTCGCTGTCGGCTTGGGCGGCCGCGCTCTCGGCAGCGTCGAGCTTGTGCTGCATGTCCTGGACCTGGCTGGTGTCCACGGCTCCGGGAGCCGGGTGCCCGGTGGGGCCGCAGGCGGTGAGGAGGGCGACCCCGGCGAGGAGCAGGGCGGGGAGGACGGCGGGCGGGCGGCGGGTCACTTGGAGGCGCCCTGGTTGTGGGCGGTGCACCAGGTGGCGACGGAACTGAGGTCGTTCTGCCGGGTCTGCAGGGTGGTGACCAGGTTCTTGCGGGCGGTGAGGCGGTCGTTGAGGAGCGTCTCGATCTCGGTGTGGCCGGCGGCCTTGGCGTTGCCGGCCCGCTGCTGCAGGCGGGCGACCGACCCGGACACGGTGGCGTCGCCGTTCAGCCGGGTGAGCGCCTTGGTGACACGCTGCTCGGTCTTCGGCAGTCGCTTGCAGATGGCCTTCGCGCCGTCGCCCGTGGGCGTGGACCCGGCGGACGGGGCGGCGGAGGGCGAGCCGGCCGCACCGTCCGCCTGGGCGGGGACGGTGGCGAGCAGCGAGCCGGCGAGGGCGAGCGCGCCGAGGGCGGCGGCCCGGCGGCTGACGACCCTGCGGCGGACGGACGTGCGGTTGGCGGACATGGGCGTCCCTTTCTGCCGTGGACGGTGTCGGAACCGGGCCGGTGGGTGCGGGCCCGGTCCGGCCCGGTTGCCGGGAGCGTAGGACGGCTTCTTGTGGATTCCCTGTGGAACGCGGAGCTGTGGAAGGCGGAGCTGCGCAACGGCGAGCTGCGCAACGGCGAGTCGCGGAACGGAGAGCTGTGGAGCGCGAGCCGGAGGCCGGCGCTCGGTGCTCAGCGTTCCTCGCCCGCGATCCAGTCCCGCCGCGCCGGGAGCCGGAGGGTCGGCGCGTCGGCGTCGGGCAGCGGCAGGCGGACCTCCACCCGGCACCCGGTTCCGCCGGGCGGCTCGGTGATCCGGACGGTGCCCCGGTGCAGCGCGGCCTGCTGGGCGACGAGGGTGAGCCCGAGCCCCGAGCCGGGGCTGTCGCGTCGGCGGTGGAAGCGGTGGAAGACCGCCTCGCGTTCGCCCGGCGCGACACCGGGCCCGGCGTCGTCGACGGTGAGCAGCGCGACCCCACCGGCCGGGGCGAGCCGGACCGTCACCCGGGCCGGTTCGGTCCGTGCCGTCCCGCCGCGCCCGTGCACGGCGGCGTTGACCAGCAGGTTGACGAGCATGATCCGCAGCCCGGGCTCCCACCCGAACACCCTGAGTTCCGGCGGGAGTTCGACGGTGATGTCGGCCGCGGGGTGCCGGCGCCGGGCGTCGGCGGCGGCCGCGTCGGCGAGTTCCGCGAGGTCGACCGGGCCGAAGGAGTCGACCTCGACGAGGTCGCCGCGCGCGAGCGTGCCGAGCGCGGTGAGCAGGTCCAGCAGCCGGGCGTGGTCGTCGCGCAACTCGGCGACGATCTCCGCCCGTTCGCCGGGCGGGAGGTCCTGGTGGGCGGCCAGCACGTCCAGGTTGGTGCGCAGGCTCATCAGCGGTGTCCGCAGCTCGTGCGAGGCGGCGGACGAGAACGAGCGTGCGGTCTCCAGGGCTTGGGCGGTGCGCAGCGCCTGCTCGTCGTAGCGGGAGAGCAACAGGGCCAGGGCGGTGGCGAGTTCGTCCACCTCGGCGGTGCCGCTGCGCTCCGCCGCGAAGGGCGTGCCGCGCTCGGTGCCGGGGGACGGCGGGGCCGCCGGGTCGAGTTCCGCGGCGCGGCGGCTGAGCCGGCGCAGCGGTGCGGTGGCGCGCTCGGCGAGGGCGAAGCCGATCAGGGCGGAGAGCGGTGCGGCGACCGCCGCCACGAGCAGGACCCGGCGGCGTACCGCCGCCGTCTGGCTGCCGGCCAGGCCGCCGGGCTCGGTGACCCAGAGCGTGCCGCTGCCGCCGTTCGCCCCGCTGCCGGCGACGTGGACGGTGAGCACCCGCCAGGCCGCGCCGTGGTCGCGGACGGTGGCCGGCCCGCCCGGTGCGGCGGGGAAGGCCTGGTCGTCAGCGGGCTGCGGCCCGACCGACAGCAGCACCGTGCCGTCCTCGGCGGTGACCCGCACGCCCGAGTCCAGGGCGGCGTCCAGCACCTTGCGCTGTTGGTTCTGCTCGACCTTGGGACGGCCCCGGGTGTCGGCTGCCACCAGCGCGCGCACGCTCGGCAGGACGGCGGACGCCCGGTCGGCCAGCCGGGCGTCCTGCTGGTGCCGCAGGTCCCGGCCGACCAGCGGCAGCAGGAGCAGCCCGGCCAGCACCACCAGCAGCGGCACCACGGCGGCGGCCCACAGGGCGATCCGGGTGGAGAGTCTCACGGCGGCCGCTACCCGTTCCCGCCGGGCAGCCGCAGCACGAAGCCCACGCCCCGGACGGTGTGGATCAGCCGGGGCCGGCCGTCGGCCTCCAGCTTGCGCCGCAGGTAGCTGACGAAGGTGTCCACGGCGTCGCTGCGCACCTCGAAGTCGTACCCCCAGACCCGTTCCAGCAGCAGCTCGCGGGAGAGCACGATGCCGGTGTTCCTGGCGAGTTGCGTGAGCAGCTCGAACTCCCGCCGGGTGAGCCGCAGTTCACGGCCGTCGAGGTGGGCCTGTCGGGTCGCCGGGTCGATCGCCAGCGGTCCCGCCAGGACGCGGTCGGTGGGCTGCGGCGGGCGGCGGCGCAGCAGGGCGCGCAGCCGCAGCACCAACTCCTCCAGGGCGAACGGCTTCACCAGGTAGTCGTCCGCCCCGGCTTGAAGGCCTGCCACCCGGTCGGCTGGTTCGTCCAGCGCCGAGAGCATCAGGACCGGGAGGTCGTCGCCCCGGGCGCGCAGGGTCCGGCAGACCTCGGCGCCGCTGATTCCGGGCATCGAGACGTCGAGCACCAGGACGTCCGTCGCGGCCGGCGGCAGGGCGTCCGGGGTGGCGGGCAGCAGACGGGCGAGCGCCGTCTCGCCGTCCTCGGCCAGCGCGACGGTGAACCCGCTCAGCCGCAGGCCGCGTTCCAGGGTGCGCCGGATCGCCGCGTCGTCGTCCACCACCAGGACCCGGCCGCCGCCGGGGCCGTCCGCGCCCGCGGGCCCGTTCCCGTGCATCGGCTTCTCCTCGTGTTCGGGCCGCCGACTCTCTCACACCATCGTTCTCCGGCCGCCGCAGGGGGTGCCGTGAAGGCGCCGCGGGGGATGTCGTGAAGGGTCGGTGCATACAGGACGGGGATCGGGGCACGCGGACAGCACGGGCCGCCGCCGGGCGTGGCGGGGCCCGGGAGACGAGGAGGAACGATGGGAAGGATCGAGGAGTCGGTCGAGGTGTCGGCCCCGCTCGACACGGTGTACGAGCAGTGGGTGCGGTGCGAGGAGTTCCCGCGGTTCATGCGCGGCGTGGTGAGCGTCGACCGGGACGGTCCCGGCAGCAGCGCCTGGGTCGTGCGGACCGCGGGCGGCCGGCGCGAGTTCGAGGCCGTGACCACGGAGGTGGTCGAGGGCGAGCGGGTGGCCTGGGACGGCGGGGACGGGCCGGTGCGGCACTCCGGGGTGGTGACCTTCCACCACGTGGACGACCGGACCACCCGGGTCATGCTCCAGCTGGAGCTCGAACCGCACGGGCTCTGGGAGCATTTGGCCGAGGCGCTCGGCTTCGTCGACCGCCGGGTCATCGACGACCTGGGCGACTTCAAGCGCCACGTCGAGGAGGCGACGGGACCGCTGGACCGCTGAGCCACCGTCAGAGTAGCTGTGGCGCAACCGACATGCGGACGGGTTGGCCTCTCCGCCCACCGGAACGGCAGACTCACAGCGGCAGACGCCGCGGACGACCGCGCACCTCCGAACGAGCACCAGCGACCGCGCACCGCCGAACGAGCACCAGCGAACTCCCTAGGAAGAACTCCCGAGAAAGGGGACCCGCTCGATGGAAAGTCTCACCACCCGGATCGCCATGCGGCTGATGACCGGCGACGAACACAGCCGGGACCTGGACGTCGCCTGGTCCTACCGGCCCGACGACCCCTACGCGATAGACCTCGACTTCAGCGACTTCCAGGCCAACGCGGTGTGGACGATCTCACGCGACCTGCTGACGGCCGGTATCCACACGCCCGTGGGCGAGGGCGACGTCCACGTCGCGCCGTTCGACGACACCCGGCTGCTCATCGCGCTCGCCGGCAACGAAGGCGTCGCCCTGCTCGCGACCTCCGCCGCGGAGGTCGACCGGTTTGTCGCCGCCACCACCGAACTCGTCCCGGCCGGCTCGGAGCACACCCGGATCGACTGGGGTGGCGGTCTGGAGGACCTGCTGGCCTCCTGACCACCTTGCCGTCAGTCCGTCGTGAGCCGGTCGATGAGGGTGAGGGCGTCCTCGACGGAGCCGGCCGGGTCGACGACCGGGTAGAGCACGCCCCGTACGGTGCGGGTGGCATCGAGGACGAGGGTGAGCCGCTTGAGCCGGTCGACGCCGGCGGCCCGGAGGGTGGGCAGGCGCAGCGTGGCGGCCAGCTGCAGGTCGGCGTCGGAGAGCAGCGGGAACGGGATGCGTGCGTGCTCGGCGAACGCGGCCAGCTGGTCCGGGCGTTGGGTGCTGACGCCGTAGACGTGGGCGTCGCGGGCGGCGAACTCGGCCATCCGGTCGCGGTAGGTGCTGGACTCCAGGGTGCAGCCGGCGGCGCCCGGGATGGTGCCCCAGCCGGGCGGGTAGTCCTGGCCGCCGGGCGGGTACGCGCCGGGGTAGCAGTAGAGCACCGTCCACGCGGAGCCGGCCGCGACCGGGTCGGTGCGGTGGCCGGCGGCGGAGGTGAGCTCCAGTGGCGGCAGCCGGTGGCCGGTGAGGGCGTGTGCGCGGCGGGTCTCGGCGGAGTCGGGGGTGCTGGTGGCGGAGAGTGAGCCGTCGCCCAGGACGTAGCGCCCGCCCCAGTCCTGCAGGGCGACCAGGACGGGCAGCAGGCCGCGGCCGGTCTCGGTCAGGTGGTACTCGTAGCGCGGCGGGTGCGGGTGGTAGAGCCGCTTCTCCAGCACTCCGTCCTCGACCAGCGCCTTGAGCCGTTCGGTGAGGACGCGGCGGCTGATGCCCAGGGCGGTGCGCAGGCCGTCGAAGTGGTGGGTGCCCCCGGCGATGTCCCTGATCAGCAGGAGGGTCCAGGTGTCGCCGACCACCGTCAGGGCCTGGGAGATCGCGCAGTCGGGGTCCGCTGCTTCGGTGTGCCGCATGAGTATCGATTATAGTGAGTTCCAAAATGAGACTCACTCGTCGGAGCGGCCCGGCCGGACCGGCGCACGGGGGCCGCCGCGCCAGGTGCGGCGTGCGGAAGGGGTGGACGTGACGACGCGGACAGCGGTCCCGGCGGGGCGCGGGGCGGAACCGGAGGCCGGGCGCGAGGCGAAGCACGACGACGGGGCGGGGGTGTTCTGGCGCTACTGGAGCGCCTCCACCGTCAGCTGGTTCGGGGACGAGGTCACCCGGGTGGCGCTGCCGCTGATCGCCGTGGTCGCCCTGCACGCGACGGCACTGCAGGTCGGCCTGATCACGGCGGCGGGCTACGTCGCCTGGCTGCTGGTCGGCCTGCCCGCCGGCGTCCTGGTCCACCGGCTGCCGCTGCGCGGCACCCAGGTGGCGATGGACCTGATCCGCGGGGTGGCCGTCGCCTCGGTGCCGCTGGCGGCGGCGTTCGGGGTGCTCGGGCTGCCGCAGCTGGTGGTGGTGGCGCTGGTGATCGGCCTCGCGAGCGTGGTCTTCGACGTCGGCAACTCCACCTTCCTGCCCTCGATCGTCGCCAAGGAGCAGCTGACCGCCCGCAACAGCCTGCTCTCCGGCACCGCCGCCGCGAGCGAGCTGGCCGGGCCCTCGCTCGGCGGAGTGCTGGTCCAACTCCTGGGCGGCGCGGCCTCGATGGTGCTGGACGCGGTCAGCTACCTGGTCTCGGCCGTCCTGCTGCGCAGCCTGCCCCGGGCGGAGCAGCCCGCCGGACGGACGCCCGGCGTCGGCCTGCGCGAGCAGATCCGCGAGGGCTGGCGCTACGTCACCCGGCACCCGGTGATCAGGCCGTGCGTCGCCGACGTCACCGCGATCAACTTCGTCTGCGGCGGCCTGATGACCCTCACCCCCGTGTTCCTGGTCCGCACCCTCGGCGCGCCGGCCGCCGCCGTCGGCGCCCTGATGGCCACCGGCGGCCTCGGCAGCCTGCTCGGCGCCGCCGTCACGCCCCGCCTGGTCGCCCGGATCGGCAGCGGCGGCGCCCTGCGGTGGGCGGCCCTGGCCGTCGCCCTCTTCGCCTTCCTCCTCCCGGCGGCCGGGTCCGGCTGGGCGACCCTGGTCTTCGCCGTCGGCAACGCCGGCTTCTCGGCGGGCGTCGTGGTCTCCAGCATCGTCACCCGCACCCACCGCCAGACCCAGACCCCGCCCGAACTGCTCCCCCGGGTGATGGCCACCGTCCGCTTCGTCTCCTGGGGCGCGATCCCCGTCGGCGCCCTCGCCGCCGGCGCCGCCTCCACCGCCTGGGGTCCCCGCACAGCCCTGCTGCTCCTGGCCGCCGCCAGCCTCGCCGGCCCCGCGATCCTCCTGGCCGGCCCGATCCGCCGCCTCCGCGACCTCGCCTGACCGGGGCCGCAGCGCAGGGAAGGGGGCGGCTGGGGGCGGGGGCGGCTGGGGGACGGGGGTCTCCAGCCGCCTCCGGCTGCCTCGGCTCGTGAGGCGGTGCGGCGCCTCGTCCGCCTCGCCGTGCGCCGCACGGCGGAGGGCTGACGGTTGGTCAGCTCGCGTCGCCCCGCAGGTGCGCCAGTACGGCGAGGACGCGGCGGTTGCCCTCCGCCGGGTCGAGGTCCAGCTTCATGAAGATGTTGCTGGAGTGCTTGACCACCGACGCCTCGGTGACGCTCAACCGGGCCGCGATCGACTGGTTGTTGTAGCCCTCGGCCATCACTGCGAGCACCTCGCGCTCGCGCGGGGTGAGCCGGCTCAGCGGCCGCGCCGCGGCATGCTGGGTCAGCAGCACCCGCACCACCTCGGGGTCGATGACGGTCTGCCCGTCGGCGACCCGGCGCAGCGTGTCCAGGAACTCGGAGACCTCGCCGACCCGGTCCTTCAGCACGTAGCCGAGGCCGCCCCTGTCCTGCCCGTCGCCACCGAGCAGTCGGGTCGCGTACGCCGTCGCCACGTACTGGGAGAGCACCAGGACGGGCAGCCGCTCGTGCCGGGCCCGCAGTTCGAGGGCCGCTCTGAGCCCCTCGTCGCGGAAACCGGGCGGCATCCGGACGTCGGTGATGACGATGTCCGGCCGGTGCTCGTCCACGGCTTCGGCGAGGGCCTGCGCGTCGCCGACCGCGGCGACCACCTGGTGGCCGCTGCGGCCGAGGATCTCGGTCAGGCCCGCCCTGAGCAGGACGGCGTCTTCGGCAAGGACTACGCGGAGCACGGGACCTCCACCCGGAGTCGGGTCGGACCGCCGACGGGGCTGGAGACCAGCAGCCGCCCCCGCAGGATCGCCAGGCGGTCCGCGAGACCGGACAGGCCGGTGCCGGCGGCCGGATCTGCCCCGCCCCGCCCGTCGTCGGTGATCAGCAGGATCAGCCGATCGTCGACCAACGTAGCGGTGATCCCGATCCGGGAGGCACTGGAGTGCTTGGCCGCGTTGGCCAGCGCCTCCGTCACCGTGAAGTACGCCGTCGCCTCCACCAGGGGCGGCAGCCGGCGCGGCAGGTCGATCGCGGCCTCCACCGGGATCGGCGAACGCTGCGCCACCTCCGCCACCGCGGCGGCCAGCCCGTGGTCGGTCAGCACCTGGGGATGGATGCCCCGCACCAGGTCGCGCAGCTGGTCCAGGGCCCGGCGGGCCTCGCCGCGACCCCGGGCGACCAGCGCGGCCGCCTCCGGGTTCTCCTCCCTCAGCTCCAGCTCGGCGAGCCCCAAGGTCATGGTGAGCGCCACCAGTTGCTGCTGGGCTCCGTCGTGCAGGTCCCGTTCGATCCGGCGCCGCTCGGCCTCGAAGGCGTCGGCGAGCCGGGCCCGGGAGCGGGTCAGCTCGATCACCCGGCGGTTCGCCGGGTCCTTGCGCGGGGCCAGCAGGATCCAGGCCGTCCACACCTGGCCCGCCGTCAGCCAGCCCGCCGCGTACGCCGACAGCGCCACCCCCGCGACACCGGCGAGGCTGAACGGCAGCGCGGTCAGCGGATCGGGGATCGCCTGACCCGGGATGATCATCACGGTCTCCGGGGCCAGCGCCCACACCGCCACCGGGGTCGCCACCAGGACGCAGGAGAACGCCAGCAGCGCGATCACGCCCAGCCCGGCCCCGGCGAAGACGATCGCGAGCAGGGCCGCGTACCCCAACTCCCGCCAGGTGGAACGCTCCGACAACCGGTGCCACAGCCGGTGTCGCAGCCGGCGCCGGAGCCCGTCCGCCGGCACCGGCGTGTGCGGGTCCGCCGGCCGCACCGGCTGCACCAGCCGCAGCCGACGCCGCTCCACCCTGGCCACCGGGATGCCCAGCAACGGGATGCAGGCCAGCACCAGCAGGCCCACACCCACCACCGACAGCAGGATCCCGACCGACACCAGCGCGACCAGGGCCAGCAGCAGCCCCAGTCCGAACAGCGCGCCGCCCAGCAGGTGCAGCCAGCACCGCAGCGGCCAGACCGAGAACAGGAAGTCCGCCGGCCGCCGCCCGAGCGCCTGCCGGACGGCGATGTCCGGCACCGCCGTCCCGTCCGAAACCGCCGTCCCGTCGGGAACCGCCGTCCCGTCGGCCTCGTCCGTGAGGGACATCTGGTGCCTTTCCGTCCGATGATCATCAAGAACCCTAGCCCGGACGACCGGCCCCCGTCGGTAGGGAAAACCCACCCCCCTACCCTCCGCACAGGTCCACTACGCCCCCGCACCCCGGCAGCTGCACTGGTGTTCACCCGGTCGCCGCCGCGGCCGCCGACCAGGCGTACTACCTGGACGGCGATCACCACCGCGCTCGCCGCGGGCGTCGCCGCCGTCCTGGTCGCTGCCGGTCTCGGCGCCTACCGGGCGGCACTGTCCGCCGCGTACCGGCAGGCCGCCCTCGAGGCGCCGTGGGGCGTGCCGGCCGGGCTCGTCCTCGCCTGCCTCGCGGTGGGCGCCGCGGTGGCACTGGCGGCCACCGGGAGACTGCTGAACCAGGGCGGGATCTCGGCGAACCGCGCGCGAATAGCCGGAGCCGACCGCCGAATCCTCGTCGCGATGTCGGACCTTGACGTCGACCCACCCACCCACCCACCTCACGCCCTCTCCCTCTCCCAGGCCCTCCCCACCTTCCACCCGGGCCGGCCGTGGTCGGGGAAACCCGACCACGGAGTCTCGACCTACCTGTCATGACCGTGCACCCCCGTCCGGCTGGAATGGACGGGTGCCGAAACGACTGGTGGGAGCCTCGATGAAGACAACCCGGCCCGGAGCCAAGGACGTTGCGCCGCCCGGGGGGAGTGCCGGACGAGGCGCGCTCGGGACCGCCGGTTGGCTCGGCGCGGCGGGATTCGCGGCCGCCCTCGCCGCCCTCTCCACCCTGGCGCCGCACCGCGTCTGGGGCTGGTGCGCCGCCGTCGGCTACCTGGGGGCGGCGCTCGCCGGCCGGCTGCCGGCCCGGCCGCGCCGCGCGCTGTCCGCCGGCGCGGGTTTCTCCCTCGGCTCGGCGCTGCCCGTCGGCTCGGTGCTGTCCCTCGGCTCGGCGCTGGCCGGCGCCGTCCTGGTGCCGTTCACCGTCCTGCTGGCGACCGGTCAGGCCCAGAGCGAGGTCCTGGTGATCGAGCGTTCCGCCGCGACCCTGCTGCACAGCGGCACCCCCTACCTGGCCGACCCGCGGGCCGTGACGGACTACAACCCGTACCTGCCGGGCATGACGCTGTTCGGCATGCCCGCCCGGCTGTTCGGCGACGGCTCCGCCCCCGCCCGACTGGCCGGCGACCCCCGGCTGTGGTGCGCCGCCGCCCTGCTGGCCTGTCTGGTCGCCGCGCACTCGGTGCTGCGGTGCGGCGCGACCCCGGGCGCCTGCGCCCGCCCCCTCGACGCCGGGCACGCGATCGCCGTCCTGGTCGCCTCCCCGCTGGTCGCGCTGCCGCTGTGCGTCAGCGGCGTCGACCTGCCGCTGACCGGGCTGCTCGCCCTCGCGCTCGCCCTCGCCGCCCGCCACCGGCCGGTCGCGGCCGGACTCGCCCTCGCCGCCGCCTGCTCCCTCAAGTGGACCGCCCTGCCCGCGGTCGCGGTCGCCGTCGCGCTGCTGGCGACCGGCCCGGGCCTCTTCGCCGCCGGCCCCTTCGGCGCCGACCGCCGTGCCGCCAGCCTCTTCGCCCCTGGCCGCCGTGCCGCCGTCCGGTGCATCGTGGTCTGGGCGGGCGGCACGCTCACCCTGGTCCTGCCCGCGTTGCTGGCCGCACCCGGCCCGCTGGTCGAGCACGTGCTCCGCTTCCCGACCGGGCGGGGCGCCGTCCCCACGCCCGCCACCAGTCCGATGCCCGGCCGGCTGCTCGCCGACCTGGGGCAGGCCGGCTGGTACACGGCCGTCCTGCTGCTGGTGTGCGGCGGAGCGGCCGTGGCCGTCTCGCTCGTGGTCCGGCCGCCCCGGGGCCTGGTCGCCGCCGCCGACCGGCTGGCCGCCGGCCTGTGCCTCGCCTTCCTCCTCGCCCCCGCCGGGCGGTTCGGCTACTTCGCCCTGCCGCTGCTCCTCGTCCTGTGGGCCCGGCTCGCCACCGACCGGCCCCTCGGGCACCGGTCGCCGAGCAGCCGTCCCGTCCGACCGAGCCCGCCCGTACCACCACGACGACCTGTTCACCGCATGACGCCCCCCGCGCCCGCGCCTCCCGCGTCCGCCGGGAGCCCGAGAAAGGCAGCAGCCTTGACCATGAAAGCATCGTCCGACCCTGGCCACGTGGCAGGCCCAGGACCTCGACTTCGAAACGGCCAAGGTCAACGACGACCTCATCAACGCCTGGAAGCAGCACCAGTCGGTGGGGATTCTGCACGCCCGCGACACCTTCTTCGGCTTCCACCTGGACGGTGACCGCCCCGGTCCGGCGCCAGGGGATCGTGCGGCGGGAGCGGGGCCTGTCGCTCACGGCCGGCCTGTGCGAGGTGCCCCGGCCGCGGAAGCGCGGCCGGGGCTGAGGGACGCCGGTCGGTGCGTTCGGCAGGTGCTCCCCGCTCCGGCCGTCAGCTCCGCCTCGGACGGTCAGACGCCGAGGATCTTCGCCTTCTGGGCGGCGAACTCGGCTTCGGTCAGCACTCCCTGCTCCTTGAGGGCGGCGAGCTTCTGGAGCCGGTCGAGCGTGTCGTCGGTGCTGCTGGGGGCCGCAGCCGGCGGTGGTTCCTGGTAGGTGGCGGCCGGTGCGGCCGGCGCGTCCTGCTGGGCCCACCGGCCGGCTTGCCTCCGCGAGACGCGGTTGGAGACGGCCGTCGCCGTTCCGGCGACCACGGCGGTGCGGGCCACTCCTCGAAGCAGTCCGGGCATCGGATCCTCCTTTTTCGATGGTGCGGGATGTGCGGGATGTGCGGGGTCAGGCCGGGCCGTCGGTGGCCTCGACGGCTTCCAGCGCCGCCAGCACGGACTGGACCGGGATCCGGCCGCCGGCGACGAACTGGGCACCGGCGCGGCGCAGGGCGGCTGCCAGGGGAGCGGCCCACAGGTTCTCGTAGACGAGGACGGCGGCTGAGCTCCCGGGCTCCAGGGCCTTCGCCGCCTCGCTGATGTCGTCGTCGCCCAGCAGCCCCGACGAGGCGCCTTCGAACACCGTGAGGTCGAGCTGTCCGTCGCCGTCCAGGTCGGCGACCTCCAGTGCGGTGAAGGAGCCGTCCGACTCCTTCTTGACGAAGGTCAGGTCCAGGATCCGGATGATGCCCCGGTCGACCAGGTCGAGGAGCAGGGGCATGCCCTCACCGGTCAGGCGGGTACCGGGGAACTCGACGATCAGGTAGTCGATCGGGCCGAGTTCGTCGGTTGCGTCGGCGGGAGAAGTACTCATGGCAACTCCTTTGAAAGGGAGGGTTGTTGAGTGTGGCGCGGGATCGCTACGGCGTGTCCCGGACTGTGGTCCGGTCCGTTCGGGCCGCGTGGTCGACGACATCGCGGCCTCACGGGGCCCGGCCGGGACGCGTACCGGCGGAGCGGGCGGACGCGCCGCCGCTGATCCTGGTGGCGGGCAGCCGGCCGGTGAACGCGAAGCTGCTCAGCGTGATCCCGGCGGCGGCCAGGACCGCGACCTTCAGGCCGTCGAGCTGGGCGGCCCGGTATGCCGTGACCACCGCGTCCGCCTCGTCCGGCGGGATCGACGTCTGGGCGAGGGCGGCGGCGGCCTGGTCGGCGGGGACGAACTGGAGGCCCGATTCCATGGTGATTCCGGCCTGTTGGCGCACCGTGTCCGAGACCGCCGGGTCCTTGGCCAGCGCGGCCGTGAAGGCGCTCGCCAGGGCGCCGATCAGGATGGAGCCGATCAGCGCGGTGCCCAGGGACGAGCCGAGGTTCTGGGCGGTGTACTGCAGTCCGCCGACCTCGCTGCGATCGGCCTCGCCGACGCTCGACTGCACCACGTTGCCCAGCTGGGACGCGAGCAGGCCCATGCCGAGCCCCAGGAGTGCCATCGACAGCGCGAAGGAGAGGTCGTCGAGTTCGGGCTTGATCGTGCCGAGCAGCCACAGCGTCGCAGCGAACAGCACCAGCAGGCCGGCCCGCACCACGGTGCGCGGGGACGCGAACCTGCCCAGCAGGGGACCGCTCATCGCCGCGACGAGCATCGTGACCGACACGGGCAACAGCCTCAGTCCGGTCTCGAAGGCGTCCAGACCCTGGACCACCTGGAGATAGAGCGGAATGGCGAAGAACAGGCCAAGCAGGATGGTGTTCTGACTGAACAGCATGAACAGGCCCGAGCGCAGGCTCGGGATGCCGAACAGGCCGAACCGCACCAGCGGCTCCGCCCGGCGTACCTCCCAGGCGTGGAAGAGGACGAGCAGGGCCATGCCCAGTGCGATGACGAAGACCGTGGGGGAGAACCCGAACACCGTGAAAGGAGGGTTGCGGGGACGGAGCCACCCCCAGGAACTGCTCTGCAGGACGGCGAGCACCACCAGGGCCAGTCCCGCGACCGACAGGACCACGCCGCCGAGGTCCAGCCGCGGCCGCTGCTCCGGCACGGGCTGCGGCTTGATCCACCGCATGAGGAGCAGGATGACCACGACGAGTACGACCTCGCCCGCGAACACCAGGCGCCAGGTCAGGTAGGTGGTCACCCACCCGCCGAGCAGGGGGCCCACGGCGATCCCCGCGCCGGCGAGGCCTCCGATGACCCCGTAGGCGATGGCCCGGTCTCGGCCCCGATAGGTGCCGGCCACCAGGGCGGCGAGCGCTGGGAGGACCAGGGCGGCCCCGAAGCCCTCGATGATGGACCAGCCGAGTGCCAGCACCCACAGCGTGGGCGCGACGGCGGTCAGCGCCGATCCGACGCCGTAGACGACGAGCCCGAGGCCGAACACTCGGCGGCGCCCGAACATGTCGCCGAGCTTCCCGCCGGTGATCATGAAGGCGGCCATGACCAGCGTGTAGAGGGTGATGACCGCCTGGATCGCCGTGACCTCGGTGTCGAAGTCGTTGACCAGTTGGCTGATCGACACGTTCATCACCGAGGCGTCCAGCACCATGAGGAACTGCGCCAGACCGAGGATGTACAGCGGCTTCCACCGGCCGGCCGCGCCTTCGGGAGGCGGCCCGGCCGACTCGGCGTGGCGCGGCCCGTTCACACCCCGGCCCGTGCGGTGATCCGGCCGTCGGCGATCGCGGCGGTGAGCGCGGCGTGGTCGGAGCGGGTCTGCTCGGCGTACGCGAGCGCGAAGTCGGCGACGGCCCGTTCGAAGGCGTCGCCGGCACCCAGGTAGGCGGCGACGGCGACGCGGTCCCCGGTGCGGGCGTGGCCGCGTGCGAGAGTGCGGCCGCACAGGTCGGCGTACTGCTCCAGGAGGGACCGGGGCATGCCGTCGATCACGGCGGAGCCCTTCATGTCCCGCAGTTGCCGCCAGTAGAAGTCGCGGCCCGCCGGGCCGGTGGCCCAGCCCAGGAAGATGTCACTGGCGGCCTGGAGCCTGCGTTGTCCGTCGACCACCCGCCGCCCCTGGTGCCGGTGGAGGCTGGGCGGGAGGTGCGGCTCCAGCACCGAGCGTTCCGCCTCCTTCACCTGGAGGACGAGCGGCTCGCCGGTGAGTCGTCCCCGGAAGAGGCCGATGTAACAGCGCGTGCCCACGCTGCCCACGCCGACCACCTTGCGGGCGGCGTCGACCAGCTCGAAGCGGTCCAGGAGCGCCGCCCGCTCGTCGGGGAGGGTGGCACGGTAGTCCTGCAGGATCTGCTGGAGGCGGGGCACGTCCTGCGGGTCCACCGGTTCGAGCAGCGGCGGGTCGTGGACGATGCGGGGCTCTCCGTCCGGGCCCGGCTCGGTGAGCTTGGCCAGGGCTTGCAGGCTGGTGCGCCCGCGTGCCTTCGCCAGGTTGCCTTCGACGCGCTTGCGGTACTTCGACTCCCGGATCTGCGGCAGGAGGTCGGCGGTGTCGACCCGCTCGTACCAGACGTCGAGCTCACCGAGTCCCGCGAGCCGTCGCATGGCGATCCGGTACGCCCGGGCGGATGCCAAGGCCGCGGCCCACGCGGACGCGTCCGGTTCGTCGTTCTCGCGCGCGGCCACGGCGACACTGGCGGCCAGGCGTTTGACGTCCCACTCGAACGGGCCCGGGAGGGTCTCGTCGAAGTCGTTGAGGTCGAACAGCAGGGCGCGCTCGGGCGAGGCGAAGAGACCGAAGTTGCACAGGTGCGCGTCCCCGCAGAGCTGGACGGTGAGCCCGGTGTTCGGGGAGGCGGCGAGGTCCGCGGCCAGGACGGCGGGCGCGCCGCGCAGGAAGGCGAACCGGGACGCGGCCATGCGGCCGTACCGGATCGGGACCAGCTCCGGGACGCGGGAGGCGGCCTGCTGCTCCAGGATTTCGACGGGGTCGGGTCGCTCCGGTGCAGGGGCCCAGCTCCCGAGGGCCGAGCGTGGCAGGCGCTTGCGAGCCTGCCGCCCCGCTGCGACGGAGTCGGTGGTCATCGGTTCCATCTGGCCAGTGTCGCCGCGCACCGGCCGAGCCGGGCGCCCGAGGCGGCCGATCGGGTGCATGCTCCGGTCGTTGCGGGCGTCATCACCGCGGCTGCGGGCCGGTCGGGTGCACGACCGCCTTGGTGCTCTCGACGACGCGCGCGATGGTGTGCGCCATCACGCCGGCGATGACGAACACGCTGCTGATGAGGATCCAGCCGTCCCGCTCGTTGACGCTGGTGCCGGCGGCGGGAGCGGCGCGGTCCGACTCGGACGCACGCTGGGGAGCGGGGCGCACCATGTCCTTGGTGATCGCGACGACGCCCGACAAGGCGTGCGCGACCGCGCCGGCGACGAGCGCCGAGGAACCGAGGACGAGCCAGTCGACACGTCCGAGCTCGGTGGAGCCGGGCGCGACGGTGAGAGGTGATATCCGGTGGTGGATGCCGGGCATCGGTCTCGCCTCCTTCGGTGAGTGCGATGGAACGATCCTCCCTTCCGACGTTCGCAGAAGACGGCCGGGGCGCCATGGGCCGTTCGGCCCATACATCGTGGGTCGGACGGCAGTGGGACCGTGTGTGACGGTGACGCTCCCGAGCGGAGTCAAGTTCCTCACGGGTAAAGGCCGTTCGGGCCATTGATGCGGTCCGGTCGGCCCACGACCGGTTGACAGGCCCGGTCCTACGGTGGACGTAGGGCCACCGTTCCGAGGCCTTTCCATCAGCCGAGCTTCCGGGGCGATCGTGATGAGAGACGACGACCTACTCCGCACCAGGGCCGGGATGTCCCGGGACACCGCGTCGGTGTCGTTGGAAGGCGAACTCGACATAGCGACGACGGCGCTCGTGGGCGATGCCGTCGCCCGGGCCCTCGCGGCTCGTCCGCATCGGCTGGACCTCGACGTCGAGGGCCTCACCTTCTGCGACGCGGCCGGTGTGCGAGCCCTCCTCCAGGCCCGCCGGGTCTGCCACCTCCACCACGCGGAGTTCCGTCTCATCGGCATCCGGCCGGGGTTCCAGCGCATCCTCGCCCTGCTCCGGGTCGCCGATCTCCTGTCGGCTCCACCGGCGCCGGTCCGGAGCCCGGCGGCCGCCCTCTCCCCGGAGCCCCTCTGAACCGGCTTCTCCTCTCTCCCGTCTCCCGCTTCCCGTCTCCTGTTCCGGGCCAGGTGGCCGCTACCCGAAGGAGTCCGTGTCATGACCAGCAGCGCCACCGAAGCGCCCCGCACCAACCGGGAGGCCTGACGGCCCCGGACGACGACCGTTCCGGGTCCCCGCACGGCCGCGGCCGTGCGGGGACCGTCATTCCTCGTCCGCCGGGCCCGGATTCGGAGTCCCCAGCAGCCGGGCCAGTCGGCCCTGGCCCGCCACCACGTACCCGCCGGCGATCCCCAGCGTGATGGCCGTGAACATCACGATGAGCCAGCTGAGCAGGGTGAAGACCATACCGAGCGGACCGAACTGCGCCACGCTGCGGTTCAGCGAGCGGGGGATGTAGAGCCGCGATGCCCAGGCGAGCGCCGTCAGCGCGGCACTGGTCAGCACGGCCCCCGGAAGCAGGGGGAGCCAGGGGATCCGGCCAGCGAGCAGCAGGTGCTGCGTCCACCACCAGAGAAGAGCGGCCGTGATCAGGTAGAGGACCACCCCGAGGCCGTCGCCCACCCCGAATCCGGCCTGTACCCGCCCCTGGACGGTCAGGGCGGTGAGCCACACCAGCAGCCAGGCGAGCCATCGCCATGCCGCCAGCCGCCCTGCCAGGTGGGGCAGGTGCCAGCTCCGTTCACACAGACGCTGCAGGGCACGGCTGCAACTCGTGGCCGAGAGCAGGGTCACCACGATTCCGACGGCGCCGAAGGCATCAGCGGTGGCGGTCTGGCTGGTCTGGAGCACCCTTTTCACCTCGTCGAGCGAGGCACCCTGGAGCCCCAGGACGGTGCGCAGGGAGTCCGAGACGCTGCTGCGCACCTCCTGCGGCATCAAAGCGGACAGCACGAACAGCACCGGGATGGCGGTGAGGAACGTCTGCGCCGCGAGACGGGTGGCGGTGTCCAGGACGTTGACGTGGATCAGCTGCGCCGCGAGTCGGCGCGGGAACGGGGCGTCGCGCATGGTGGCCGTCCGCCCCCGCAACCAGGCGGATCTGGCACGGATCCAGCGGGCGCGCCCGGGCTGACCACGCTGTTCCGCCACTGCGCAATCCCTCCGATCGCCGTCGGCACCTCCGGCCGCCGCTGCGGTCCGTCGTCGGCGACGGCGCTCCGGGTTCCGTCCAACACTGGGCAGCGCGATGGCGTTCGGCATGTCGGGCGGCCCGCCGTTCGGCGAAACGGCCCCGGGGGTTCACCTGCCAGGGGCGGGTCCGGTCCCCTGGGCGCACCCCGGTCGAGGTCTCCCGGGAGCGCGCAGCCATACGGCCGTACCTCCTCCGGACGGCCCTCCCCGGGGTGCCGGTGGCCGGGCTCTGCGGGGCAATGGGGGTCAGCGGTGCCACGGCCGCGCGGAGAGCTGGGAGATCCGATGAACGAGCCGCCAGAGCCTCCGTCCGCACGGGGGACGGGCGCGGCGGGCAACGGCGGCTCGCCCTCCGGCGCCGGGCGCCCCGCCCTGGCCGGGCGGATCGTCATGAGCACGGTCTCGGCCGTGCTGATCACACTGACCTGCATCCTGGTGCCGGTCTCGCTGCTCACCGTCTGGGTGCACGACATCGCGCTGGACACCGACCGGTACGTCGCCACGGTCGCCCCGCTGGCGACCGACCCCGCCGTCCAGGACGCCGCGGTCAATCGGCTCACCCACGCGGTGGACGTCAAGGTGGACGGCCCGGCGGTCGCCTCCGACCTGGCGGCCTGGCTGCAGTCGCAGGGGCTGCCGCCCAGGGCCGCGGCGGGGGTCAAGGCGCTCGGGCCGAAACTGGACGACGCCGTCGACCAGGTGGTCACCAAGGCCGCGACGAAGGTCGTACACAGCGACGCCTTCGCGACGGTGTGGACGCAGGCCAACCGCTCCGCCCACGCGGCCGTGGTCCACGCCCTCACCGGTCACGGCCGGGGCGCGGTCGGCGTCACCAACGGCACGGTCACCCTCGACGTCGGGACGGCCGTCGACCGGCTGAAGGAGGAGCTGGTGGCCGCGGGGGTGTCCCCGGCCGCGAAGATCCCGGACGTGAACAAGCAGCTGGTGCTCTTCCAGTCCGACAAGCTGGGCAAGATCCGCGGTGCCGCGCACGCGCTCGACGTGGTCGGCAACTGGATGCCCGTCCTCACCGTGCTGCTCGGCGCGATCGGCGTCCTGCTGGCGCGGCGCAAGCGCCGGGCCCTGGTGACCACCGCCCTCGGTGCGGCCGGCGCCTGCCTGGTGGTGGCCATCGCCCTGGTGATCGCCCGGCACTACTACCTCGACCACCTGCCCCCGGCCGTGCAGTCCCCGGCTGCGGCTGCGGCGATCTTCGACAGGCTGCTCCACTTCCTGCGGATCAGCCTGCGCACCGCGATCGTGCTCGGCGTGGTGGTGGCGCTCGGCGCGTACCTGTCCGGGGCGGGACGGTTCCCCCGTGCCGTCCGCGGCCGGGCGGACGCCGCCGCGGACTCCGCGGCCCGCTGGGGCGACGCCCACGGGGTGCGCACCGGACGGGCCGGCACCTGGACCGAGGCCCACCGCCGCTGGTTCGTCCTCGCTGCCGTGCTGGTCCTGGCCCTGGTGTTCGCCCTGTGGAACCACCCGACCGTGCTGACCGTACTGCTGCTCGTCCTGGTGCTCCTCGCGGTGCTCGCCGTCCTGGCGCTGCTCGCCGCGTCCGGACGGGTGGGCGAAAGTCGCCGGACCGGTGAGTGACGTCGGGTGGGCAGGGGTGGCGGTGGCCGGTGTCACCGCCGCCTACGCGCTCGGCTCGCGACGGCTGGCGGGCACACCGGTGTCCGCGGCCATCGTGTTCGTCGGGGCCGGCATCCTGCTGGGGCCGGTCGGCCTCGACCTGATCAGCGTGGGACACGACCGCGGACCGCTGCTCACACTCCTGGAAGCCGCCCTGACCCTGGTGCTGTTCACGGACGCCATGGCCGTGCGTCCCGGGGACCTGCGCACCGGCGCCGCCCTACCGGGCCGACTGCTCGGCATCGGCCTGGTGCCCAGCATCGCACTGGGCTGGCTGCTGGCCTGGCCGCTGCTGCCCGGGCTCACCGGGTGGGAGCTCGCGCTGGTGGGTGCCGTCCTCGCCCCTACCGACGCGGCGCTCGGCAGCAGCGCGATCGCCAACCCCCGGGTGCCGGGGCTGGTGCGCCAGGCACTGAACGTGGAGAGCGGGCTCAACGACGGCATGGTGCTGCCGTTCTTCGTGCTCTTCCTGGCGGCGATCCCCGGCACGCCGTACGCCGAGGAGGGGGCCGACGGGACCTTCTGGAGGGCGCTGCTGCTCAGCACCGTCCTCGGCCTGGCGGTCGGGGGTGGTGGCGGCCGGCTGCTGCGGTGGTCGCGCGAACACGGCTGGATCACCAGGGTATGGCGCCAGCTCCTCGTCCTCGCGGTGGCCGCGGCGTCCTACGGCTTGGCCACGGTCACCCACGGAAGCGGTTTCATCGCGGCCTGGGTGGCCGGGTTCGCCTTCGCGTACGCGATGCGCGGCAGCGGGCGGGCGGTGCCGGACCGTGATGACACCGCCGACCTCGCCGAGGACCTGGGCAACCTGCTGGCCCTGCTGAGCCTGCTGGTCTTCGGCGCCGTGCTGCTCGGCCCGGCACTGGAGCACCTCAGCTGGCGCATCGTCGGCTACGCCGTGCTCAGTCTCACCGTGGTCAGAATGGTCCCGGTCGCCCTCTCCCTCGCCGGAACCGGGCTGAAGGCGCCCACCGTGGCCTACGTCGGGTGGTTCGGGCCGCGAGGTCTGGCCTCGGTCGTGCTCGGGCTGCTGGTCGCGGAGCAGCACGTCCCGGGGGTGGAACTGATCGGCCGGGTGGTCGCGGTCACCGTCGGCCTCAGCGTGATCCTGCACGGGGTGTCCGCGGTGGTGCTCTCGGACCGCTACGGCCGCTGGTACGAGCGCGCCGCCGAGCGTGACCCGGGCCTGCGGGAGAGCGCTCGCAGGCCGCCCGCGATCCGGCGCCGCCGGGTCGACCCGACCGGCTCACCGTCGGGGTGAGTCCGCCGTCCGGTGTCAGACCTCACCCGATCAGACCCGGTCGGCCACGTCCCAGCGATGTGCCTTCGAGTGCCGGACCTAGATTCGACGAACCGCACCATCCCGCACAGAGCAGGTGGCCATGACCCGTCGTCCGAACATCCTGCTGATCGTCACCGACGAGGAGCGGGCCGCGGTTCCGCGTCCACCGGGCTTCACCCTTCCCGCCAGGGAGCGGCTCGCCGAACGCGGCCACACCTTCGACCGGTACTACACCGCCTCGGCCATGTGCAGCTCCGCGCGGTCCGTGATCTACACCGGGCAACATCTGCCGCTGACCGAGATCTACGACAACGACAACATGCCCTACATCCGCCCGCTGAACCCTGAGCTGGGCACCCTCGGCACGATGCTGCGCCAGGCCGGCTACTACTGCACCTATCAGGGGAAGTGGCATCTCTCCAACGCGTACGTCACGCCGCAGAACCCCGGACCGACCACCGATGCCCTGGAGCCCTACGGGTTCAGTGAGTTCAACGACTGGGGAGACATCGACGGCGGCGCCTGGGCCGGGCTCAAGATCGACCCGGTGATCGCCGGCCAGGCCGTGAAGTGGCTGCGCAACCGGGCGCCGGTCGTGGCGCCCGACCGGCCCTGGTTCATGGCCGTCAACTTCGTCAACCCGCACGACATCATGAGCTTCGACTACGGGGGTTCCCCCCAGGTGCAGTTGCCCTACGGGCTCGCGCACGCCGTGGTGGCGCGCGCCGCCGCGGACGTCCCGATCTACCGGCGCCGCTGGGAGTTCGACCTGCCCGCCAGCCTGCACGACGACCTGTCCGGCGCGGCCCCGGCGGTAGGCGAGTACGCCCGGATGCTCGACACCGTGTTCGGGCCCGTCGCCGACGACCGGCACTGGTACGACGGCCTCAACTTCTACCTCAACGCCATCCGGGACGTCGACCGCAGCATCGAACTCGTCCTCGACGCGCTGGAGGCCTCCGGCCAGGCCGACCGGACCGTGGTCGTCTTCACCTCGGACCACGGCGAGATGGCCGGGAGCCACGGCCTGCGCCAGAAGGGCAACCTGGTCTACGACGAGAACTTCCACGTTCCGTTCCTGCTCTGCCACCCCGACGTGGCGGGCGGGGGCCGCACCGAGGCGCTCGCCTCCGCGGTCGACCTGGCGCCCACCCTCCTGGAGTTCGCCGGGCTGGACCGGACCCGGTTCCCCGCCCTGCACGGTCACTCCCTGGTGCCGGCGCTGGAGGGGACGGCGGTCCGCGAGGGAGTGCTCACCGCCGTCGAGTCGATCACCACCCTGGACGCCGGGTTCTGGTTCGAGTTCGCCGACCCGCAAGCCCCTGCGCGGATCCAGTCGGGGGACCTGCGCCCGGACTGGAACAAGCGCGGATTCCTGCGCGGCTACCTCGACCAGCGCTACACCTTCGGCCGCTACTTCTCCCCGCTCGACCCCAACCGCCCCACCAGCCCCGAAGCGCTCCACGAGCACAACGACGTGGTGCTGTACGACCGCGTGGAAGACCCCGACGAGATGCGCAACCTCGCCGCCGACCCGGCCCACCGCGACCTCGTCGCCCGCTACAGCAGCCGGCTGGAGGGCCTCATCACCGCCGAGATCGGTCCCGACACACGCGCCTGGGTCACCGAACGCCCCCGCCTGCTCGGCTGGCCCACCTGGCACGGCGACACCGACCGGCCCGCGCCCGCCGGGGCCGCGGCCCGCCCCTGACCGCAGATCCCCGACTCACGAACAGGACACGCCCATGTACACGATCCCCTACACGGCCCCGTACACGCCCACAAGCCTCGCGGCCGACTACCCCGTGCTCAACATCTTCTGGACCACCTGCCTGGTCTTCCTCTGGATCCTGTGGTTCATGCTGCTCTTCCGGGTCTTCGGCGACCTGTTCCGGGACGACTCGCTGAGCGGCTGGGCCAAGGCGGGTTGGACGGTCTTCGTGCTCGTGCTGCCCTTCCTCGGGGTCTTCATCTACCTCATCGCCCGGGGCAAGGGCATGGGCCTGCGCGAGCTGAAGGCGGCGCAGGAGCGCGAGGCGGAGTTCCGCTCGTACGTACGCGAGGCGGCCGGCAGCCCGCCGGCCCCCTCCACCCCCACCCCCACCCCCACCGACGAGCTGGCCAGGCTCGCGGAACTGCACAACACCGGCAAGCTCACGGACGAGGAGTACCAGCGCGCCAAGGACAGGATCCTCGGCTGATCGACGTCGGGGAGGCAGCCGCGGTCAGCCGGCCGGCCGGTGCACGAACGACGGGTGCCGACCGGCCGGCTGCTGCTCGACCCAGGCCAGCCGGAGCACGACCGGTGCCCGGCGCGGCGCCCGGCCCGGTCACCCGGGCGGGATCCACCGCGCCTGGTGCCCGGTCGCCGTCGTCCCGCGTGGCTGACCCGGTGCGCCCCGCGGCGCGGACGCGCAGAATCGGTGGTGTCATCGACCGCGCACACCGGGAGCAGGCCATGGACACGCCCCAGCCCGTACGGGTGTTCCTGCTGGACGACCACGAGGTCGTCCGCCGGGGCGTTCGCGACCTCCTGGAGGCGGAGGAGGACATCGAGGTCGTCGGCGAGGCCGGCAGCTGCGCCCAGGCCCTCGCCCGGGTGCCCGCACTGCGTCCGGACGTCGCCGTGCTGGACGTACGGCTCCCGGACGGCGACGGGGTGACCGTCTGCCGGGAACTGCGCGACCGGATGCCCAAGTTGGTCTGCCTGATGCTGACCTCCTTCGACGACGACGACGCCCTGCTCGACGCGATCATGGCCGGGGCAGCCGGCTACGTCCTCAAACAGGTCAAGGGCGCCGACCTGGTCAGCGCCGTCCGCACGGTGGCCTCCGGCCAGTCGATGCTCGACCCGGCCACCACCCGCAAGCTGATGGAGAGCCTGCGCCACCACGAGGAGAGCGAGTCCGACGCGGCCCTCGCCGGACTCACCCCGCGCGAGCGGGAGATCCTCGCCCTGGTGGGGGAGGGCAAGACGAACCGGCAGATCGGCCAGGAGCTGTACCTCGCCGAGAAGACCGTGAAGAACCACGTCTCGCGGCTGCTCGCCAAACTGGGCGTCGAGCGACGCCTTCAGGCCGCCGTCATCGCCGCCCACGCGGAGGAGTCAGAGCAGCACCACCAGCGCCCGCGTTGAGCCGACAGGGCCCGGACGGGGCCCGGGTGGGCCCGGAGGTAGAGCCGAACGGCCCAAGCGGTGAGCACGGTCCCGGCCGCACGGTGGAGGGGACGGACCTCCCGTCACGGCTGAGGAGACGGCGATGACGTACTGGAACGGCCACGGCATGAACGGCTGGGGAATCGGCCCGATGACCGTGGGCATGCCGCTCTTCTGGGCGCTCGTGATCCTCGGCGTGATCGCCCTGGTCCGGCACCCGGGGCGGACGGCTTTGCACAGCCCGACGGCACCGGTCCCGCCGGTCCCGCCGACCGCGCCGCCGCAGCGGCCCGCCCCGGAACAGCTGCTCGCCGAACGCCTCGCCCGCGGCGGGATCGACCCCGCCGAGTACCGCACCCGTCCGGGCACCCTGCGCGGCGGCGACCCGCCCGCCTGACGTCATGGAGGCGGTCATGACCACCCTCGCCCTCGACGCCCCCACGCTGGAGAAGCTTGTCTCCGCGGCGGTCGCCGCACCCTCGATTCACAACAGCCAGCCCTGGCGCTTCCGGCTCCATCCGGACACCTTGACCCTGGAGGTCCGGGCTGACCGTAGCCGGGCCGTCCCGGCCGCCGACCCGCAGGGCCGGGCGCTGCACATCTCCGTCGGCGCCGCCGTCCTCAACTTGCGGGTCGCCGCACGTCACCTCGGCTGGGCCCCCGACGTGCGCCTGCTGCCCGACCCGGCCGAACCGGATCTGTTGGCCACCGTCCGGCTCGACACGGTGGCTGCCGTGCCGCTCCGGGGCACGGACAAGCTGTACGAGGCGATCTGGCACCGCCACACCATCCGCACACCGTTCACCGGCAAGCCCGTGCCCCCAGCCGTCCTCGACGAACTCGCCGCCGACGCTCGGTCCGAGGACGCCGTGCTCCACCTGCCCGGCCACGACGAGACCGCCCGACTGCTCCACCTCACCGCCGAGGCCGAACGCCGCAACACCACCGACGAGGCCCGGCGCGCCGAGAGCCGCAGCTGGATCCGCACCGGCGAAGCACCGCCCTACGGCATCCCGGCCGACGCGCTCGGCCCGCAGGACCTGTCCGGCCACCTGCCGATGCGTGACTTCTCCGCCCTCCACGCCGCCGAGCACCAGGCCCCCGCCACCTTCGAAGCCGAGCCCCGCATCGCCGTCCTCGCCACCGCGCACGACACGCCCCGGGACTGGCTGCGCGCCGGCCTCGCCCTGGAACACGTCCTGCTCACCGCCACCGCCCACGGCGTCCGGGCCTCCCTGCTGCACCAGGCCATGGAGTGGCCATACCTGCGCTGGGAAGCCCGCGACCCGCACCGGGGCCCCGGCTACATCCAGATCCTGATCCGCATCGGCTACGGCCCCGAGGGCGCCCCCACACCCCGACTGCCATCCGATGCCGTGATCGAGCCGAAGGCTTCGGGCTGCTAGCCAGGGCCCGGCCGACCGTTCTCGTCGGGTCAGCGCGCACCGGTCGGGGCGCGTCCCGGGGCCGTGCCAAGGCGCAGACAGTCGTTGACGGCGAGTGGCCCGTACCCCGCCCGCCCTGGTCGAAGATCGTTTCACCAGGTGTTCTCAGATCTTCGGCAGCGGGACCCGCCAGACCAGCTCGGTGCCGCCCTCGGGGCGGGGTCGGGCGGTGAAAGTGCCGCCCAGTGCGGCGGCGCGGTCGGCCAGGTTGGCGAGCCCGCTGCGGCGATCGCCCTCGGGAAGGCCGACGCCTTCGGGAAGGCCGACGCCGTCGTCGGTGACGGTGAGGGTCAGGTCGGCTCCGGCGGCCACCGAGACGTCGACGGCGTGGGCCCGGGCGTGGCGGGCGGCGTTGGACAGGGCCTCCTCCAGGACGGCGACGGCCGCGTCCGCGATCTCGGCGGGGACGGTGACGTCGAGCAGGCCGGTCATCCGCAGGGCCGGGGCGAAGCCGAGGGCGCGGGCGGCGCGTTCGACGACCTCGACGACGCGGGTGCGCAGGCCGCTCGCCGCCGGGCCCTTCTCCCGAAGGCGCAGGCCGAAAATGGTGGCGCGGATGGTCTTCGCGGTCTCGTCCAGGTCGTCGATCGCGCGCAGGACCCGGTCGGTGGCCTCGGGGTGCGTGATGAAGCGGGTGGCGCCCTGGAGGGTCATCCCGGTGGCGAAGAGCCGCTGGATGGCCAGGTCGTGCAGGTCGCGGGCGATCCGGTCGCGTTCCTGCAGCAACGCCACCTGCTCGGAGTCCCGGCGGCGCTCCGCGAGCTCCATCGCCACCGCCGCCTGGCCGGCGAAGCCCAGCAGCGGCCCGGACTCGCCCTCCTCGAACAGCGGCGCACCGGCCGCCCGGGCCAGCAGCAGCACGCCCCGGATCCCGTGCGCGGTGGTGCCGATGGGAATGGCGAGGGCCGGGCCCAGGCCCTGCCAGCGCGGCGGACCGGCGGTGATCCTCGGGTCGTGCTGGACGTCGGGGCTCACCACGAGCCCGCCGGTACGGAAGGCCGCCCCCATGAACGAGCCCTCGATGGGCAGTACCAGACCGCTGTGCTCCCGCTCGCCCAGGCCGACGGCGATCCGCACCTCCAGCTCGCCGGTCTCCGGCAGAGGCACGGCGACGACGGCGAGGTCCGCGCCGGCGATCTCGGTCGCCCGGGCGAGCAGCAGGTCCAGCACCTCCTGCTCCGCGCTGCCCGACAGCAGGGCCTTGGTCACCTCGGCACTGGCCTCCAGCCAGCGCTGCCGCCGCCGGGCCCGGTCGTAGAGCCGGGCGTTGTCGATGGCCACCCCGGCGGCGACGGCCAGGGTGGCGAGCACCGACTCGTCCTCGTCGTCGAAGTCGCCGCCGCCGCGCTTCTCGGTCAGGTAGAGGTTGCCGAACACCTTGGCGCGGATCCGGATCGGCACCCCCAGGAAGCTGCTCATCGGGGGGTGTCTTGCCGGGAACCCGTAGGACGCCGGGTGGTCGGAGATCCGGCTGAGCCGCAGCGGCTCGGGATGACGGATCAGTTCGCCGAGGATGCCATGCCCGGACGGCAGGTCGCCGATCAGCTTGACCTGGTCGTCGGTGACCCCGACCGGGATGAACTGCGACAGCCGCTGGTCCTCGCCGATCACGCCGAGCGCACCGTACTCGGCGTCCACCAGAGTGACGGCGGCCTCCACGATGTGCTGCAGGGCCTGGGAGAGTTCCAGGTCGCGCCCGACCGCCAGCACCGCCTCCAGCAGGCTGTGCACCCGGTCACGGGTACCCCGGGCGGCGTCCAGCCGGGCCTGCAGTTCCTCCAGGAGCTCGTCCAGCCGCAGCTGAGGCACGCGGGCGCCCGACGCCGAAGCACTGGTCTCCGACGGGCTGGTCTCCGACGCGCTGCCCAAGGGATCCTCCCTGGCTCGCCCCCGATACCCACTGACCAGCGTAGGCGCGATCGCCCCGGCCGGGCGGGCGCAAGGGGGTCCATCGGCCCAGCGGGAGCACCCCACCGGGCCCCTGGCGACGGCTGCGGCCCGGGAGACGCTGGACGTACGAGCGGAACCGCCGGATCCGCCCTCCGAGAGGAGCGACCGCGGCATGAAAGCGCTCACCTACCACGGACCCGGCCGCCGCACCTGGGGCGATGCCCCCGACCCGGCCGTCCAAGACCCGGAGGACGCCGTCGTCCGAGTGGACGCCGTCACCATCTGCGGCACCGACCTGCACATCCTCAAGGGCGACGTCCCCGAGGTCACCGAGGGCCGCGTCCTCGGGCACGAGGCCGTCGGAACCGTCACCGAGACCGGACCGGGCGTGCGCACCGTCACGGCCGGTGACCGGGTCCTGGTCTCCTGCATCTCCGCCTGCGGCCGCTGCGCCTACTGCCGAGCCGCGAGCTACGGCCAGTGCACCGGCGGTGGCGGCTGGATCCTTGGCCACCTGATCGACGGCTGCCAGGCCGAGTACGTCCGCACCCCCTTCGCGGACACTTCCCTGTACAAGCTGCCCGACGGCGTCCGGGACGAGGACGCCCTGCTGCTCGCCGACATCCTGCCCACCTCCTACGAGGTCGGCGTCCGCAACGGCCGGGTCGAGCCGGGCAACACCGTCGCGATCGTCGGCGCCGGACCGATCGGACTCGCCGCCATCCTCACCGCCCGCCTCTACAGCCCGTCCCGCATCATCGCGATCGACCTCGCGCAGAGCCGCATCGACGCCGCCAGGCACTTCGGCGCCGACACGGCCCTGACCGTGGCCGAAGCCACCCCCGAGGCCGTCCAGGAACTGAGCCGGGACGGACTGGGCGTGGACGTCGCGATCGAGGCGGTCGGCGTCCCCGAGTCCTTCGAACTGTGCACCCGCCTGGTGCGCCCCGGCGGCCGGGTCGCCAACGTGGGCGTGCACGGCAAACCTGCGCTGCTCCACCTGGAGGACCTCTGGATCCGCGACGCCGGCGGCTCCCGGCCCCTGTGGGTGCGCATCCGCCCCGCCGAGGTCACCGGCCGCCGGATCGGCACGGGGTGAACCTCTCCCCGCCGACGCACCACGGCTGCGCTGCCCGCGTCGGTAGTCCCGTCCGTCGGCCCGCGGCGGGGACCGGCCCGTTCGGCTCACCGCGGGTGCCGACGCGTAGCTGCGGGGCGAGAGTGACGCCAGATCCCGTCCGCAGTCGATCTCGGGGGCGAACCTGGTGGTCATCGGCCTGATAGTGGTGGTCTTCGTGGCCGCGTTGCTGCTCCCCATCCCGCGCGGGCGGCGCGATCACGAATAGCTGGACAGGGGCGCTGCGGCGGTACGCCCTGCGGAAGCCGCCGCCGGAGAAGCTCCTCCCGGAGGCCCAGCCGGCCTACATGTCGTCGTGGATGAGCACGCCGAAGGCCTCGTACGCCTGGTACCGAGATCTGATCGCTGCCCACCGGGCACGGAGTGCAATGTAGAGCCGGTAACTTCCTTGCAATATCGGCGAGTTGGGAAAGCTCGTGACTGATGGTTACGGTCTTCCTCTAGGGCCTGGGACCGCTCCTACGGGGTGCGGTTTTCGGCGGTGAGTCGGTGAGCGCGCTGCCGCGAGGCCGGGGGTGGTACTACTGCTCCTCCGGCGGGCCTTCCGGTACGCGGTTCAGACTGCTGTTTGGTCCAGATGTAGGTGTCCGGGGTGAAGGTGTGCAGGCGCTTGACCAGCCTTCCGGCGGACCAGGGCCAGCAGAAGGTGTTCACGCCCGGGAGTCCGAAGTAGTAGCCGGAGCCGCCGGTGGTGTTGTACACGGTGCCGCGGAGTGCGTGCTGGAGGGCGTTGTGGTGTGCCGCTTCAGCCTCCGGCGTGACGTCCAGTGCGGTGTTCCCGCTGGTGTACAGGTGGTTGAGGGCGGCGGTGATGTAGCGGAGTTGTGCCTCGACGACGGTCGGGACCGCACTCGTGCCGGTGAGGATGTTCGGGCCGGGAAGAAGGAAGAGGTTCGGGAATCCGCTGATGCTTGTGCCCAGGTAGGCACGGCGGTCGTCGGCCCAGGTCTGGGCGAGGGTGGTGCCGTGGAGGCCGTGCAGGCGAGGAGCCAGGGGGAGGTCACCGACGTGGAAACCCGTGGCGAGGATGATCGCGTCCGCGGTGGTGCGGGTGCCGTCGGCTCCGATGACCTGGGAGCCGTGGACTGCGGTCACGCGGGTGGGGCGCAGCTGGACGTTGGGCTGGGTGAGGGCGGGGTAGTAGGTGCTGGAGGCGATCAGGCGGCGGCCGCCGAGGCGGTAGCGCGGGGTCAGGGCCTCGCGGAGCGCGGGGTCGGGCACGGCGGCACGCAGGTGGAGGCGGGCTACGGCTTCCAGGGGTGCCAGCAGTCTCGGGTAGCGCAGGGGTACACCGATCGTCTCCTGCGTCCAGTGCTGCAGGCGGCGCAGGAGGCGGCGTGCCGCCGGGCGGCGTTCGAGGAATCGGCGGAGGCGGGGGGAGTACGGGTGGTCCGGTTTCGGCAGTACCCACTGTGGTGTGCTCTGGAAGACATCGATGTGGGCGGCCTGTGGCTGGATCTCCGGCAGGAACTGGACGGTGGACGCTCCGGTGCCGACCACCGCGACGCGGCGTCCGGTCAGGTCGGTGCCGTGGTCCCAGTCGGCGGAGTGGAAGACAGCGCCGGGAAAGCCGTCGAGCCCGGGAATGTCGGGGTAGCGGGGACGGTGCCATGGGCCGGTGGCGACGATGACCGTCCGGGCGGTCCAGGTGCCCGCAGTGGTGCTCAGGTGCCAGAAGTGGGTGTCCGAGTCCCAGTGGCCGGCGAGGACTTCGGTGCCGTAGCGGATCGCCTTTTCGGCGCCGTGCGTTTCCGCGGTGGCTTCGAGGTAGCCGAGGATCTCGGGCTGGGTGGCGAAGGACCGGCTCCAGGAATGGGGGGCGAAGGAGTACTCGTACAGCACGGACGGCACGTCGCAGCCGCATCCGGGATAGGTGTTGTCACGCCAGGTACCGCCGAGGCGGCCGGTCTTCTCCAGCACCACGACGTCGTCGATTCCGGCCTGGTGCAGTGCGATCACGGCGGCGATTCCGGACATGCCGGCGCCGATGACGACGACCTCCGTCCGCTGACAACTGCCGTCAATTCCTTCGCCGGTCACCAAATCCCCTGCCTGCGTGGGTGAATGCCTCGGCCCGGCGCCTGCCGAGGCCGTGCGAGCTCTTTCCGATCTCTTGCTCAAGGCGTCGAAGCGTAGCTTCAAGTAGGGCCTGAGATACCGGACATGACCATGGGTTGGCTCATATGAGTGACTTCGCGGGTTGGCATGACGTTCAGCGCCGATACCGTGTGATCGGCTTCCGAAGCATGACCTTTGTGCGGGAGAATCCGCCCGGATCTCGGCGGCCTCAGCACACCGCCGACGACCAGGCGACGGATCTTCCCTACCCGGACGGCCGGATGCCGGCCTTCGAACGACGAGCCGCGCACTTCCCCATCGCCGCTTGACAGAACACAGAGGCACCGCGGGTTCGGTAGAGATCTCGGATTGTGGTGAGTGGTGATGCCGGGTCAGCGTGGCGCGGCTTCGAGGGCGAAGCCGTGCAGGAGGGCTCCGGTGGCGTCGGGGGCCTCGAACATCGGTGTGTGGCCGACACCATCGAGCATCTCGATCCGGGCGTGGGGAACCCGGCGGTAGTCCTGGGCGGAGGACGGCTGCCATCGTCGGTCCTGGGAGCCGAAGATGACCAGCGTCGGAAGGCCGAGCCCGGCGACCCGGTCGGGGATGGGCTCCTCCTTCACGTACGCGGAGGACGCCTCGTCGGTCGCGGTGAGGCTGCGGTAGGTCATGCCCCGGATATCGGTGATGATCTGGTCGGGGATCCCCACCTTACGGGTGAACGCGGTGCTCAGCGCGTCACGGATCGTGCCGTCGGTGCGCAGCCGCCAGAGCAGCTCACCTACTACCGGGGTGGTCACCAGATGGCTGGCGAAGCTGTCGCCGATGTACGCGTCCAACCGCGGGCCGGTGTCGATCAGCCCGATCGCCGCCACCAGGTCGCGGCGCTGTTCGGCCAGCGACGTGGCGACGGTGCCGCCGGTCGAATGCCCGACGACGGTCGCGTGGCGCACCCCGAGCCGATCGAGTACGGCCCCGACCCGGCGGGCCTGCTCCGCGATGCGGTAGCCATCGGCCGGTTTGGCCGATCTGCCGTGCCCTAGCAGGTCCACCCGCACCACGTGCAGGTCCCGCAATGCCGGCAGCACTGGATCCCACCATGCCGTCGAGCCGCCCAGGCCGTGCAGGAGCACCACTGTGGGCGCGTCGCGGGGCCCATCCTGCACGACGTGGATGTCCCCGCCGGGAAGGCGCACGATCTGCTCGCCGGACGCTTCGGCTGTCTCCGTGCGCACTGACACGGTGTTGCCCGCGAGGAGGATGGCCAGCAGGCCGACGGCCAGCAGCGTGATCCGCCGCCTCCTTGCCCGCCGCCGTCCGTGCGGGGCGCGCGGCGCCGGATCCGCGCGGCTGTGGGTGCGTTGGTCTTGCGGGGTGGTCGTCTCGTCCATGGCTCCTCCGTCGCTCGATCTGTGCGTGACCAGCCTGCCGACGGCCGCCGCGAGGCGTCTTGGAGAAATGTCCACGCCTCGCGCATGGTTGATCCCGCCGCCGAGCCGCTCGTACAGTGGAGGCGTGCGACCGGTTAGCGGAAGGGCAGGTCCCACTGCGGCTTGGGAGATCGCGCGACCGTCGCGCCAAACCGCGCTGCCTGGTGTCGACATGGCAGGGTTCCGTATTCACGGTGACAATCCAGTCGAACTGCGAGCCATCCCCCACCCGGCCGTCACCGTGGCTGTCGAGTTCGGTGACCGCCCGTTCAGCATTCACGGCGCCGCCGGCCGAATGCGGGCGGCGAGCCTGGCCGCCGGGCTCGCCTTCAGCGCGTTCCAGGTGCGTGCCGAGGGCATCGAGTGTGTGCAGATTCGCCTGTCTCCGCTCATTGCGCACTCCGTGCTCGGGCTCCCGCTCGCGGAGTTGCGCGGGAGCGTCATCACACTCGACGACCTGTGGGGCCGCGACACGCCGCGCCTGCGGGAGCGGCTTCACCATGCGCGAACCTGGCCGGAGCGCTTCGCGCTGATCGACACAGAACTGTTCACCCGGCTCCGTGACGGCAGGGTGGTCGATCCCGAGGTGGCCTGGGTCTGGCGTCAGATCGTCGCCAGCCGTGGTCGAACCCGCGTGAGCGACCTCGCAGCCCGGACCGGGTGGAGCCGCCAGCGCGTGTGGTCGCGTTTCGGTTCGCAGATCGGCCTGACACCCAAACGTGCCGCCATGCTCGTCCGCTTCGATCAGGCCGTTCACCGCCTGGTCCGCGGACACACCCCCGCGCAGGTGGCGGCGGACTGTGGCTATGCCGACCAGCCCCACCTTCACCACGACGTCCGCGTGTTTGCCGGGACAACCCCCAGCGCTGCCGCGGACGAGCCGTGGCTGGCCGCCGACGACACAGCCTGGCCGGCACACGGCGGCGCGGCCTGAAGGCTCGGAGGTGGCTCCGGTCGGGCCTGCGGCAGATTCGGCGGGGTCTTCGTCGTGAATCCGCAGTCGCATCTCGCTGGAGGAGGCGATGACGGGGCCTTCTCGCCGGTCCGACGGGCTTCGCCGGTGGCTCGGCTCGGTGCCGGAGCGGGCATGAGGGCTGGAGGTCGTGATGGGGTTCTTCGCCGGTCAGGTCGTGCCGCGGATCGTCAACGTCGTCTGTGGGACGAAGGAGGCCGCGCATCTCCGGCGAAGGGTCTGCGAGGGTCTTGAGGGCGATGTCCTGGAGATCGGGTTCGGCTCGGGGCTGAACGTCCCGTGCTATCCGGCGGCCGTGACCCGGGTGACCGACCGGGCCCCGCGTCGGTCGTCACGGGCAAGTGGAGGACGGGGAAGCCGAGTTGATGGCATCCGGCCAGGCCTCGTGACCATGGCCGCCAGTTCGGGGCCGAAGCCGTCGAACGACGCTTTCCGGTTGATACGGACAAATGCTGATGAAAGCCTCAATAACGACCACCTTGGTCCGGTCTTCCTGATTCCGCCATCGGCCGGCTGTGCGACATGTCACAGCCGGCCGATGGCGGTGCCTCGAAAGCCCGCCCGACCAGGGGACTTTGCCGGGTGCGTGACCGATGTCGTCGATTCGGTGGCGGCATTGGGCTTGCATACGGACCATCCCTCCTTCAGGCTGCTGCGAGTCCACAGTCGAGGGGGGAGCGAAAGGGTCCTCCCTCGTATGGCCAAGCATTCGAAGCATCGCCGCAGCACACTCACCGGCGGGCGCCGTTTCCTCGCGCTCGGGATCGCGCTGGCTGCCACCGGGACCGGTGCGGCCGCCTGGGCCATGCCGTCCACGCAGACGGAACCGGTGGTGGTCGACTCCATCTCGATCACGCCGACCGGTCCCGGCGCCGACAGCCCGGTCACGGCCACCGCCAAGCTGCACGCCACCCGCCAGACCTCGGTCCAGGCGCTGACCATCGCGGTGCGGTCGGCCGACGGTGCCCACTACGACTTCCGCGGTGCGATCCCAGCGACGCTGACCTCTTCGGAGCTCACGTTCACGCCGCAGAGCCGCACCTTCCCGGCAGGCACGTACACGTACTTCGTGGCGTATGAGAGCGCCAACCACTGGCACAACCTGAGCCCGGTGAACACCTTCACCTCGCGCGCCTCCTCGGCTCCGGCACCGAGCCCGTCGCCCACGGCTACCGGAACGGCTACCGCAACGGCCACCGCCTCGCCGACCGCGGCCGGTACGCCGTCGCCGACCGCGACCGCCACTGCGGCCGGTACGCCGTCGCCGACCGCGACCGCCACTGCGACCGGTACGCCGTCGCCGACCGCGACCGCCACGTCGTCGCCGACGGCCACCGCCACGCAGTCGCCGACCGCCACGGCGACCACCTCGCCGTCGCCGACGGCCACCGCGACGGCGTCCCCGTCGTCGACCGCCACCGCCACCGCCACCGCGACGCCGTCGCCGACCGCCACGACCGCCCCCACGACCGGCACCTCCGCCGGACCTCTGGGCATCTCGGGCGCCTGGCGCCCGGTCTTCGCGGACGAGTTCAACGGCAGCTCGCTCGACGCCGCCAAGTGGAATCCCAACTGGTTCGGCTGCAGCACCTGCACGACTCAGCCGGTGAACTCCCAGGAGTCCGCCGCGTACTCCCCGTCCCAGGTTTCGGTGAGCGGCGGCAGCCTGCACCTGGCGGCGGTCCAGAAGCCGGCCACCGTGAACGGCAAGACCTACCCGTACACGTCAGGTCTGATCAACACCAACGGCAAGGCCCAGTTCTCCTACGGCGCGTTCGAGGCCCGCATCTATCTGCCGCCGTCCGGCTCGCAGGTCGCCAACTGGCCCGCCTTCTGGGCGGACGGTCAGAACTGGCCGACCGACGGTGAGATGGACGTGATGGAGGGTCTGGGTGGCGAGGCCTGCTACCACTTCCACTCCGACGCCGGCGGCCCGGGCGGGTGCGCGCACGGCGACTTCAGTGGATGGCACACCTACGGCGCGGAATGGGCGCCGGGCTCGGTCACGTACTACTACGACGGTGTGAAGGTCGGGCAGATCACCACCGGCATCACGGCGGCGCCGATGTACCTGATCCTCAACAACGCGGTCGATTCCAAGTACCCGGCCGTCACTCCGGCCGACATGCAGGTCGACTACGTGCGGGTCTGGCAGCACTGACCCGACCATCCCGGCAACGGCCCGGCCTCGCGGACTCCCACCGCGAGGCCGGGCCGTTGCGTTGCGCGTTCCGCGTTGCGCGACCCGCGACCTGCGGGTCGCGCGGTGGCGCACCGGCGCCGCCGACGGCAACTGCCTGCCGTACCGGCCTGTTCGATCACCCAGTGAAGAGCCCGTCGTCTTGTGCTCGGCACCAGTCGCGGGCGCGTCCGGACCGCTGCTTCAATCGGCCCGTAACCCAGCGTCACGGTCTCCCGGCTCCGGCCGGCACTCGTGGCTCTTCGCGGCTCTCCGCACGGTGAAATCTCGAGAGGACGAACTCGGTGGCAGACAAGTCCCTGTGGCGCTTCGCCGCAGGAAAGACAGTGGTCGTAGGTGCCCTTCTGGTCGTGGCGGCGCCGGGGGCCGCCTACGCCAACACGGTGGGCGTCACGGTGCGGACCCCCGGGGCCACCCTCGGGCCCGCAGGCGCCGACTCCTCGATCTCGACGAGCGCTCACTGCACCGGTGGGCTCGTCTCCGGTGGCGGCATCAACCAGGCCATCGGTACGGGCGCGGGAGTGAACGGCAACCACGTGATGGGCATCGAGCCCAGCGCGGACGGTTCCACCGAATACACCGGTTCGACCGGGGTCGTCGGCACCGACGTGACGTACTCGATCGCGAAGGGCGCCAGCGGGGGGCAGGTCAACTCCTCGTTCTCCACCACCCCGTACGCGGTGTGCTTCACCAGCAGCCTGATCAACCACACCCAGGTCGTCATGAACAAGGCCAACACGCCCACAGCCGCGACCACGGTGGGCCTGGTGACGGCGACCTGCCCTGCCAACGCGGTCCTGCTCGGCGGCGGTGCCCTGCTGACACCGGGCAACACCGGCACCTTCAAGCCGATCGCCACCTTCCCCACCTTCAACAATGCCGCGCACGACTACGGCAGGAAGGCGGCCGCGGACGGGGAGACCAACCCCGACTCCTGGAGCGCCGTCGGGTGGGACAACAGCGCGAACGCCGGCGACGAGACCTACGCGTACGCGATCTGCAGCGGCAACGGCATCGGCGTGAGCGGTGTCACCGTCAAGGTCCGCTTCGGCGAGGTGAGTGGCCCGAACACCGGGAGCACGGGCCAGACGGCGACGGTGAGTTGTGGCGTCGGGGACGGGAAGCTGGTCAGCGGCGGCGCCGCCGTCAGCGCGGGCAGCGTGACCACCACCGACTTCACCGGGCCGGGCTCCGGCGGCGACCACCTCAACGGGAGCTTCCCCAGCGACTCCAGCGGCAATCCGGTCAGCGACGGGACGACCACGGCGGCGTCCTGGACGGCGGCTGCCCACACCGGTGGCCAGACGTCGACCAACAACCACTCCGACGTCTGGGCGCTGTGCGCCAACGACGGCGTCTGAGGCACCCCTGAGGGCGCCCGGAGGCACCCCCGGGCCACCTCGGAGGCACCTCTGAGTCACCGGCGCCGCGGCCGTTCACCGCGGCGCCATCGGAACGTCGGAAAGGAAGAAACCGGTGCGGAAGAACTCCCTGCGGCGGTCCGCCCTGCGGACCGTCCTGATCCCTGGTGCCTTGCTCGTCCTGGCGGTGCCGGACATCGCGCACGCCGACACCGCGGTCGTCTCCGTGACGACCCCCGGAGCCACCATGGGCCCCGACACGCCTTTCACCGGTGTCTCGTCCCGCGCGGACTGCAGCCACGGTCTGGTCTCCGGCGGCGGAATCTCCCAGACCACCGGAAGCGACCGGGCGGGCAACGGCAACCACATGCTGGGCATCGCGCCCAGCGCCGACGGTGTCACCGAGTACACCGACGCACCCGGCGTCGTCGGCACCGACGCCACGCACTGGCTCGCGTTCGGCGGCAGCGGCAGCAACTCCAGCCCCGAGTTCTCCACCACCGCCTACGCGCTGTGCCTCTCCAGCAACCGGATCCGGCACACCCAGGTGGTCATGAACAAGGTGCCCGGACCGAGCGTCGGGAACACGGCCAAGACCGTGGTGGCGACCTGCCCGGCCGGAACCCTGCTGATCGGCGGCGGTGCCCGGACCACCCCCGCCGTCGTCGGCAGCCTCAAGCCGATCGCCGGCTTCCCCACCTTCAACGACGCCGTGCACGACTTCGGTCAGATGGCCGCCGCGGACGGGGAGACCAACCCCGACTCCTGGACCGCCGTCGGCGGAATCGGCGGCGGACGCGACAGCGGCAACATGACGTACGCCTACGCGATCTGCAGCGGCGACGACGTCAACGTCCGGAACATCACCACGACCGTCCACTTCCGCGAGCTGAGCGGCCCGGAGGCCGCAGGCACCCACCAGACGGCGACGGTCGGCTGCGACAGCCCCGATGGCGGGCGTGGCAACGGACGCAAGCACGACGTCCTGGTCAGCGGAGGTGCCGCCGCCAGCGGAGGCAAGGTGACGACGACCGACTTCAGCAAGGCGGGTTCGCAGGGCACCCACCTCACCGGGAGCTACCCCAGCGACTCCGACGGCAACCCGGTCAGTGACGGCAGCACGACGCCCGCGTACTGGACGGCCGACATCCACGTCGGCGGCTCACCCTCGCCGAACACCTACTCCGACGTTTGGGCGCTCTGCCTGAACCTCGACCGCGCAGGCGAGAGGTGACTGAGCGGGCGGTGGCCTGCCACCGCCCGCCGGCGGAGCATTTTGTGTCGGGTGCGGAATAGGAGTACTGTCTCCCAGTCGCTCGACATGGGAGCACCGGACACGCATCTGCGCGGACGGTCCCGGAGCGGCCAATCCCCTGAAACACCGGTTCCCGGTTCGGGCTGAGTCGTGTCTTGTCGCGGCTCGGTTCTTATTCGGCGTGTTCGTTTTATCGGATTGCGGCTGGATTCGCTTTTCGGAGCGGAGGTCGGCTAGAGTTTGAAACGTCGGACAGGGCGTCAAGCCCCGGAAGACACCGGCGAGTTGGATGAAGGAAGCCCCGGAAACGGAGCGGAAAACATCTGATAAGCTGGAAACACGAAAGAACGAAGCCCGGAGGGTCCGCTGGAAGGCGGTCCGAAGGAAGCGTCCGTTCCTTGAGAACTCAACAGCGTGCCAAAAGTC